>JAEKLF010000134.1 GCA_019509985.1 Burkholderiales bacterium | reverse complement strand
CGAAGACGTTCTCGACGCTGAGCCGCCGAGCAACGGCCGCCGCGCCGAGATAAAGGCTCATGGGAATGAACGGGAACCGAGGCTGACCGCCTCTGGACTCGAAGTCGTGCTCGCCAACCGTGACAGGCTCGCGAGCTTCACCCTGGCGTTGGCGGAATGCACTCATCACGGCCAGCCGGGAGACTTCTCCCACGTCGCTGCGCCGCAGCTGCGCGGGATCGAACTGATCGCGGTGGATCACGTCCCGACAACTGAGCTCGAATGGCAAGGGGAACGAAGGCTCTTCGGGTCGTGCCAGCACAAGGCGCGAGCAGCCAACCAAGTCCCCAGTCCCGCGTCTGCGCAGCAGGCAATGGACCGAGTGCGAATCGTAGGCATCCTTTTCGAGCCCGTCCTCGCGGACGGCCTCCCAGCCAAGCTCCCGGCAATAGACGTCATGCCGAATTCGATACACCGTTTCGACGCTGACCGCGTCGAGGGCGAGCGTGAACTCGAACAGTTCATCGAACCTGTTGCCAAGGTTGCTGCCACCGCTTGAAGTCGCTGGATCCACGAATTACCCCAAAGTGCACCGATCGTAGCAACCAAAATCATGATCGCCCTGGGGTTGCAGGTGATTCATAGCCTGTTTTGAGAAGGATCAGAGTCCGGCGCGCTGCCGCCGACGCAAGGGCTTCACTTGCCCGCTCGAGCCGATTCGATCAACGGCGCGATCAGCGCAGCCGGAATGGCGTAGCTGATGCCGGAAGGCTGAGCCAGTGCAGACTCTTTGCCGGCCTTGGTCAGCACCATGTTGATGATGCCAACGACCTCGCCAGTCTCCTGATCGAGCACCGGGCCGCCGCTGTTGCCGGGGTAGGCGGTGGCGTCGAGCTGCAGGATGTCGAAGCTGCCCGTGCGCAGTTGCCGCAGGGCACGCGGATCGAGACTGCGGGCGTTGGCTGCAGGCAGCGAGATCGGCGTGATCGCCGAGATGATGCCGCGATGGCTGACCGTCGAGAAGCCAAGGGCTCCGCCGATCGGAAAACCCATGAATACCACGCCCCGTCCCTCGCGCGCCAACGTCGGTGCAGCGATGCGAAGCGCCGGCACCGGCGCTCCCTCGAAGCTCAACGCCACCAAATCGTGGGCACGATCGAGCGCCGCGATTCTGGCCATGCGCAGGTCCCATTCGCCGCTGCTTGTCCGCACCTGGATGCTGATGCGCTGTTCGGCCTCCGTCACGTCCGGCGCGGGCAGCACGTGGGCGTTCGTGAGGACGAGACTGCCATCCGCGACAGCGAAGCCGGTGCCGCGAAAGCCGAAGCGGGGGCTGTCCGTCGGGGAATAGGTTCCGACGAGGACGACCGAGGGCTTGCTGTGTTCGATCAGCGCCGGCAGGTCAGCCGCGCCCGCCCCAAGCGGGACGAGCCCGAACAGGCAGATCAGGTCGCGTCGCTTCATTGCACGAGGTCGTGGGAGGTAAAGCTGACCTCGAGCGCCGCGACGCAGCGGCACCAGGCTTCATCGGGTTCGTCGACGCGAAAGCCATAGAAGCGTTGGCCACCGGACTGTTTGCAGCGCACGACGCAAACCTCGTTGTGGGACCAGTCCTGCCGGCCGAGCTGAACCCGCACCTCGCCGCACACATCGAGCGGCAGATCAAGCCGGGATTCGGCCTGGAAGCCCGAGAGGGAAATCTCGACGACATCGAAGACGAAGATGCGCTCGGCGCCGTCGATCTCGAGCTTGAGCTCGGCAGGCGCGCGCAACGAGTAGCGCTGGTGGCGACGCAAAGGATGGCCGATGGCCGCGCCTTCGTCGACGAGCGGCAGTACGCGCCGGTACTCGGGAAGGTCATAGATCGACCAGAGCAAGGCCTTGCGGCGGTTGTCCAGCTTGTCGAAAACCTGGGTGCGCTGGTTGAAGAAGTAATCCAGCAGCTCCGGCGTCATGACCGGGTCGTTGGTCGTGAAATAGCGGCGTTGCGGCATCTTGATGTTGGGCAGGTCCAGCTCGAAGAAATAGGCGTGCAGATTCTTGCGCGGCGATCGACCGCGGTAGCCGCGCTTGAACACGGCGCTGGCCGATTGCAGATCCAGCGTCGCGCCAACCGCTGGCGCGCCGTTCGCAAAATCGTATTCGGCGACCGGCGCCTCACGCAGGCGCTCGAAGAACAGCAAGGCTTCGTAGAGGTCGATGCGGTCCGGATTGACTGCGATGACGAGGTGGCGGGTATCGAACATCTTGGAGCAGTACTCCCGCATGAATTTCATCAGCGGAAAGAGCACGATGCCGCCGGTCTTGCGGAACTCCGGATGCACGGCGAGCGCGGAAATCTCGGCAATCTGGCCATGCTGCTTGCGCAGCTGCTCAAGGTCGAAAACGCTTTGCAGCGGGAAGCCGAAAACACCCTCGCGGATCATCGAAATCGTACCGACGACACGGCCCTCCCATTTGGCGCACAGCGTCGTTGTGGTGGGCAAGGCATGGTAGATCGTGACCCGCATGCCGGAGGGGTCGGGCTTCATGAAACCATTGGCCACATAAGCGTCGTGCAGGATCTTGAAGCAGTCCTCCAGCTCCTGCCGGGTCTCGGCCACCTTGAGCTCAAGCCGAGCGTCGGGATCGGGGTCGCAGTTGGCCATCGCCCGATACAACGCGAAGCGTGCCCGCGTGGGCACGCTGGCCAGCAGATGCCGCATCGCTTGATGAAACCATCGCTTCGCGGGCGAGCGTCGAGTCGTGCTCATCGCGGGTTCCCTATTGAGCTGTCCTCGGTGGACTTCTGAACATCCGAGCGGGCCTCACCCGGCAATCCGGGCACAAAAGCATGGGCAGCACAGCTGATCTCGGGCGCCGGCGTCAGCGCCTGCTGCCGTGCCGGGATTGCGGCATCCTAATGCATCGACGCCACCCAAAGACTGGCTGGGATATCGCATGAATGGGTGGTTACGACAGCGGGACATCGGTCTCTTCCCACTCGCCTACGACAGGGCCGGGCGTTCAGCCTCACCGGCCTTTTGCAGCCGCAGCGAGAGCGCTTGGCTCGCCCGCAATGCCGGCCGACTGCAATGCGTGGACCGCCTCGCCGTCAGCATTCGGCAGCGGGGCTTAGCGCGGCATGGTGACACTCAAGAACGCCACCATGCCCTGCATCGTGCGCCTGCCCTGCCCTGCCAACGTCAATCACTTGATCTGCAGCCGGCTCATCAGGTCGTAGAGCGTTGGACGACTGACGCCCAGCAGCTCGGCCGCGCGAACGATGTTGCCGTCGGTGCGCGCAAGCGCCGTGATGACGGCCTGGCGCTCGGCCTGTTCGCGCACCGCCCGCAGGTCGAGCAGGTTGTCGTTGCCAGAGATCTCGGGCGCGGCGCGCAAGCCGAGATCGCCAGCCGTGATCCGGTCCTCTTCGGCCATGATGACCGCACGCTTGAGGATGTTCTGCAGTTCGCGCACATTGCCCGGCCAGCGATGCACCTCCAGCGCCCGCACGGCGTCATCGGCCAGAGTCGGCACGGGACGGCGCATCTCGGTCGAAAACCGGCGCGCAAACGCGTGGGCCAGCAGCACCGGGTCGCCCATGCGGTCTCGCAACGGCGGAATCTCGACGACGATCTCGGCGAGGCGGTAGTAGAGGTCTTCGCGGAAGCGGCCGTCGACGATGCGCTGCTTCAGGTCCTGGTGGGTGGCGCCGACGACGCGCACGTCGATCGGGATTTCCTGTCGGCCGCCGACGCGCTCGATGACTCGCTCCTGCAGGAAGCGCAGCAGCTTGGCCTGCAACGGCATCGGCAGGTCGCCAATTTCGTCGAGCATCAGCGTGCCGCCGTTGGCCGTCTCGATCTTGCCCAGCGTTGACTTGGTCGCGCCCGTGAAGGCGCCTTTTTCATAGCCGAAGAGTTCGCTCTCCAGCAGCGTCTCGGGAATGGCGGCGCAGTTGATGGCGACGAAGCGGCCTTTGCGCTTGGAGGCGTCGTGCAGGCCTTGCGCCAGCACTTCCTTGCCGGTGCCGCTCTCGCCGAGCAGCAGCACGGTCGCGTCGCTGGGCGCGACCTTTTCAATCATGCGGCAGACGCGCTGCATGCCCGGGTCGCGCGTGATGAGGCCAGAAAACACGTCGCTGCTCTGCTGCATCTGCAGACGGCGGTTCTCCTGCTGCAGCTCATAGAGACGGTAGGCGCGCTCGACGGTCAGGCTGAGCACGTCGGGGTCGACGGGCTTGGCCAGGAAGTCATAGGCGCCCGTGCGAATGGCGCGCAGCGCGTTGTCCTGGTCGTTCTGGCCGGTCAGCACGATGACCTTGACGCCGGGGTCGAGTTCCAGCAACTTCCCCAGGCACTTGAAGCCTTCGGAAACCGAGTCGCGATCGGGCGGCAGGCCGAGGTCCATCGTGACGACGGCGGGGCTGTGTCGGCGGAATTGCAGTACGGCGCTGGCGACATCGTCCGCCAGCACGGATTCAAAACGGTCCAGCGACCACTTGAGCTGCTTTTGCAGCGCGAGGTCGTCTTCGACGATCAGCAACGGGGCGTGGCGGGGTGTGTTCATCGGGCGTCGAGCGCGGCCAGCGGCGCGTCGGCCTGCGCATGGAACAAAGGCAGCAGCAAGGTCACCGTGGTGCCTCGGTTCAATTCACTCTGCACGCTGATCTTGCCTCCCAGTTCCTGCACGTATTGATAGCTTTCGTGAGCGCCAATGCCCATGCCGCTGGCCTTGGTGGTCTGGAACGGCTTGAAGAGGCGATTCTGTATGAAATCCTCGCTCATCCCGCAGCCGCTGTCCTCCACGCGAACGCGGGCTTGGCTGCCTTGGGCGTCCAGAGTCAGGCTGACGCGTCCTCCGGGCGGCGTCGCGTCGAAGGCGTTCTGCACGACATGGCCGAGCACCCGCTCGACGCGCTCGGCATGCCCGCGCGTGCTGACGCCCCCTTGCAGCTTGAGTTCCAGTTGCCGGCCCTTGCTGACGGCCGCCGCCGCGAGACGCTTGGCAATCTGCTCCAGGTCGACCCCGCTGGCCAGCCCATGGGGCTTGTCGCCCTCGCGGAGCTGCAGCATCAGCTGGCGCATCTTCTCCAGCGAGTTCTCGACGGTGTCCAGCATGTCCTGCTGGAACTCGGGGTTGTCGCGCAGGCGCTTGGCGTTCTTCATCATCAGCGAGAGCTGCGTGACGATGTTCTTCAGGTCGTGCACGACAAAGGCCGACATGCGGTTGAAGGCGTCAAACTTGCGCGCCTCCAGCAGCGCCTCGGTCGCCTGGGCCTGGTCCAGATAGCCCGAAGCCTGGCTGGCCGCGGTGCGCAGCAGGTCGCGCACCTCCCAGTTCAGCTCGACGACGACACGCGGCCGGCCCAGCACGGCGAAGCCGATCAACGACTCACGCACGAGCAAGGGCACGATCAGCCAGCAGCGCGGTTCATCCACCAACCACGCGGGCAGCTCCAGACCCGGATAGGCGTCACGCCGCCCGCGCCACTCGTTCACGTCGATGATCCAGGCACGTTCACGCCAGAACATCGCCAGCGGGCCATCGCGCGTCTCGCTGCCAGGCTGGGCGGGGAGATTCCAGCGCGCCGCCTGCACGAAATCCGAGCCCGCCGAACGCTGCAGCCAGAGCATGCCGCTCGGGCTCTCGACCAGGTTGGCCAGCGCCCGCACGACCGTCTCGGCGGTGTGCTGGGGCTCCGCGCTGCTGGACAACAGATCCGTGAAACGCAGCCACTCCTCGCGGTAGTCGTAGCGATAGCTGAAGAAATTCTTGCTGATGTAGACGCGCAGCCTGGAGCGCATCGATCCGGACGCAACCAGCAGCGCCAGCGCCACGAGTGCGACGAATACCAGGGCCACCGATAGCGCCCGGCCCCACTGCCCGCCCGTGTAGCGCACGTAGTAGCCGACGCCTGCCACCATCAGCAGATAGGTGCCAACGAGCAGCAGCGCCGCCGAATGGAAGACTGCGGCGCGCGACACGTGCAGCTTTCCCAGCCAGTCGGCTTGCCGCCGCGACGCCACATAGAGCAATGGGACGGCCGCCGCGTGCACGAGCGACCTCACACTGATCGCGTCGCCGTCGAAGGTTTGGAACAGCGCGGCCTGCGAGCCAATGAAGAGATCGAAAACGAAAATGGCGCTCAGACCCAGGCAGACCGGCTTGGCATTCCAGCGCGCGTCGGCCGTCGCATTGCGCAACAGTTGCTCGACGAGCACCAAGCCCAGCACGGCCAAACCCAGCGCCGCAAAGGCCTGCGGACGGGCCAGAGCCTGCGGCGGCAGGCTTTCGCCAAACGCGATGAGCCCGAGCCGAACCAGTACCGCACAAACCACGATGGGCCGCAGCCAACCCAGGCCGCCGCCTCGCCGCGGCGGCGGCAGCAGCACCAACATGAAGGCGAACCAAAGAGCGAAACGCAACAGGTCGAGACTGGGCACGATCCATGTCGGTAGACGGTCGGACCAATGCCTGAGCCCGTCGACAAGGGACAGGCCAGCCCACAGTGAACTGGTTGCGATGGCCGCAAGAAATATGAGGGCCAGCGGGGTGATTGGCAGACTGCCACGCAAAAGCCGCCGCGCGAAATAGAGCGTGAACAGCCCATAGACCGCGCAGCAGATCAGGTCGCACAGGCTGCTCAACGAGGCCATGGGCGCAAGCGCCTCAATCAAGGCGCCGGGGGCGGGGTCCAAATCGGCCAGTGGCATGCGAGATTCAAGCACGCCCCATGGGCCGTGAGCATCGGCGCTTACGCCGAGGGGCGACGCTCAGCGCGCGCCCTTACCCGTCAGAACGACGGCCACGGTCTCCAGCATGATCAGCAGATCAAGGAAGAGCGAGTGGTTCTTGACGTAGTAGAGGTCGTACTGCAGCTTTTCGACCGAGTCCTCGATCGTCGAACCGTATTCGTAGCGCACCTGCGCCCAGCCGGTGACGCCGGGCTTCACGCTGTGCCGCACCGCGTAATAGGGAATCTTGCTGATCAATTCATCGACGAAGAACTGGCGCTCGGGGCGCGGGCCGACCATGCTCATCTCGCCCCACAGCACATTGAAAAGCTGCGGCAGCTCGTCAATGCGGACCTTGCGGATGAAGCGGCCCACACGCGTCACACGGTCGTCGTTCTTGGTCGCCCAGCGTGGCTTCCCATCTTTCTCCGCATCAGTGCGCATGCTGCGGAACTTGATGACCTTGAAAGGCACGCCATTCAGGCCGACTCGCTCCTGCCGGTAGAGCACCGGACCACGCGATTCGAGGCGAATGAGCACGGCCGTCACCAGCATGACGGGCCAGGATACGGCCAGGATCAGCATTGCGAAGATGATGTCGCAGACACGCTTGATCGCCGCGCGCACCATGCCCTGGCTGAAACCGTCGCCGAACACCAGCCAGCCCGCATTCACGTGCTTGATGTTGATCTGGGCCAGCGTCTTCTCGAAATGGGTGGCAATGTCGACGACACGCACGCCGGACAGCTTGCAGTCCAGCAACTGGCGCAGCGGCATGCTGCCACCGCGACGTTCGCTCAGCGCCACGACGATCTCGTCGACGTTGTGCCTGAGTGCGGCCTCGGTCAGGTTGGCGCCGTCGTTGATGATCTCGGCGCTCGGCACTTCGTGCTGCTCTTCATTCGGACCGGCGTAGTAGCCCACGATCTGCGAATGGGGATCGGAAGTCCGCAGCGTGTTGCCGACGGTGCGCGCGGCCGGGCCGGTACCGAAGATCAGGATGCGGCTGCGCAGGCGCGCCTGAGTGCCGGAATGCGCGGCATAGACGCGATGCACCATGACGGCCGCTACCGCGGCCATGGCCACCAGCGTCAGCAGGTCGCGATGGCTGGGATTGGAGGGCAGCAGGCTGAAGATGGCATAGGCCAGCGGCAGACCGAACAGCAGGCCGAACAGTGCGCGAGCGCAGGACTCGGTGACCGATCGGTTGTGCACGTGCTGGTAGAAGCCCGTGGCCGAATTGATGACGAACATGCAACCGGCCAGCGACAGGCCGTGCGATGCCGCGAAGGGCAGCACCATCTGGGCCGACTCGCCCTGACTCAGCACGACGGCGATGACGGCGAACACGATCAGGCCGAGGTCAAAGAAGACCTGAAGCAGGGTCTGCTTGTGCAGGTAATGGTTGAATATTCGAATCATTTGCTTCCCCGATCACTTCTGCCTGGCGTCTTCCGCATTTGCAATCCGATCAATGAAATTCGAATCAATATCGATATTCCATTTATCCGGCGCAGAGGCCGCCTGTCGCATCACCTGCCCTCCGCTGACCCCGCCACATCGGGTCACCACGGAGACCGCTGAACCGGACCCTGGATGTTCCGGGCTTGACGCCGCAACGAACACCTGAGACCCGGTCTTGATCGCGCCGGCATCATGCCTCTCACCCCAGGGCTTGAAAGCCCCCCGTTTAGAGGGGGCCTGCCCCTTGAATCCGTCTCGTCCGGCAGCGTCTCTTGACGCTGTCGGGCCGGTCCTTTTCTCGACCGGCGGCAGTAGAACCGAAAGCCGGCGACAACAGCGTGACGCCCCTCCCATCACAGCTCGCAAAGCGTGCGAAACGCACAGGCCAATCCTTTGAAATTTTGGGAAACCCGCCTTATGAGGGTCGCTCGATTAGCTTCGTGAATATTGCACGGCCAAATCACGATCGGCAGTAGTCACGATTAATTTCGCGCGACTGTCGCAAACCGCATTCATTTGTCGTCTAGTTAATTGTCATTTCCAAATCGGGGCTACAAAGGCAACGAACCCGCCAAGGCGGGTTCGTCTCAAGGAAAACGCCCGCCGAGCGGCGGGCGTTGCAGTCAGGCTGTCAGATCAGCGCACGACGGCGAGTTGCTCGCGGGCACCGCCCTTGTAGGTGTAGAGCGTCAGCGCGCCGTTCTTGATGTCGCCCTTCTCATCGAAGGAGATCACGCCCGTCACGCCCTTGTAGCCAGCCGTCTTGGCCAGCACGGGCAGGTACTTGGCGGGCTCGGCGGAGCCGGCCTTGACCATGGCGGCCGCCATCACGTTGACGGCGTCGTACACGTAAGGAGCGTAGATCTGCACGTCGACATTGAACTTGGATTTGAACTTGGCCTTGAAGTCGTCCATCGACTTCTTGGCTTCGCCTTCGACGCCACCGGCCTCGGCGCAGACGACCTGGCCGTCACCCATCGTGCCAGCGGCCAGCTTGGGCAGTTCGCCCGTGCAGATGCCGTCGCCGCCCATGAACTTGGCTTCGATGCCGAGCTGCTTCATCTGGCGCAACATCGGGCCGGCCACGGCGTCCATACCGCCGAAGAAGACCACGTCGGGCTTCTTGCTCTTCAGGGAGGTCAGGATGGCGGTGAAGTCCGTGGCCTTGTCGTTGGTGAACTCACGGCCGACAACCTTGCCGCCCGCGCCCTTGACACCCTTTTCGAACTCGTCGGCAACGCCCTGACCGTAAGCCGTACGGTCGTCAATGACGGCGATGGACTTGCCGTGGAGTTCCTTGACCGAGTACTTGCCCAGCGTGCCGCCCAGATGCACGTCGTCGGCGACGACGCGGAAGGTGGTCTTGTAGCCGTTGCGCGTGAACTTCGGGTTGGTGGCCGACGGCGAGATCTGGGGGATGCCAGCGTCGCTGTAAACCTTGGACGCAGGAATGGAGGTGCCCGAGTTCAAGTGACCCACGACGCCGTTGACCTTGGCGTCGACCAGCTTCTGCGCGGCGGCCGTGCCCTGCTTCGGATCGCCGGCATCGTCTTCAGCCAGCAACTCGAACTTGACCTTCTTGCCGCCGATGCTGAGGCCCTTGGCGTTCAGGTCCTCGATGGCGAGGCGAGCACCCAGCTCATTGTCCTTGCCCAGGTGGGCAATCTGGCCGCTGGTCGGGCCGACGTGACCGATCTTGACGACCATGTCCTGGGACATGGCAGCGCCGCTGAGCAGTGCAGCCACTGCACCCACCACCACATTCAACTTGACTTGCATGGATCAACTCCGTTTTTTGAGAAAGAGAGAACAAACAGACGACCGTTGAGTTTTCAACCAATTGAACATACCCCAAATCCGGGGGGCTCTCATTCGGGAAAGCGTGGACGCGATGTTGTCAACTCGCCGCTGAAAAATGGTCCAGCTTGGCGCCAGCCTGCTGGTAGACGCGATAGCGCGCACGCCCTGCTTGAACGCGCCCGGGCTCCCGCCCGATGACCTCGAGCACGCGCTCGAATTCGAGCGCCGCACCGGGCATATCGTCGGACAGATTCAGCAACAGGCTTCGATGCGGCAAGCTTGCAGCGTCGGCGACCAGCAGCACCTCACCCGGCGCAGGGGGCAGCGTGCCATCCCAACGCCGATGCGGAATGAAGTCGGTCGCGTCGAAGCTCCACAGCAGCCCGTCCAGGCGCGCGGCGTCATCCGGCGCCACGCAGACACCGACCGGCTTGCCCGACGCGAAGGCGCGCCGGATCAGGCGGCAGGCGTAGTGCAGCGGATCTTCCGCCTCGCTGTAGAAGCTGACTTGAAGCGCCACGCTTACTTGGCGTGGCTCAGCACGAAGTGCGTCAGCAGGCCCACCGGGCGGCCGGTCGAGCCCTTGGCCGCGCCACCCTTCCAGGCCGTGCCGGCGATGTCGAGATGGCCCCAGCGGTATTTGCTCGTGAAACGCTGCAGGAACTTGGCCGCCGTGATGGAGCCGCCCGCGCGGCCGGCGATGTTGGCCACGTCGGCGAAATTGCTCTTCAGCCCCTCGGCGTAGTCCTCGTCCAGCGGCATGCGCCAGCACGGATCCAGGGCCGCGTCACCGGCGGCGGTCAGCGAGGCGGCGAGTGCGTCGTCGCTGGCGTACATGCCGCTGCGGATGCCGCCCAGCGCGATGACGCAGGCACCGGTCAGCGTCGCCACGTCGACCACGACGGCCGGCTTGAAGCGCTCGGCGTAGGTCAGCGCGTCGCAGAGGATGAGGCGGCCCTCGGCGTCGGTGTTCAGGATCTCGATGGTCTGGCCGGACATCGACGTGACCACGTCGCCCGGCTTGACCGCACGGCCGCTGGGCATGTTCTCGCAGGCGGCGACGATCATGACGAGATTGAGCTTGGGCTTCAGTTCGGCCACCGCACGCAGCGTACCGATGACGCTGGCGGCGCCGCCCATGTCGAACTTCATTTCGTCCATCTCGGCGCCCGGCTTCAGCGAGATGCCGCCGGTGTCGAAGGTGATGCCCTTGCCGACCAGCACGACCGGCGCCACCGTCTTGGCCGCGCCTTCGTAGCGGGCAACGATGAAGCGCAGTGGCTCGTCCGAGCCCTGGGCGACAGACAGGAAGCTGCCCATGCCGAGTTTCTCGACGGCCTTCTTGTCCAGCACCTCGACCTTGAGGCCATGGCTCTTGCCCAGACCTTGAACGACTTCGCCGAGATAGGTCGGCGTTGCGTAGTTGGCCGGGCGATTCGCGCATTCGCGCGCCAGTTCGATGCCCGCCGCGATCGCCTCGCCGCGCGCCAGGCCGGCCTTGGCTGCCTTCAGCTCGGCCTTGGCCGTCAGCAAGGCCAGCTTGGCCAGCTTGGGGGCGGCCGGCGCGCTTGGCTTGGTGTGGCGGTAGAGATAGACCGCCTCCGTGCCCGCCAGCGCCGTCTGCTCGGCCAGCGACTCGGCCAAGCCGGCGTCAAAGCCGACGAAGGCCACCGCTGCACTGACGGCGCCTCGCGACTTGATCTGGCCCAGCCCGGCCGCCAGCGCCGCGCGGGCGGCAGCCAGCGTCGTCTTGCCGCTGGCGGCGAGCACGAGGCGGGGCGCCTTGATGCCTTCGGCGTGCGTCAGCGTCAACGCCTGGCCGGCTTTCAATGCGAAGTCGCCCAGCTTGATGGCCGCCTGCGCGTGCTTGGCCACGACGGCATCCAGACCCTTGGCCAAGGCATCGCCGCCGAGCACGACGACGAGGGCATCGACACCCACTTCCGCGAGCGCACCGAGCTCAGCGGTTTGAATCTTGAAGTCCATAATGACCAGAAGTAGATAGAGTGATTTGATGTTATTCGATTCATCGACGCGGTCCGAGCTGGCCAAGAGCTTCGGCGTCACGCTCGTGGTCATCCTGACCATCGTGCTCACGTCGACGCTGATCCGCACGCTGGGCCAGGCCGCCGGCGGCAATGTCGCGCCCCAGGATGTCGTGCTGCTGATGGGCTACGCGACCATCTCCCACCTCGCGACGATGCTGATCCTGTCCCTCTTCGTCGCCGTCGTCATCACGCTCGGCCGCTTCTATCGCGAGTCGGAGATGACGATCTGGTTCGCCAGCGGCATCCCGCTGTCGCGCTTTGTGCGGCCGGTGCTGCGCATGGCCTGGCCCATCCTGTTGGCCGTCATCGTGCTGGAGCTCGTCGTCTGGCCCTGGGGCAACCAGAACAGCGGCGAACTGCGCGACCGCTACCAGAAGCGCAGCGACCTCTCGCGCGTCGCGCCGGGCCAGTTCCAGGCCTCGCGAGACGGCAGCCGCGTCTTCTTCATCGAGCGTGATGGCGACAACGCCGCCACCGGCCGCAACGTCTTCATCCTCGCCAACCAGCACGACCGCGAGTCGGTGACGACCTCGGCGCGCGGCCGGCTCGAGATGGAAGGCGACGACCGCTTCCTCGTGCTGGACCACGGCCAGCGCAACGAGACCCAGCTCAAGACCGGCGAAAAGAGCCTGGCCCGCTTCGAGCAGTACAAGGTGATGACGGACACGCAGGTGCTTGCCAACGCCAACCAGCCGCCGCCCAAGGCCATGGCCACGCTGGACCTGCTGCGCACGCCCACACCGAAGAACCAGGGTGAGCTGGCCTGGCGCCTGGGCATGATCCTGGGCGGCGTCAACATGGCGCTGCTGGGCGTTGGCCTGGCCGCGTCCAACCCGCGCCGCGCCAGCAACTGGAACCTGCTGTTCGCGCTGCTGGCCTTCATCGTCTATTTCAACCTCATCAACCTGTCGCAGTCCTGGGTCGGCAACGGCCGCATTAGCTTGCCGCGGGCGCTCATCGCGTTGCATGGCAGCGCCCTCTTGCTGGCACTGGCCGTCATCTGGCTGCGCGACAACGCCAATCGCTTCTGCCTGCGCCGCCGCTTGAAAGGGGTTGCGGCATGAGGGCCGCGTACCCAGCGGCCGGGGAGCTGACATGAGGACGGTCCGGCGCCTGCTCTACAAGGACATCGTCGGCTCGGTCGTGCTGGTCGCCCTCGCCTTCCTGTCCCTGTTCTTCTTCATCGATTTCGTCGACGAGCTGGAGCGCATGACCCGCATCGGCGCCGGCGGCGGCAAGGCCGCGCTGCTGGCGGTCATGGAGCTGCCCGGCCACTTCTATGAACTCTTCCCCATCGCCGTACTCATCGGCGCCATCGTCGCGCTGGCCCGTCTGGCGCAGAGCAGTGAATTCACCATCCTGCGTACCGGCGGCTTGGGCCCCGCGCGGGCGCTGACGCTGCTGGCCGGCCTTGCCGCCGCGTTCGCCGTGCTGACCTTCGTCGTCGGTGACTACGTCGCGCCGCAGTTCGAGCGCTCGGGCGACGACATGCGCGCCAGCTTCAGCCACGACACCAGCCCGGCCAAGCGCGGCGCCTGGCTCAAGGACCACCGCCAGGTCGACGGCCAGGACCGCAGCTACTCGGTCAAGGTCGGCCGCGTCGGCACCGGCGGCGAACTGGAGGACGTGCACATCTACGAGTTCGACGCCGAAGGCCGTTTGATGACACGAACCGAGGCGGAGAAGGTCGACGTCGACGCCCAGGGCGTTTGGCATCTGCAGGCCGTCAAGCGCACGGTCTGGAACCCCGGCGCGGCATCGAATGCCAGCCCCGTCGGCGACGTCGTCGTCAGCGAACAGCAGCTCGACAAGCTCGACTGGCAGAGTTCGCTGCATGCCGGCGTCATCGCCGCAGCCGTGCTGCCGGCCATGTCGATGTCGACGCTGGAGCTCTACCGCTACACCAAGCACCTGTCGGCCCAGGAGCAATCCGCCCAGGCCCACAACATCCAGTTCTGGCGCAAGGCTTTGTATCCCTTCGCCTGCTTCGTCATGGTGGCCCTGGCCCTGCCCTTTGCCTACCTCCATGGGCGCTCGGGCGGCATCAGCATCAAGGTGTTCGGCGGCATCATGCTGGGCATCAGCTTCATGCTGCTGAACAACGTGGCCGGCCATCTGGGGCTGTTGAAGAACTGGACACCCTGGGTCGTTGCGGCGACGCCGAGCCTGCTCTATCTCGGCCTGTCGATGGCGGCGTTCACCTGGCTGGTCCGATACCGTTGATGAACGGCCTGCTGCTCTTCGCCCACGGCGCGCGCGACCCCGCCTGGGCACGACCCTTCGAAGTCATTGCCGAGCGGCTGCGCGCCGCCCGGCCCGACACGCCGCTGGCCATGGCATATCTCGAATTCATGTCGCCCGGCATCGAAGAGGCGGCTGAGCAGCTCGCCGCGGCCGGCTGTACGCGCGTGCATGTGCTGCCCCTGTTCCTCGGCACCGGTGGCCATGTGCGCCGTGACATCCCGCCGCTGCTGGACCGCCTGCGCGAGCGCCACGGCGACGCCATCGAGTGGCTGCTGCATGCGCCGCTGGGCGAGCAGGACGCCGTCCTTCAAGCCATCGGCGACGCCTGCCTCGCCGTCATCGAATGAACCTCCACCAATTCCGCTTCGTCCAGGAAGCCGCCCGCCGCAACCTCAACCTCACCGAGACGGCCAAGGCGCTGTTCACGTCGCAGCCGGGCGTCTCCAAGGCCATCCTCGAGCTGGAGGAGGAGCTGGGCGTCGACATCTTCTCGCGCCACGGCAAGCGGCTGCGGCGCATCACCGAGCCGGGCCTGCAGGTGCTGGCCTGCATCGAGATCATCCTGCGCGAGGTCGGCAACCTGAAGCGCATCGGCGAGGAATATTCGCGCCAGGACAGCGGCACCTTCTCCATCGCCACGACCCACACCCAGGCCCGCTACGTGCTGCCCGCGCCGGTGGCCCAGTTGCGCAAGAACCTGCCGCAGCTGCGCATCAGCCTGCACCAGGGCAGCCCGGACCAGGTCGCCAAGATGCTGCTCGACGAGAGCGCGGACTTGGGGCTAGCAACCGAGTCGCTGGCCCAGTATCCCGAGCTCGTCACCCTGCCCTGCTACGAATGGCAGCACGTGATGGTCGTGCCGCGCGACCATCCGCTGGCCGCGGTCGAGCGCATCAGCCTGGAGCAACTGGCTGCCGAGCCGCTGGTGTCCTACCACCCCAGCTTCACGGGCCGCAGCCGCGTCGACAAGGCCTTCGCAGCCCGCCACCTCACGCCCAACGTCGTGCTGGAAGCCATCGACTCCGACGTCATCAAGACCTATGTGCGCCTGGGGATGGGCGTGGGCATCGTCGCCGAGATGGCGATGCGCGAGGAGCCGGCCAACAACGACCTCGTCGCGCGGCCGCTGGGCAGCCTGCTGGGCAGCAACGTCACGCGCATCGCCTTCAAGCGCGGCGCCTATCTGCGCAACTACGTCTACGCCTTCGCCGAGCTGCTGTCCGAGCGCCTGAGCCGCAAGCTCATCGAGAAGGCCATGACCGGCGACTCGACCGACTTCGGGATGTAGGCCCGCTGCCGTCAGCGCTCGTCGGTGCCGAAGCCCGAGTCCAACGGCAGCATCAGGTCGACACCCTCGCCCCGCAGGCCGGCCTCGAAGAGGTCGCGCGCGACGCTGTACAGCGTCAGCAGGTCGCGATAGGCCGGCAGCTCAAAGTGGGGCACACCCGGGCCGCCGCCCTGGGCCAGCAGGTCCTGCAGCATCTTCATCGCCGAGCCGGCATCGGACCAGACCACCTGCAGATGCGCGATGACGCTGGCGCAGGCATCCAGGCTGCGGCCGCGCGACAGGCTCTGCGCCCATTGCGGCGCCTGCGTGCGAAAGCGCTGCTCGAACTGCTTCACCAGCTCGGCAAACACCTCCGGCTCGCCGCGCTGCTGGCACAGCTCCATCAGCAGCAAATACGGCATGGCGCCAGCCTGGCCGCGCGCCAGCCGCGTGGCCAGCAGGTCGGCGGCCGCCTCGTGCTGGCCGAGCAGTTGCAGGAAATCGACCTGCTGCTGCAGGTCCAGCAATTCATCCGCCACGGTCAACTCGTCGGACAGCACGGGCGCGGCGGCCGCCTGGGCCGGCAGGGGCTGCGTGGCCATCATGGACGTCGCAGATGGCGCGATGGAGGCCGGCGGCCAGGACATCGGCCGCGGCTGCGGCCGCGTGACCTGGTGCTGGCCCTCGTCCGGCAGCGCGGCGGCGTTGCCGATGACGGGCGGTGCCATGCCCGGCGACGGCGGCGGCACCGCGACCGGCAGGCCGGCTCCCTCGGCCGCGTGCAGCGCCCGCCAGTAGGCAAGTTCATGGCGGGCGCGCTGGTCGCGCCAGCGGCTGCCGTAGAAGGCCAGCGCACCGGCCAGCAGGCTCAGGCCCAGCGTCAGCAGCCAGGTCATCGGGTCGCGGTACGGCGAGGCTCGCGTGCCGTGCGCTACCGCAGGCGATGGCGGTAATGCGGCGGGCTCGGAGGCCGCGGGTGCCGGGGCAGCAGCCGGCGCCGCCGAAGCCGCTGCGGCCTCGGCCTGCTGGCGCGCTTCGAGGTCCGCGCGCAGTTGGGCCACGGTCTGTTCAAGCTGGACGATCTGGGCCTCCAGCTCCGGCGTCAACTCCATCTCCGCCGCGCTGGCCGCCGGCGTGACGGGCCGCGGTGCCTCGCCCACCAGCACTTCAGGGCGCTCCAGCAAGAGACGCGGGCCGGTGGCGCGCGGCTTGGGACGAGGCCGTGGTTTCGCGACGGCTGCCGGCGCCGGCGTCGCGTCGGCCAGCGGACGCGGCGGTGCTGCCACGGCCGGCTGCTGCGCGGTGGGCGCCGCAGGCAGAGGCGCGGTGCCGGCAGGCGGGTCGACGAAGGCGTTGAACTCGCGCGTCAGCCGCAACGGGCAGCCCAGCGCCAAGGTGATGCGCAGTGCCGGCTCGTCGATGCGCGCCAGGCTCTGCAGGCGGATGCGTTGCTGTCCGGGTTCACCCTCGATGCGCAGCTGCAACAACCCGGCCGGCACGCGCGCATCGCCGGCCGAGACCTCGGCGCGCAGACAGGAATCCGTCAACTGCTCGCCGTCGGCCAGGGCCAGCGGGATGCTGACGTCCAGCGCCTGGCCGAGCGCGGAGTGCACCAGCGGTCGGCCCAATCCCAGGGCCAGGACGCCCGGGGACGACAGGCCCAGCAGCAGTGCCAAAGCGGGGGTGAAGGCACCCAGCAACGTCGGGCGCAGGGCCGTGAGGGGCATTGACTGCGGGCGGCTAGCGATGCGGTTGATTGAGGGGTGGAGACAGCGCGGATCACTCTAGCATGGGGCACCCACCGGTCCCACGAAGCCCATCGGCTCGCGGGCGGCACAATGCCGCAAGCCATGAACGCCCTCACCCTCACCCCCGCCGAACGCCAGCAGATCGACCAAGGCGCCTGGTTCTCCAGGTTGTCCGAACCGCTGCGCAACGACATCCTGCAGCGCGCCTTCGTGCGCCGCCTGCCCGACGAGACCATGCTGTCCCACCGCGGCGAGCCGGCCGAGGAATGGTCGGCCGTCGCCAAGGGCGCCGTGCGCGTCAGCTCGGTGTCGCTGGCCGGCAAACAGATTTCGCTGACCTATGTCGAGCCCGGCACCTGGTTCGGCGACATCGCCCTCTTCGACGGCCTGCCGCGCACGCACGACGCCTACGCCCATGGCGAGACGACGCTGCTCTGCGTGCGCAAGTCCGACTTCCGCGCGCTGCTGGCTGCGCACAGCGAGCTCTACGACGCCTTGCTGCGGCTGAACTGCCGCCGCCTGCGGCTGATGTTCGACATGATCGAAGACCTCAACACCCGGCCGCTGGCCGCGCGCCTGGCCAAGCAGGTGCTGCTGCTGGCGCGCTCCTACGGCGTGCAGGAAGGCGACGAAATCCGCATCGGCCTGCAGCTCGCGCAGGAAGACCTGGCCCAGCTGCTCGGCGCCTCGCGCCAGCGCGTGAACCAGGAACTGAAGGCTTTCGAGCGCGAAGGCGCCGTGCGCGTGGAGCCGACCCGACTCGTCGTGCTGAACCGCGAGAAGCTGCTGGCAGCGGCCTCGCGCTGACGCTGCCGCGACACGGCGTGCCGCAGCCGACTCGCACAATGGAAAGTTCGCGCCCTACAAGACGACCTCCATGGAAGCATTCACCGGCACCCGTCCCCTTGCCCAACCGCTGGACAGCGCGGCCCTCGAAGTCTGGCTGTCCGCCCATGTGGACGGCTTTGCCGGGCCGCTGACGATCGAGCAGTTCAAGGGTGGCCAGTCCAACCCGACCTATCTGCTGACGACGCCCGGCACGCAGTACGTGATGCGCAGCAAGCCCGCGCCGGTGGCCAAGCTGCTGCCGTCGGCCCACGCGATCGAGCGCGAGTTCCAGGTCATGGGCGCGCTGGCCGGCACCGACGTGCCCGTGCCGGCGATGCGCGCGCTGTGCGAGGACGAGGCCGTCATCGGCCGCGCCTTCTACGTCATGGAATTCATGCCGGGCCGCGTGCTGTGGGACCAGAGCCTGCCCGGCATGAGCCATGCCGAACGCGCGGCCCACTACGAGGAGATGAACCGCGTCATCGCGGCGCTGCACCAGGTCGATTACGCGGCCGCGGGCCTTGCCGGCTATGGCAAGCCGGGCAACTACTTCGAGCGCCAGATCGGTCGCTGGAGCAAGCAATACCTGGCCTCGGTGACGGAGCCCAACCCGGCCATGGACGCGCTGCTGGCCTGGTTGCCCGCTCACGTTCCGGCCTCGGCCCGCGATGAGAGCGAAGTCAGCATCGTCCACGGCGACTACCGCATGGACAACCTCGTCTTCCACCCCACCGAGGCGCGCGTCATCGCCGTGCTGGACTGGGAGCTGTCCACGCTGGGCCATCCGCTCGCGGACTTCAGCTACCACTGCATGAGCTGGCACATCCAGACCTCGGGCGCCGCGCG
>JAEKLF010000299.1 GCA_019509985.1 Burkholderiales bacterium | reverse complement strand
CCGGCGTGCGCGAGGCCGTCGTGCTGGCGCGCCAGGACGGCGAGCACAAGCGCCTGGTGGCCTACCTCGTGGCCGAGGAGTCTGCCTCGGTCGAATCACTCTCGCCCGAGGCGCTGCGCACGCAGCTGTCCGCCCGGCTGCCCGAGTACATGCTGCCGGCCTCCTATGTGCTGCTACCCGCCTTGCCGCTGACCCCCAACGGCAAGCTGGACCGCCAGGCCCTGCCCGCGCCCGACGCCTCGGCGCTGGGCTCGCGCGCCTACGAGCCCCCACACAACGGCGTCGAACAGTTGCTCGCCAAAGCGTGGGCCGCCGTGCTGCAGGTCTCGCGAATCGGTCGCGACGATCACTTCTTCGAATTGGGCGGCCATTCGCTGCTCGCCATTCAGCTGATCACCCAAGCTTCGAATCGGGACCTCACATTGACGATCTCCGACATCTACCAGCATCCCACCTTGCGGGCCCAGGCCCAGCACCTGACCGGCAGCTCGACGCCGATCGGAACGGCGGCCTTGGCCGCCCGACGCTCTGGGAGCGAGCGGCCCGTATTCATCGTGCCGACCGGAAGCGGCGACATCACCTACGCCTTCGAACTCACATCGTTCATCGACCCCCAGGTGCCGTCATACGTGTTGCCGTGGCCCGAGGACATGCCTCGCTCCATGGAGGCGCTGGCGGCCCACGCCGTGGCGCTGATGCGCGCGATTCAACCGGAAGGTCCCTACCGGATCGTCGGAGCCTCCTCGGGTGCGCTGCTGGCCTATGCCATGGCGCAGCATCTGGCCGAGCAGGATCTGATGGTCGATCTCCTCGGGTTGGTCGACTGCGGCAACGATGAAGCGCCGGCCGAGCAGTTGCCGCACGATGAGGGCGTCAAGCAGTCTCTGTTGGGAAGCCTCGACAGCCTGCTGGAGCGCGACGGGTATCGGGGTCATGAACCACTGCGTCAGCTCCTGGATGAGCTCCGGGAGTTCTCGACCGGTGCATCCGTCGAGGAGTTTGTTGCGCGCTGCGCCGACGAGCCCGTTCTGCAGTGGGTGTCAGAGCAGGAGCAGACCACGATCCGTCAAGTGCAGGCCAGCTGCGTGCGTTCGTTGTCCTACGCCGCGCTGTGGCCGAAGTTCCTGGCTCAGCCATTGAGCAACATTGCCAGGTTCGTCGTGTTGTACGCGCTCGAACGGGATCCGGAACCTCCAACGGATGCGTTGGGATGGACCAGTCTGCGGCCGCAAGACCAGATCGAGCTGATTCCCGCACCGGGCAATCACGTCTCGATGCTGGAACGGCCCCACGTGCAGGCGTTGGGCCGGCTTGTGTCTGAGTCGCTCGCCGCCCCCCGGCCCAGGGCGCCGATACCGGCCCACGTGCCCGCACTGGTGTTGCAATCGGGCCGCTCGGGCACCGCCCCCATCGTCTGCGTACCCGGTGCGGGCGCCAGCGTGGCAAGCTTCGTATCGCTGGGCATCGCGCTCGGCGATGCCCGCCCTCTGCTGGGCATGCAGCCGCGTGGGCTGGACGGCCGAACCGTCCCCTACGGCCCGGTCGAGTTGGCCGCGAGCCGCTACCTT
>JAEKLF010000298.1 GCA_019509985.1 Burkholderiales bacterium | reverse complement strand
GGTGGCGAATCGCCACGCCGGATGAATCCGGGGGCGGGCAGGGACCGTAGAGCACACCAGATGCCATGCCGGCATCGCCTCACAGGATGCTCCCCATGAAAGCTCGTCTCACCCGCAGCGCCCTGGGCGTGGCGCTGCTCTGCCTGGCCTGCGGCGCGCAGGCGTCCAGCCACCGCGAAGCGCCCTTCATCACGACCGTGCCCAAGGTCGACGCGACCGACTTCTACATGTTCAACAGCTACGAGTCCGGCCGCGACGGCTACGTGACGCTGATCGCCAACTACCAGCCGCTGCAGGACGGCTACGGTGGCCCGAACTATTTTTCGATGGACGCGAATGCGCTGTACGAGATCCACATCGACAACGTCGGCGACGCCAAGGAACACCTGAGCTTCCAGTTCCGCTTCAAGAACAAGCTCTCCAACAGCGGCGCCGGCACCGCTCTGAACATCGGCGGCAAGATGGTCGACATCCCGCTGATCCAGAGCGGCGCGGTGTCCAGCGTCAAGGACGCCAACCTGCAGGTCAACGAGAGCTACACGCTGACCGTCGTGCGCGGTGACCGCCGCAGCGGCACCGCGCAGATGGTGGCCCACGCGACCAGCGGCGCGACGACCTTCGACAAGCCCGTCGACAACATCGGCAAGAAGACGATTGCCGACTATGCGGCCTACGCGGCCAAGCATGTCTACCCCATCACCATCCCGGGCTGCGCGACGCCGGCCAAGGTCTTCGTCGGCCAGCGCCAGGACCCCTTCGCGGTCAACCTCGGCACCATCTTCGACCTGGTCAACGCGCCGGTCTCCGTCATCACCGACCCCGCGCTGATCAACGCCGTGCCCAACACCATCGGCGACAAGAACGTCACCACGCTGGCGCTGGAGGTGCACAAGGACTGCCTGAAGGCCTCGGCCACGGGCGATGACGTCATCGGCGGCTGGACCACGGCCAGCCTGCGCCAGGGCCGCCTGCTCGACCCCAAGCCCGGCTCGGGCCACCAGACCAGCGAGAAGGCCGGCGGCGCCTGGGTGCAGGTCTCGCGCCTGGGCATGCCCCTGGTCAACGAGGTTGTCGTGGGCCTGAAGGACAAGGACAAGTTCAACTCGTCCAAGCCCAAGGACGACGCGCAGTTCGCCGACTACGTCACCCACCCGACGCTGCCCGCGCTGCTGGAAATCGCGCTGGCCCTGCCCAACACGGCGCCGACCAACTTCCCGCGCAACGATCTCGTCACCACCTTCCTGACCGGCATCAAGGGCGTCAACCAGCAGAAGACCGTGACGGCCTCCGAGATGCTGCGCCTGAACACCGCCATCCCGGCCGTGCCCTTCGCGCAGCAGAACCGGCTGGGCATCGTCGGCAACATCCTCGCCGCCGGCAACGACAACGCGGGCTACCCCAACGGCCGTCGGCCCAAGGACGACGTCGTCGACATCTCGCTCGTCGCCGTGATGGGCGGCCTGTGCGTGGCCAACGGCGACACCGACAAGCTCGGCTTCGGTGCCGCATGCAAGCCCTCCGCCGTGCCGCTGGGCGCCACGTCGTTCAAGCTGCATGACGGTGTCGACC
>JAEKLF010000243.1 GCA_019509985.1 Burkholderiales bacterium | reverse complement strand
GATGCGCTGCACGCCCAGCAGCTCCGACCAGATCGAGGCGAGGGTGGCTTCGAGTTCGCCATGCGGCGCCTCGTAGGCGAGCTGGCCGAAGGCGGTGTCCTCCGGAGCCGGCAGCGCGCGGCGGTCGAGCTTGCCGTTGTGGGTGAGCGGCAGGGCGTCCAGGCCCACGTAGGCCGCGGGCACCATGTACTCGGGCAACGCCGAGGCCAGGTGTGCACGCAGCGTCTCGGGCAGCGTCTCGGGCTGCGCGGGTTCGCCCACGACATAGGCCACCAGCCGCGGCTGGCCGGGCTGGTCCTCGCGGGCAAGCACTGCGGCTTCGCGCACCACGGGATGCGCCAGCAGCCGGGCCTCGATCTCGCCCAGCTCGATGCGGAAGCCGCGCAGCTTGACTTGGTAGTCATTGCGGCCGAGGAACTCGATCGCGCCGTCGCCGTCGGGGTCGATGCGCCAGCGCCCGAGGTCGCCGGTCTTGTACATGCGGGCACCGGGCTCGGCGGCGAACGGATCCGGGAGGAAGCGCTCGGCGGTGAGCTCTGGGCGGTTCAGGTACCCCCGCGTGAGGCCAGTGCCGCCAACGTAGATCTCCCCGATGACGCCCATGGGCACGAGCTGCCCTTGGGCATCGAGCAGCACCACGCGCAGGTGCGGGATGGGCACACCGATGGGGCTGGCGCTGCGCTGCACGTCCTCGGGCGACAGCGGCCGGTACGTGACGTGCACCGTGGTCTCGGTGATGCCGTACATGTTGACCAGCTGTGTGCGCTCGCCGTTGCGCGCATACCAGGGGGCCAGCGTGGCCGGCTCCAGCGCCTCGCCGCCGAAGACGACGCAGCGCAGCCGGTGTGGCCGGTCGCTGTCGGCCTGCCCGGCGATCAGCTGGCGAAACGCGCTGGGCGTCTGGTTCAGTACCGTCACGCCCTGTTCGCACAGCAGCGCATAGAACTCGCCGGGCGAGCGCGCGACGAGCTGCGGCACCACCACCAGCCGGCCGCCGTGCGCCAGTGCGCCCCACAGCTCCCAGACCGAGAAGTCGAACGCATAGGAGTGAAACAGCGTCCAGACATCGTCGCAGCCGAAGCCGAACCAGGCCTGCGTGGCGCGCAACAGCCGCACCACCTGGGCGTGCTCGACCATCACGCCCTTCGGGGTCCCGGTGGATCCGGAGGTGTAGATGACGTAGGCCAAATGCGCCGGGGTCAGGCCCAGCCCACGCGGCTCGGGGTTGGCGGCCGGGAAGGCCTCCCACGGCCGGGATTCGGCGTCGAGCGCCAGCACGGCCAGTGAGGGCGGTAACTCGCTCAGCGCGCCGCGTACGCCGGCCTGTGCGACCAGCACGCGCGGGGCGCTGTCGGCGAGCATGAAGGCCAGCCGCTCGGTGGGGTAGTCCGGGTCCAGCGGCACGTAGGCGCCGCCGGCCTTGAGCGTGGCCAGCTGCGCCACGACCATCTCGATGCCGCGCGGCAGAGCGATGGCCACGCGGGTGTCGGGCTGCACGCCCAGCGCGATCAGGTGGTGGGCGAGCCGGTTGGCCTGCGCGTTGAGCTCGGCGTAGCTGAGAGAGTCATCCTCGAACACCAGCGCGATGGCCTCGGGCGTGCGCTCGGCCTGGTCCTCGAACAGCTCGTGGATGCAGCGCTCGGCGGGGAAGGGGGCTGCGGTGTCATTGAAGCCGTGCAGCAGCTGAAGGCGCTCGTCCGCAGGCAGCACGTCGAGCGAGCGGGTGGGCGTGGCCGGCGCCTCCTGCAGAGCCTGCGCGAGCGCGTGCAGGCTCTGCAGCATGTAGCGGCCCACGCGCTGGGCATCGACGCGCTGGTCGACCTGCACGTCCAGCGAGAAGTCCTCGCCCGCGTCGTTGACCGACAGCCCCAGCGGGTAGTTGGTGCGCTCCTGGGCGTGCAGCATCTGCAGGCCGTCCCAGGCCTGCCCGGCGTGCGCCGGGTCGTGCGCGAGCACGGTGCTGCCGCCGTCGTAGCGGTAGTTCAGCAGCGCGGTGAACAGCGGCGCCGGCGCGGGCACGCCGCTGCAGCGCTGCGCCAGCGCCAGCGGCGCGTGCTCGTGGTGCAGCAGCTGCGCCAGGCGCGCCTGCGCGGCACCCACGGCCTCTTCGACGCCGTGGTGCAGCTGCAGCCGCAGCGGCAGCGTGTTGAGGAACAGGCCCAGCGCGCGGTGCGCGCCGGCGCTGCCGTTCAGTCGGCCGAACAGGACGGTGCCGAAGACCACGTCGTCGCGGCCGCTGGTGCGCGCGAGCACCAGCGCGAATGCCAGGTGGAACAAGGTGGCGGTGCTCACGCCCAGGCGGCGCGCCTGTGCTCGCAGCGCGCGCGCCAGCTCCGGCTCCAGCGCCATGTGCGCCTCGTGCACCTGCGAGCCGTCGCCCTGTACGTCCAGCAGCCCGAACGGCGCGGTGGGCTCCTCGACGTCGCTCAGCATCTCCTTGAAGAAGGCCTCGTGCTGCTCGCGCGTGAGGCCCAGGCGCGCCTGGGCGATGAAGTCGCGAAACGGCAGCGGCGCGGGCAGCCGGTGCGCCTGCCCGGCCAGATGCGCCTGCACCTCCTCGACCATCAGCTCCAGCGTGGTGTGGTCGCCCACCAGGTGGTGCTGCAGCAGGCACATCAGCCAGCGCCCGTGCTGCGCATCGTGGGCGACGTGGGCGCGCAGCAGCGGCGCCTGGCGCACGTCGATGCGGGTGTGGCGCGGGTCGAAGCGCGCGCGCAGCTGCGCCGCGGTGTCCTCGCCTTCGATGGCGAGTTCCTCCACCGGAAGCGACGCACGGCGCCAAACCAGCTGCACCGGCTCGCCCACGTCCTGCCAGACGAAGGCCGTGCGCAGAATGTCGTGGCGGTCGATGACCGACTGCAGCGCGGCCACGAAACGATCCAGACGCTCGCGGGTGTCGAAGGCGAGCAGGTTGCTCTGCAGGTAGGCATCGCCGGCGGATGACGCCAGGTGGTGGAACAGCATGCCTTCCTGCAGCGGGGCGAGCGGATAGATGTCCTGCACGTTGGCCACGCCGCCGGGCAGGGTGGCCACGAGGGCGTCGATCTCGTGCTGGCTTAAGCGCACCAGCGGCAGCATCTCGGGGGTGATGTGCTGGCAGTCCGCGCTGATCAGGTTGGGCGGCACCGGCACGGCCGAGGCGGCCTGCACGGTGGCGGCCAGGCCGGCCAGGGAGGAGTCGGTGAACAGGGAGCGCACCTCGAGCTGCCAGCCCAGACGGCGCATGCGCTCGATCAGCCGGACCGCCAGCAGCGAGTGCCCACCGAGCGCGAAGAAGTCGTCGGCGCGGCCAATGCGCTGCACGGCCAGCAGCTCCGACCAGATCGAGGCGAGGGTGGATTCGAGTTCGCCTTGCGGTGCCTCGTAGGCGTGCTGGCCGTAGGCGGTGTCCTTCGGAGCCGCAGCGCGCGGCGGTCGAGCTTGCCGTTGGGCGTGAGCGGCAGGGCGTCCAGGCCCACGTAGGCCGCGGGCACCATGTACTCGGGCAACGCCGAGGCCAGGTGGGTGCGCAGCGTCTCGGGCAGCGCCTCTGGCTGCGCGGGTTCGCCCACGACATAGGCCACCAACCGCGGGTGGCCGGGCTCGTCCTCCCGGGCAAGAACGACCGCTTCGCGCACCCCGGGGTGCTCCCGCAGCCGCGCCTCGATCTCGCCCAGCTCGATGCGGAAGCCGCGGATCTTGACCTGGTGGTCATTGCGGCCGAGGAACTCGATCGTTCCGTCGCCGTGGGGGTCGATGCGCCAGCGCCCGAGGTCGCCCGTGCGGTACATGCGCGCACCGGGCTCGGCGGCGAAAGGGTCGGGCACGAAGCGCTCGGCGGTGAGCTCGGGGCGGTTCAGGTAGCCGCGGCCGACCTGCACGCCGCCGATGTGGATCTCGCCGGCCACGCCCAAGGGCACGGGTTGCCCTTGCGCATCGAGCACATAAATGCGCGTATTGGCAATGGGTGCACCGATGGTCACTGGCGCACCCGGCTGGGGCTCGCAGGCCGTCACGTCGACGGCCGCCTCGGTGGGGCCGTACAGGTTGTACAACGGCGCCTGCGGTAGCCGTTCGTGCACCATGCGCACCTCATGCGCGCCCAGTGCCTCGCCGCTGCACAGGATGCGTCGCAGCGATGCACAGCCGCCTTCGGGCAGCGCACCCAGGAAGGCTGACAGCATCGAGGGCACGAAGTGCAGCGTGGTGAGTTGCTCGCGCTCGATGAGATCGACCAGATAGTGCGCATCGCGCTGGCCCCCAGGCCGTGCGAGCACGAGCCGCGCGCCGTTCAGCCAAGGCCAGAAGAACTCCCACACCGACACATCGAAGCCGAAGGGCGTCTTTTGCAGCACGGCGTCGTGGCAACCCAGGCCATAGGCCTGCTGCATCCACAGCAGCCGGTTGACCACGGCGTGGTGCGCATTCATCGCCCCCTTGGGCCGGCCGGTGGAGCCGGAGGTGTAGATGACGTAGGCCAGGTGGGCCGAGGTCAAGCCCAGGGTGCGCGGGTCGGGGTTGACGGCCGGCCCGGCCTCCCAGGGCCGGTCGGGGGCGTCGAGCGCCAGCACCGCCAGCGACGACGGCAGCTCGCCCAGCGTGGCGCGCACGCCGGACTGCGTGACCAGCACGCGCGGGGCGCTGTCGGCGAGCATGAAGGCCAGGCGCTCGGCCGGGCAGTTCGGGTCCAGCGGCACGTAGGCGCCGCCGGCCTTGAGCGTGGCCAGCAGGGCCATGACCATCTCGATGCCGCGCGGCAAGGCGATGGCCACGCGGGTGTCGGGCTGCACGCCCAGCGCGATCAGGTGATGGGCGAGCTGGTTGGCCTGCGCGTTCAGCTCGGCGTAGCTGAGCGAGTCGTCCTCGAACACCAGCGCGGTGGCCTCGGGGGTGCGCTCGGCCTGCGACTCGAACAACTCGTGGATGCAATGCTCGGCGGGGAAGGGCGCTGCGGTGTCGTTGAAGCCGTGCAGCAGCTGCAGGCGCTCGTCGGCGGACAACAGCGGCAGCCGCGCAACGATGGCTTGGTCATCGCCCACCAGCGCACGCAGCAGGGTCTGCCAGTGGGCGATGTGGCGTTCGACGCTGGCGCGGTCGAACAGCGCGCTGGCGTAGCCGAGGCTGCCGGCGATGCAATCGCCTGCCTCTTGCAGCGACAGCTCCAGGTCGAACTTGATGGCCGTCGCCTCGGCGCCCACCGGCTGAAGCTGCAAGCCCGGCAACTCGAACGTGCCCTCGGGCGCGTTCTGCCAGGCGAACATGACCTGGAAGACGGGGCTGTGGGCGAGGC
>JAEKLF010000133.1 GCA_019509985.1 Burkholderiales bacterium | reverse complement strand
GGTCAATCTGTGGCTGGCGCACACAGACCCAGGAGCAGAAACGTGGACTTCAACACAGCGTCGTCGGCTGCGACGACGCTTAGCCGTTCTGGCAACCGCCCAGGCCTTTGCCCGCAGCCCACTCGATGGCCTGCTCCAGGAGCCTCACGTGGGAGGGCTCCGAGTAGGTCTCCGGCCGATGGCCGATGGCCGAGTAGAACGACCGGCCCTTGCCAATGCACCGCGTCCAGGCAATGGGGTGGTCGTCCCCCATGACCAGATGGTCCGGGGGCGAGTAGGACTTCTCGTCCAGCGTCGCAAGGATCCGGGCGCCATTGCGGCGCGGGTTATTCTTGAACGAATACCATTCGTCGTTCATCGTCCAGCCGTCGCCAAGCCCGGCCACGATGGCATTGGAGGGGTCCGCGACGTTGATCCTCGCGTCCCTGAACTGCGGGTTTCCCGGATGGCCACCGAAGCGGGCGCCGATGAGTTCATCGACGTACCAGGGCCAGAACGTTTCCGGGTCGCCACCCGAACCGTGGACGCCGACGAAGCCGCCGCCGTTTTCGATGTACTGCTTGAACGCGGCCCGTTGGGACAGCGTCAACACGTCGCCGCTGACGTTGTTCCAGATGACGACATTGAACTGCTTCAGCGCGGCGGGCGTCAGCGCTCCGCCCTTGTCCGAGACCACCAAGGTCCAGCCGCGGCGCCGCGCCATTTCCTTGAAAGCGGCCAGGGCTGCCGTCACAGAAGGCCCGTCGCGAAAGCCGGTCATCTTCTCGAACACGAGCACCGCGGGCCTGTTCACTTTGTCCCCGAGGTCGAATTGAGGCATGTCGTTGTCGTAGCGCGCGCAGCGGGCACGCCGATCCACGTCCGTGACCGGCAAGGCCCGTAGTTCAGCGTCCAGCCGCCCCAGGGCATCAAAGCCGGTGGGCGTGATGGAGCGCAGTGTGACGATGGCTCCAAATGAGGGCACCGAGGTGCTGATCAGGCCCGGCCACACGGTGCGCACACCGGGCCAGTTCTTCTGGACCACGGCGATTGCGTCGGCGTTGAGATAGACATCCAGCACAGGGCTGTCGACCGAGAAGGGCGCGTCCTTCAGGGGACAGTCGACCACCGGGTCGGCATGGGCCGCCCAGCAAAGGCACGCCATTGCGAAGGCCGGGACAAACTTCAGGTGGGGCATGTGCGGTCACCAGGTTGTTGGGGCGCTCGTTTGGCGCAGAGGCCCAGATGCGACGCAGGTCAGTCCAATACACCCGCAGATTGCCAAATGATGCACTGCCTACACCGCCTCGGGCCTGATCGGCTATCCGAAGCCCTGAACCGACTCATTGTCGGGCGGACTCATTAATCTGGCCTCGGCGAACGACCGCAGTCGCTGGCGAGGCAGCCTTTGTCGTCGATCTCGAACTACGGGTTTGGGCACCAAGCTGCCGACGGCCTGCCGGTTCGCTCTCGTGAGGCCGGTCAGTGCCCATAGCCGAAAGTCGCCCACCCGCGGCTATGGGCTGCTCTGAGACATTGGTGTGCCGATGCATGAGCGGCAGCAACGATCAGAAACGGTCATTGAGCGGTAATCGTCCGGGCAGTCTTTTGACAGCCGCTGACGCGGCATCAACGAAGCGGTATACCTGCAGGCGCCGTGCTGCAACGCGAGAGCGAACTGAGCAACGTAGCACGGGAACAAGGCGTCCGGCCCGCAAGTCATTGATGATGACGGCCCTCGGAAGCAGCGTGATCCCCAGCCCAGCCAGCGTGGCCTTGCGAAGGGCCTGCGCCGTGTTGCCGCTGAAGCGAGCGGCAACCTGCACAGCTTCCTCAATGCCGTCCGGTCCGGCCAACTGCCAGGTCACATCACTGCTGCCGGGCTGCGTGAAGGTCACGCGATCGTGGTCCAGCAGGTCCTGAAGGGTGCTGGGCGCGCCCCTCGCTGCAAGGTAGCTTGGACTGGCCACCAGGCCGTCGTTGCCGGTGCAGAAAACGTGTCGCCCGACGTATGCCGAGTCCTCAAGAGGCCCGCCACGAAACGCCACGTCGATGCGATCCGCGATCAGGTCCGCCTTTGAATCGCTGAGCACCAAGGCGAGTCGAACCCTGGGATAGGTTGCCAAGAAGTCGGCAACCCACCCCATCAAGAACAAGTCGAGAAAGTCAGCAGGGGCAGCCACACGAACAAGTCCACTCGGCTCCTGTGAATGTGCTGTGGCCGAGTGACGCTGTCGCGCCTGTTTCCGGCTTGCCTAGCTAGCCTCACCAGGTGAGCCTGTTCCGAACCGCGGCTGCCTCCAGGTTGCCTGAAGCAAGGCGGCCGGGGTAGTCGGCCGACTTCAACGATTCGCCCCAGTCAAGCGGCCGCCAGGCAGCACCAACCCCGCGACGTCTATCGTCCCGCGGCAGCTAGCGTCGACTCGAACACGTAATTTCCCGACATCAAGCTGAGCCGCGCAACGCCGCCGTCGTAGCCCGCCAAACGCACACCCTTGGCCCCGCCCAACCTCTGGCCACCCTCCCGCACGCTGGTGATCGCCGCTGCGGGCAGATGCGCTTCTGCCGTGGAGTTGGGCGGGATGCTCAGCTCGAGTCGCAACTGCCTGCCTTCGCGGTACCAGGCACTGCGGATGGGACCGTGCGGGCCGCCGTGCGTAGCGGCCACGCTGCGCAGATCGCCCACGACCGCGGGCCGGATGACGACCCGGCTGAAGCCCGGCGCGCGGGCGTCCGGCTGGATGCCGGCGAGGTCGTGGAAGAACCATTCGTTGATCTGCCCCAGCATGAAGTGGTTCTGCGACGACGTGCGCGCCATGCTGGAGCTGGTAGCCGTAGCCGGGCGTGTCGGACTGGTTGTTCATCGCGTGAACGACGTCAGAGCGGCCACCGTCGGCCAGCGCGCGCAGCAGGTAGCGGTAGCCGACGTCGCCGGCCGTCAGGCCGCGTCGCTGCACGTCGGCGACGAGGCTGGCCAGCACCGCAGCCTCGTGGTCCGCCGATGCGAGGCCCAGCGCCAGCGACATCGCATTGGCCGTCTGCGAGCCGGTGGCAAACCCGTCGGCCCGGCCGTAAGCGCGCAGGTAGCTGGCCTTCACGCGCCCGGCCTGCCCGGCAAAGGCGTGGGCATCGCGGGCATGGCCAAGCAGCGTTGCGAGGGACTGCAGGATCTGCAGGTCGTCGAAGTAGAGGGCCGTCGCCGTCAGCTCGCGCGGCGTCAGTTGCGCGTATCCGGGATTGGCGGGGCCGATGTCGTACCAGTCGCCCAGGCCGCCGCCGGGTACCTGCACGAGGCCCTCGGCGTTCAGGTGCGAGCCCAGGTAGGCGGCGTAGCGCTTCATGCCATCGAAGTGACGGCGTGCGGGCTGCAGGTCGCCGGTGAAGAGGTAGTGCTGCCAGGACACCTGGATGAAGGCGCTGCCCCATTCCACCGAGTCACGGAAGCCGTCCTGGAAGACGACGTACTCGGGCGCAATGTCGGGCACAAGGCCGCTGGGCGTCTGGCTGTCGGCCATGTCACGCAGGGCCTTTTCGAACAGCGACGCAAGGGCGAAGTTGTAGCGCAGCGCCGGGCCGTTCAGGTAGGCCTGCTCCACCCAGCCGAGCTTCTCGCGCTGCGGGCAGTCGGTCATCACGCTCATCAGGTTGCTGCGCTGCGCCCAGCGCACGAGCGTGTAGATGCGGTTGAACAGCTCGTTGGAGGTTTCGAAGCTGCCGATGGCGTCGACGTCGGCGTGCACGACGTCCGCCTGGAGCGCCAGCAGTTGCGGTCGTGGGCCGCCCGGTGTTGCCGGCGCCAGCTCGACCTTCAGGTAGCGCGCGCCGCGATAGAAAAACTGCGGGAACCAGGCTTCCTCGCCCTGTCCGGCCAGCGTGTAGTTCCAATGTGCCTTGCCGCCGGTCATCGTGTCGTCCAGCTCGCCACGCGCATCAAGCAACTCAGACGGCGTGATGCGCACGTTGGAACCCGCCTCACCGCGCACACGCAAGCGCGGCATGACCGACGCGTTCTGGCCCAGGTCGACCATCAGCACGCCGTCGCTCAGCGGCGTGATGGCCTTCGGCACAAGCGGCTCGATCACGCGCACTGGTGAGCCGGCAGCGGATAGGCCCGTCAGCACGCCGGCGGGCGCGGCGATCTCGGCCGCCGGCTGCCAGGCGGCCTGCAAGCCGGGGCGGCTCCAGCCGGCATCGAAGCGGCGGGCGTCGAAATCCTCGCCGCCGTAGACGTTGGAGTAGGTCAATGGGCCGTCGCCGGCCTGCCAGCTCGTATCCGTCTTGACGAATTCGCGGCGTCCGTCGGCGTAGTCGAGCTGCAGCAGCGCGATGGCCTTTTGAGGACCCTGGTCACCGGCGAACTTGTTGTAGCGGTCGACCGTCTTCTCGACGCGGTACATGCCGTTGCCCAGCGCCAGGCCCAATGCGTTCGCGCCGGCACGAAGGCTGGTGGTCACGTCATGGGTGTCGTAGAGCACCGTTTTGCGGTAGTCCGTCCAGCCGGGCATCAGCAGTTCGGTGCCCAACTTCGCGCCGTTGATGTGCACCTCGTACTGGCCAAGGCCGCTGCTGTGAAGCACCGCACGGCGCAGGCCCGGACCGACGAAGAATTCGCGCCGCAGCAGCGCGCTCTGCGCAGTGCCGTCGCCCAGCGTGATCCATCGTGCGTCGCGCCAGTCCGCCGGCGCGAGCACGCCGGTGACGAAGCGCGCCGGTTGGCTCCAGGGGCCGGGCCTGCCGCCCTCGTCCCAGACACGCATCTTCCAGTGAATCACTTGCGACGACGCGAGCGGCTTGCCAGCGTAGGGGATGTGTTGGCTCAGCGGCGAGCGCATACAGCCGGAGTTCCACAGGTCGGCGTGCTTCTCGTCTAGCAGGGCTCCGGTGGTGGCGGCGATCACCTGGTAGGCCGTCTGGCGCTTGCCGCGCGCGCGTGCGTCCGTGCTGACGAGCTGCCAACCCAGCCGGGGCGCGGCACTGTCGATCCCTTCGGGGTTGCTGCGGCCTTCCACTGTCAGGCGCTGAGACACGAGCGTCGCGCCCGTGGCCAGTGCGGCGGACAGGGCAAGAGATGCCACCAAAGCGATACGGAACATGACGCGGAGCCAGAGGCTGCAAGGTGATTCAGGCAATACAGGAGCGCCCTCTAGGCTACGGGTTCAGCGGCCGATACGGCGCCGCAGGTGATGGCCATACAGGAAGGACGAACGAGTGCAGCAGGGGACGGAGGCGCATGACCAGGTGTGAACCTTCAAGAATTGGCGGTGTGCCCGGCAAATACGAGCAGTATCTGGACCCCGGGCAAGCTGCATGAGTTCGATGCGTACTGGCGTCGATCAATAAGGTCTGACCAGTTTATGTCGACCTGTCATTTGGCAATACCAATCATGATGAGAGCAGCTTGCTCCGCTTCACCGGCTGGCACCCCTTCAACAAAGGCAAAGGCTTCCTGCTGATCAGCACGACGTGGAGGCGTCGCCGGAGTTCATCAGATCAGACCTGTAGGTCTGATCCGCGCCATGCCAGGCGCTTGCACAACGCTGGACATGCTGCGTAGTCATCTCTGAACGCGTTGCGAGCAGAATCCTCTTCATGGGCCGGAAACCTCGAAGCGCTTCTGAGCATCTGCTCCTCCGTCGGGGTCTGGTGTTCGGCGGCGCTGCCACCCTGACCGGCATCTCGGCGGCTGAGCAGGTGCTTGAGTTTGTGTACCCGCGTACGCATGAACGGCCCACGGACAGCTATGCGTTCAAGATGCTGAACGCTGCGTTGGCGGCGTTGGGGCGCCAGTACACGCTGCGGTTGAGTGCAATGCAGCTGTCATCCATGCGTGCCCTCTTGGCGCTCGAGACCGGTGGCGTCAATGTCATGGACACCGGAGCCTCGCCCAAGGTGGCCGAAGGCGGACTGATCCTGCCCTTTCCGCTGGATCTCGGTCTCAGCGGCTACCGTGTGATGCTGGTGCATCGCGACCGACTTGATCGCCTGCGGAGCCTGCACAGTACTGAAGACCTGCGCAAGTTGAGCTTCGGCCAAGGCCCTGATTGGGTGGATACCAGCATCCTTCGCGCTGCGGGACTCAAGGTACAAGAGGCAGAGTTTCTGTCGCTGTTTCGGATGCTTGAAGTAGGGCGATTCGACGCGTTCCCATTGGGAGTCGATGAGGCCAGCCATTTGCTGAAACTCTTTGGACATCTGGCGCCGTCGGCCGTGCTGCTTGAGGACTGGTGCATCCACTACCGGTTCGCGCGGGTCTTCGCAGTTCAGATGCACCAGCCTGTCCTGGCCGAGGCATTGACTGCTGGTCTGTCTGCGATCTTCTCTGATGGAAGTGCGAGATCGATCCTTTCACGGGATGCTCACATCGGTCCATTGATCGAGGGACAACGACGGCTGCCTCCGAAGATCTTCGAACTCGACAATCGTCTCTGGACCGCGCCGTTTCAGGCGATTCCCGACAGGCTGTTTTTCAGACCCCGCTGAAGAACGAGACAAGAGGGGAGCGGTCCCTGGGGCTCTACGACGCTTCACCCGCATCAGCGACGCACGATCTTTGGGAAGCTCTGCAAACCCCACCCACGACGGTCGATGAGATTACGCGCTGATCGTGATGTGGAAGTCGCGCAGCGACTGCTGCCGATCAGCGCTTCGCAGGCCGCGAATTCGGGGCTTTCGGCGGCGTCAGCCGCGTCGCAGACGCACTCAAGCGTCGCTCTGCCCCTTCGCCGCTTGATCAAACGCCTCGTGCTCCAACGTGGGCATGCAAGCCCGCCTCACGACTGAGCGCAAAAGATGGGCTTTGCGGCTGCACGGCTGGACTGCTCAAGGAACTCCTCGGCTGGAGTCGCCCGAAACGCAGACCCAACGCGCACTGGAATTCCGCGAACGCGTCAGGTTGCACTCTCAGACAACAAGCTGTGTCTTGCGGGGCAACCCGCCGAAAGCGCCAACCCTACATTGGCTGCATTGGTCGATAGGCCAGACCTGATGGACTGCCTACCCGTCCGTCCGCCCTCGAATCGTCAATGGGTTCCAGTCATATGAGCGTCAGCAGCCTTGCCCACTCCACCGCTACAGCTTCAATGGCGGGTGGCGACGGCTACCTTCTGCAAAGTGAAAGCACTCTTGCCCAAGCAGTTGCCTACGCGATTGAGCGCAGCGCTGCCTTGGGTGCCAGTGAAGCAATCGCGATGGTCAGCGAACAGGGCGGAATCACCCTCACCGTCGCCGGTGGCAAGGTCGAGACGGCGGTGCGCGAAGGCAATCAAAGCCTGCGCATCACCGTCTATGCCGACGGCCGCACAGGCGTTGCATCGACAGAATCGCTCAGCCGCAGCGCCATCGACCGGGTGGTTGAACAGGCCACCGCCATGGCACGCCAACTTGAGCCCGATCCGGAAGCGGGCCTGGCCGACCGCGAAGCCTTGGCATGGACTACGCCGGACGTTCCTCTCTTTGCGCCCTCCGGTCAAAGCGCTGAGGATCTGACGGAGGCCGCCATGGCCATCGAGGCAGCCGCGATCTCGGTCGCCACGCGTGATGGCGTTCGGGTATCGGAGGCGGGTGCGGCCAGCCAGGACATGCGCTTCGCGCTGGCGACCAGCCATGGGTTTTGCCGGACGGGCAGCGGCTCGGTCCAGCGCCGCTGGTGCCAAACCATCGCCCATCGGGGCGACGACATGCGCCAAGGCAGTTGGTCCTCGGTTGACCGGCGTCTTGAGGGTTTGCTGCCGAGTGCCGAAGTCGGCCGCATCGCCGCCGAAAAGGCCCTGGGCGTGCTGGGCGCCGAAGGGCTGACCACCCGCCGTGTGCCGGTGCTGGTCGATGCGCCGGTTGCATCCAGCCTGGTGCTTGACATGTGCGGTCAGCTGAGCGGCGCTTCACAGTTTCGGCGCCTCACCTTCCTGCCCGACGCCATGGGGCAGCAGCTGGCCGCCTCGCACCTGACGCTGGAAGAAGATCCCTTCGAGCCCTATGGGCTGGCCAGCAGCACCTTCGACAGCGAAGGCGTGCCTGGCAAGCGCCGTGCAATCGTCCGCAATGGCGTGGTCGAGGGCCTGTTCCTGGACACGCGCATGGCCCGCAAGCTGGGGCGGGCATCAACCGGCAACGCCGGCGGCATGCGCAACCTCACGCTGACGAGCACCACCACCGAAACGGGCGACAACCTGGCGGGCATGCTGAGCAAGCTGCGCACCGGCCTGTGGCTGACCCGCTTCATGGGCGGCAGCAGCAATCCGGCCACCGGCGTCTATTCGCGGGCGGCGGCAGGCTTCTGGGTCGAGAACGGTCAGGTGGTGCGGCCCGTCCACGGCTTTACGGTGGCCGGCAATCTGCAAGACATGCTGAAGGCCATCGTCGCGGTGGGCACCGACGTTCACCGCGAGGGAGCGATCCGGGTCGGCTCGATCCTGCTGCTCGATATGCAGATCGCCGGACGCTGATCGACTCCATTTGCTGAAAGAACCGATTCCCATGCCTTCGACTGCTTCCCATCGCCTGACATTGGCTCAGGACCGGCTGCTTGTCGCCAACGACCTCGACATCAACGCGCTTCAGAATGGCCTGTCCGGCCTGTGGGCGCGGGGTGCCGATTACGGCGATCTCTATTTCGAATTGACCACGCGCGATTCCTGGTCACTGGAACGCGGCAAGGTGGCGCGCGCCGCCTTCTCCATCTCGCAAGGCGTGGGCGCACGTGCCGTGACCGACGACAACACCGCCTTTGCCTATTCCAGCGACATCAGCAACAAGTCCATCACCGCCATCACCGCCGCAGCCCGCGCCATGCAGGCCCACGGCCAGGATGCCATCGCGACCGGGCGAGGCGTGCAGATTGCCGGCGTTACCCGCGATTCGAGCGCCTACGCCGGCATCGTGGCGGCGGGCGGCATGGACAGCATCGAGAAGGTGGCGCTGCTGCAGCGGCTCGACCAGATGACACGCGCCATCGACCCGCGCATCACCGAGGTCTCTGCCACGTTGTCGGTGGAGGATTCGACAGTGCTGGTGGCAGCCACCGACGGCACGCTGGCCGGCGACATCCGGCCCCTGGTGCGGCTGGACCTCTCGGTCATCGCCGAAAGCAGCAGCAAGCGCTCATCGGGCTCGGCCGGCGCCGGCGGGCGGTTCGCGCTGAGCGAGATCACCGAGGCCGGGCTGGAAAAGATGGTGCAGAAGGCGACGTCGATTGCGCTCACCAACCTGAACGCCAAGCCGTCGCCGGCGGGCGAGATGACCGTGGTGCTGGGCTCGGGCTTCCCCGGCGTGCTGCTGCACGAAGCGATAGGCCACGGGCTGGAAGGCGACTTCCACCGCAAGCGTGAATCGGTGTTCAACGGCCTAATGGGCGAGCGCATCGCCGCCCCCGGCGTCAACGTGTTCGACGATGCCACGCTGCCCAACGCCCGCGGCTCGCTCAATGTCGACGACGAGGGCGTGGCCGGCCAGCGCACCCTGCTGATCGAGGACGGCCGCCTGGTCGGCCTGATGCAGGACAAGACGAGCGCGCGAATCATGCGCGACACCGCGACCGGCAATGGCCGCCGACAGTCCTATTCGGACCTGCCCATGACCCGCATGACCAACACCTTCCTGGAGAACGGGCCGTACGACCCGCAAGAGATCCTCGCGTCGGTCCGCCATGGCATCTATGCGTTGGAGTTCAGCGGCGGCACCGTCGACATCACGTCGGGCCAGTTCACCTTTTCGGCCGAGAAGGCCTTCCTGATCGAGAACGGCAAGGTGACCGCGCCCGTCGAAGGGGCCACGCTGATCGGCGTGGGCAATCAGACGCTCAAGGCCATCTCGATGATCGGCAATGACCTGGCGCTGGACGCCGGCGTCGCGATCTGCGGCAAGAACGGCCAGATGGTGCCTGTCGGCGTGGGCCAGCCGACGATCAGGATCGACAACGTCGTCGTCGGTGGAGCAGCGAGTTAAATCATGCGTGAGAAGACAGAGGCGCCGGCAGCGCGCCACAGCAAGATCTTGATCATCGGCTCGGGGCCGGCGGGCTACACGGCGGCGATCTACGCCTCGCGCAGTGCCCTTGAGCCGGTGCTGATCGAAGGCCTGCAGCCGGGAGGGCAGCTGACCATCACGACCGATGTAGAGAACTGGCCTGGCGACACCAGCGTGCAAGGTCCCGAACTGATGTCCCGCATGGGCGAGCAGGCACGGCATCTGGGCACCGAGATCATCAACGACTTCATCGTCGAGGTCGACCTGTCCCGGCGCCCCTTCGTGGCCGTGGGCGATGGCGGCGCGCGCTATAGCGCCGACAGCCTGGTGATCGCCACCGGCGCCAATGCGCGCTGGCTAGGCCTGGACAGTGAACACCTCTATCGCGGCAAGGGCGTTTCGGCCTGCGCGACCTGCGATGGCTATTTCTTCCGCAAGCGCGTTGTGGCCGTGGTGGGCGGCGGCAACACCGCTGTCGAGGACGCGCTGCACATGGCCAACTTTGCCAGCGAGGTGTACCTGATCCACCGCCGCGACAGCCTGCGTGCCGACAAGACCAACCAGGCCCGCCTGTTGGCCAACGAGAAGGTCAAGCTGATCTGGAACACGGAAGTGGCCGAAGTGCTGGGCGACGGCAAGAAGGTCACAGGCCTGCGCCTGAACCACCGCCTGACCGGCGAGACCTCGACCCTGGCGCTGGACGGCCTCTTCGTGGCGATAGGCCACGATCCCGCAACGAGCCTGTTCAAGGACCAACTGGCGATGGACGAGGACGGTTATGTTCTGGTGACACCGGGCTCGACCGCCACCAGCGTCGCGGGCGTGTTTGCTGCCGGCGATGTGCAGGACAAGCACTTCCGTCAGGCTGTGGTATCGGCCGGCATGGGCTGCATGGCGGCTCTGGAAGCCGAGCGCTTTCTCATCGACGCCAAGGCTGGCGCAAGCCGGCCCCAATGACTCCCTGGGCACCGCCCGCCATTGGCGCGCGGCGCCTCCTCGTAAAGGATCAACACATGTCCCTTCTCAAAGTCACCACCGTCGACCGCTTCGAGGACGACGTGCTCAGCTCGTCGATTCCGGTTCTGGTCGATTTCCACGCCGCCTGGTGCGGCCCGTGCAAGGCCTCGGTGCCCGCTCTGGAAGACGCTGCGCGCGAGTTCGAGGGCGAGATCGCCTTCGTCAAGGTCGACATCGACCAGGAGCCCAAGCTTGCCGAGGCCTACGGCGTACAGAGCGTGCCGACATTCATTCTGATCAAGGACCGCGAGCCGGTGGAGCGATTCATCGGCCAGGTCTCGCGCGGCAAGCTCGCATCGGTTCTCGAGCCCTATGCCGGAGGCAGCCAGTGACCGCCTATCGCGCCTTTGGCAATGAAGCCACCAAGCAGGCCCTGAGGGCCGACATCCGCGCCAAGGGGCCGGTGTACACCGCCTGGCTGACCCAGGCGTCGATGGAGGGCGATCTGACGTCGATCTCTCAGGACTATGGCCTGCACCCGGCTCTGGCCCGCTTGTTGCCCGCACTGGGTGCCTTTGGCCAGGGCGATGAAGCCCTTGCGTTCTATGACGCCCTGCTGGAAGCCATTCCGGTCGGCGCCGAGACGGGCAACATCGCGCGGCGCGCGGTGCTGCTGGCCTGGACGGATCCGATCTATGGTCGCGCACAGCGCGTCGAGGCAGGCCCCGTTCGCGAGGCCTGCGAAGCGGTCATCGCCCTTGTGCGCCAATCCATGGCCACCTCGGTCGACAGGCAGACCTGGCGCGCGGCCCGCGCCAGGCTGGCACAGGCGCAGCGGGAAGGGTCCGCACCCGACAAGGTGATCGATCTGGTGCTGTCGCTGGCCTGGGATCTTGAACAGGCGCCCGGCGCAGTTCAGGATGCGATGGTGGCCTGGACGGCGCAGCTGTCCGCCGAGGCCGATGCCGCCGACGAGGACCCGTTCACCGACGCCGAGGCCGCGTTCTTCAAGTCCACCATGGACCGCATCACTGAAGAGATCATCGCCACGCGGAGCAATGAGAGTGACGGTGACGACTTCAACTACGAAGCCTTCCTGGAAGAAGCGAACAGGCGCTGGGCCGTTGATCCGGTCGCACAGCCGCTCAAGCTGCGATCCCTCGCAAGGCAGACTCGCATCAAAGCCAGGCTTGCGCAATGGCGGTCCGTCGTGCAGAAGAAAGTGGTTGATGACGCCACGACGCTGGTCGTGTAATCCAGCTGTGTCCAGCTAAAGGAGACGGTCTGGCGATCAGCTGGACCGATCACGGAACGCATGTCGGTAGCGCCTTCGCTCATTGCCGCCGTCTTCAACGACAGCTTTCGCGGCGCCCGCGAGGGCGAAGGTTGGCGTGTCAGCAGCGTTTCGCGTGACATCGCCACCGTACACCACATCGCCACCGGTGCCTTCGCCTGTTCAGTCGAGGGCGGCGCGGCCGCAGACGGCCGGGGCTTCTGTGCCCACATCATCTTCCTGCGTTCCGGCAAGCTGACGGTAGACCACCATGGACATCAGCGAGGGCTGGTGGCGGGCGACATCTTTGTGGCTTGCGCCTGGCAGCCCATGGCCCTGGCCGGGTCTGGCAAGGTGGACATGCTGGTCATCACCTTGCCGGGCTGGTGGTCGATGCAGCGCTTCATGGACACGCTCCAGGTCCTGCCTGACCTCTACGTGAGCAACGACTACTTCGCCGCCCCGATCATCGCCAACCTGGCGCAACTGATCCTTGATCTGAAAGAGGATGGCACGCTGGCCATACCCCAGGCCCTGACGATGCTCGCAGACCTCCTGCGTACGGCACTGGCCGCTGGCACCAAGCCGGAAACCAGCATGCCGCGCGTACGCGGGCGCATGGGCGAAGTCCTGTGGTTCATCGCCCAGAATCTGGATCAGCGCGGCCTGTCGGCTCAGGAAGCTGCGGCGACCCTGAAATGCTCGGTACGCACGATCTACAACACCTGCGCGGCCCACGGCACCAGCTTCAGCGCCCTGGTCATTGAAACCAGACTGGTCGCTGCGCAGTACCAGCTTATCCGGTCCAACGACCGCATTTCCCAGATCGCCTATGCCGTGGGCTTCTCCAGCCTGTCCCACTTCTCCCGGCTGTTCCGGGCGCGGTTCGGCGTCACGGCCAAAACGATGGGCGCGGGCAACCGTGCCGAAATCATAACGAACCAACGGGCCTGAGCAGGTCACGAGCGCGGCACGTGAAACGGCGCCGGCGTCGCCAGATGGCAGACGCAGGCGCCGCCACGCGTGGTCAGAAGTGCTTGCGCAGCGACAGCGTGTAGCGACGCAGACGCGGATCGAAATAGGACGTCGCGCCCACGCTGTAGGCAATGGCGCTGCTGATCGTCGGACCCTGGTTGTTGAACACGTTGTTCACGCCAAAGCTGATGTCAGTTCCGCGCAGAGCACCGCTCGCAGCGAAGAAGTCATAGCTCACATAAAGGTCGTGATAGACATGGCTCGGCACCTTGCTTGCGCCCTGCCACGTCTCCCACTGGCTGCAGGAGAAGGCTGACAGGGTGGACTGGCAGGCCCGGTAGTTGTCGTAGTACTGGGCGTTCCAGCCCGCGCTCCAGGCGTTCTTGCTCCAGTCGACCCCGACGTTGCCGCGCCACTTCAGCGGGCCATCGGAGAACCCGGACCGTTCCACCGCCGGAGCTCCCGCCTGCACACTGCGGCTCAGTTCCATCGTGTGGGTGGCGGCGGCATAGAAGCGCAAATGCCCCAGCGCCTCGCTCGTCGTGGCGTACTCGGCCTGGATGTCGAGCGCCCGAAGGCGGCTGCTTGCCAGATTGAACAATGTCGAGTCGATCTGAGTGATGGGGCCAGGCTGACCGTCCGACCCCGGCCCGCGGACCACGCGCCCAGGGAACGCAGCTTCCTGGTCGACAAAGTAGCTCAGCGGCAGCTTGCTGACCTCATTGGTCTTGCGGATATCGGTGTAGTCCAGCGAAATACGCAGACCCGGCACGATGCGCGGAGTCAGGATCATGCCCAGCGAGCTGCTCTTCGATTTTTCCGGCATGAGCGAAGCGCTGCCGCCGGCCAGCACCATCAACGGCCCGGGAATGAGCGAGTTGCCCAGCGCCGGATCGCGCAGATCAAGAAGCGAGATCAGGAACGAAGAGAACAGAGCGGGTGTCGAACTGCGGATCTGGCCGAGGTCGGGCGGCAAGAATCCAGTGCCATGGCTGGCGCGGAACGTGACATCACGCGTTGGCGCATAACGAAAACCAAGCGTGTGGCTCGTCGATCCAAAGCTGTTGATCGACGGCGCCTGGGGCGTGAACGGGCCGGCGGCGCTGTCGACCTCGATTGAGGAGCCCGAGAAATCGGTCCGGTAACCGTCATGGCGAACCGAAGCCATCAGTTCCAGCGTGTTCACGAAAGGCACGTTATTGCCGGGCGAAATCAACGGCGCGCGCAGTTCCAGATATTGCGCATCAACCCTGCGATGTGCTTCCGGCGTCCAGTAGAAGGCGCTCATACCGCCCACATCACTGGTATCGACTGCATCGTCACTGGTCTCATTGCGTCGTTCAAGAAGCGCGGTGGCGGTCAGCTTGCCGCCTGGAAGCTCCACGACCGGGCCGCTCAGCCGCAAGGACAGCGTCTTGAGCGTGTTGCCAACTTTGCCGTTCTGCTTGAAGAACGTGAACAGTGAGTTGAGATCGCTGAGCGGTGAAGCGGAAATATCGCGAAAAACCTCGCCCTGAAGGGTTTCATCGGCGGTCGGTGATGCGGCACCGAGAACCGTGCTGTTGGTGCTGGTGGTGGTGCTGCGCAGCCAGCCATAGTCCAGCACCGCGCTCCACTGGTAAGGCAGGCGTGCAATTGCTCCGGCGTAGACACGGGTGTTCTTGACCACCTGACGCTGCACCACGCCATCCGGCACGGTGAGGTAGGAGAGCACATCCTGCTGGAAGGGATTCACCGCGGCGCTGGCCGGAACGTATTGAAGGTTCGGCGTCGGCATCGCGAGCGCATTCTTCGAATTGTCCCGTGCAAAGTCCACATAGGCTTCGATGCCGGTCGCGAACTCGCGACGGGTGTTGAAGGTGAACGTGGTGGTTTCAGGCGCAGACCAGATCGGCATCGCAGCTTCAAACTGGAGCTGGCCAGCCTTGCCTGCCAATGCCGCGCCGCCATCGCTGGCCGCCCCTGTGTAGTTGGCGGGAACGCTGGTGAATGCCGAAGACAGCGATTTGCCGCTCTTGAGCTGCAAGGGCTGGGTTGAGCAGGTAAAGCCGTCATCGGTTGAGCAGATGTTGGCGCCACCCATCAAGACGCTGGGGTCGGTCGGATCGTTGCGCAGCTGCTGTTGCGCACCCCGTCGGGTGAAATCACGCTGCGATGACTGCAGCACACCGGCATTGGCTTGCGAAGCCGAGAACAGAACCTGAGTGCGCCCGCCTTCCAGCGAGAAACCGCCGCTGACGCCCAAGCGGTATTGCCTCACCGCACCATCGAGAGCACCGCCATAGTTGACGTCGACGTCGAACCCGGAGTAATCGCGCTTCAGGATGATGTTGATCACACCACCCGTTGCGCCACCGCCATAGATGCCGCTGGCCGTTGCCGGCAGGATCTCGATGCGCTCGATCTGCGACATCGAGATGCCGTTGATATTGGCCTGCTTGAAGGAATCGCCCGTCGAGATGCTGGGCAGCCGGCGCCCGTCAACCAGGACAAGCGTCTGGTCGGAGCCCAGGCCTCGCAGGTCGATGCGTCCATTCGGCGATACCTGCGGACCCAGCTGTGAGGACGTCGTCTGCTGCGCATTCATCGGCAGATAGGTCTGCAGGAAACCTTCGATGGTTTGCGCGCCGCTTCTGGCAATCTGCTCCGCATCAAACACCACATAGGGCTGGATGTCATCGCGGTCGCGCCGGATGTCCACGTTGAGCGTGCGCTTGCCGCGTACCAGGATCGTGGGCATGACCTCGTCAGCGGTGCGCCCATCGGCGTCGGCCTTGGCCTTGGTTGTGCTGGCCTGATCCTGTGCATGCACCGTGGCGCACAAGGTCATCCCCATGGCCAGATTGCCCAAGCCCATCAGCGTCCGAAGACGTCCGCCTTTAACGACAAATCTCATCTGCTTCTTCCTCTGATTAGCATTAATTGATTGGCGAGATGCTGGCCCTACCTCGCTCAATCCTGAGACGCTGCTGGTGAAAGGACGCGACGCTTTCACGGTGAGCCACGGAGATGAGGGCTGCCTTGGGCAAACGTTCGATGATCGTTTTGTAGACGTTCGCTTCCGAATCGGCATCGAGTGCACTGGTGCCTTCGTCAATGAAGAGAAAGTCGGGCTGGCCCAGAATGGCGCGCGCCGCTGCAATGCGCTGTTGCTCCCCGGGCGAGAGGATGCGGCTCCACGGCTGATAGGCGTGCAAATCCAAAATGAGGCGCTGCAGCCCCAGCGCATTCAGGAGGTCGATGTATTGCTCGTCGCTGTAGCGATCCGCCCGATGCGGATAGGCCATCAGGCTGGCAATCGAACCGTTGGGCATGTAATTGCGCTGGGGCAGGAAAGCGACTGACGCATTGGCGGGAAGGTCGACAGACCCACTGCCAAAGGGCCACAGCCCGGCAATGCTGCGCAACAGTGTGCTTTTCCCGGCGCCCGAAATCCCCTGTACCAACATGCGCGACCCAGGCGCGATCTCCAGTTCGCCGAGCGCCAACATCGGCTTGCCATCCGGAAAGGTGATGTTCAGATCGTGCGCGGCAATATGCGGCGCAGGCTTTTCGCTGATCACGATGCCGCTGCTGAAGTACTGCTGCGACAGCGCCTCGTTCAGCAAGCGCAAACGCGCGATGGATGAGCGCCAGGTCGCAATCTCGGCATATTGCGTAATGAACGCACCGATACCGTTGTAAACCTGGCTGAATGAGGCCGACACGATCTGGATGTCGCCGATCTGCATACGCCCGTCGAGCACGAACGGAATGCACAGCAGGTAGGGCAGCAACATCAGCAGAATGTCGGGAAGCCCGGTCGCAATCGCGATGCGCATGTTGGCGACGGTATAGGTGCGCCAGTTCATCACGATCAGCAGGAAGGTGTCGGCCAGCCGCCGACGCTCAAGAGGCGCCGCGCGGACAAAAGCGATCGATTCGCCGTTCTCCCGGACCGCGTGCATCTCCGAACGGAACTGCGCTTCAAGCCGCTGACGAACGACCTCGGCTCGCGTCAGCAGCGCTCCCACCCAATGCACCAGCAAGGTCATTGCCAGCGCAAAGCCAAAGGCGAGGTAGACCAGCAGGCCAGGGATGGGCTCCGTGATCCCGATCGCGGGCACGATCACCGGCGGCGAAAGCCGCCACAGCTGGGACGTGTAGAGAAACACACCGAACAGCGAGGCCAGGATCGACACGCCAATCAAGGTCAGCTTGTCGACAAACAGGTAGACGTCCTCCTGAATGCGCTGCTCTGGATAGTCGAGTTGCGCACGCCGTTCCAGGTGGAAGAAGCGGTTGGCGTTCATCCACCTGTCGAGCAGCGTGGTGGTCAACACGCGGCGCATGCGCTTGCGCAGTGACAGGCGCGACCATGTGCCAATGGCAGCCAAGACCGTGGTCACGGCACCAAACATCAGGATCTTGGCGATGATGTCCGGGATGACTTCGGCATTCTTCGCGGCCAGTGCGTTGACCACGTCCGCAAAAGCCAATTGCATCTTCAGGAAGAAGGACATCGCCAGTCCGCTGTGAGCGAACTGATAGGCGATGAGCAGCAAGCCCATCAGCGGGTCAGCCTTGACGTATTGCACGACCAGCGAAGCGCCGTACCGAATGTCAGACCGCAACGACTTGCCACCGCTTTCCTGTGGCATTTCAGTCTTCACTGCATCGACTGCAGAAGGGTCTGTGATGGCGACGTCAGTCATGCTTTGCACCTTCTGCGATATGAGCCGTCATGCCGCGCTCGTTTCAGGGCGCCCGGCGTCCTCGATGAGCTTGCGCAGGCTATCCATCTGCCGGCGCAGCACACCGTCCGACTCCGACTGGGCTTGCTGCTTGGCGGCATTGATGCGCGCCTGCGTTTCCGCTTGCATGAGCGTGCGCACCGCGTGTTTGGCGTGCTGTTCGCGCCCCAGCAGCATTTCGGTGGGCAGTTGGGACGATTGAGGATCGCGATGGGCGCGGCTCAATTCACGAAGGCCGACCATCGACTGCGTCAGGATGTCCCGGTCCTCGTTGGACAGGTAGGGAGCCAGCAGGAACTGGCTCAACTCCTTCATGAAGACCTGGAAGATCGGCACGAATTCAGGCGCGAGCCCGCGCGCCGGCCACGCTAGGGATTCGACCAGTTCAGACACGGCGTAGCCCCAGGGATCGCCGGGATCCTCGGAGGCGCGCAGCGCATCGGCACGCAGGCTGCGCCATTCCTTGGGCACCACTTGTACGCCGCTCAGCTCGCGCTCCCACAAGCCGAGAATCCGCTCGGCGCATGTGCGCACGGCCGGGGACACGTGGGCCGACATGGCGAAATCGGGCGCCAAGACACTGCCTAGGAAGCTGTGCATGAAGCGCGGCACCACACCGCCCAGATCCGCGCCAACCGGAATAGCATCCAGCCACTCCATGGCGAATGCCAGGATGGCCTCGTCACCTCGCATGGCAAGTCCGAAGGGCGCGCTCTCGTCCTCGCTGAACCCGGCGCCCGCATGGACCAGGCCTTCGCACAAGGCCCCCAGTTCGACCGGCAAGCCGGTGCGCTCGATGAACTGCTCCGGAACCTGCGTCTCAGCCAAAGTCCCCGACAGCGAGACCATCCCACCATCCGTCCGCCATTTCAGATAGGCCATGGGAACGACCTGTCTCTGCGTCCACTTGGAGCGAACCCGACCGACCATTTCCGCCTTGCGTGCCGGATCGCCGTGGAATGCGCAGTAATGCTTGGCGCCGCTCATGCCTGCCCGTCCTGATCGAGGAGCGCATCAAGCTCGCTGGCCAGGCGGGTGCGGCTGCGATCATGCAAAGTGGCCGTGGCCTCGCCACCTTTGGCCAGGACAAGATAGGGGATACTTTGAACGTTGAACTTCTCAGCCAGTTCAGGGCATTCGTCGATGTTGACCTTGACGATCTTCAGGCTGCCGTCGTACATCGGCGCCAAGGCCTCAAGTGTCGGCAGGAGGGTCATGCACGGACCGCACCAGGGTGCCCAGAAATCGATCAGGACGGGAATGTCGCTGCGCGCTACTTCGGCCTCGAAGTCCGCGTCACTGACAGGAGTTATTTGTGCAGTCATTGATCGAGCTCTTGCTGTGATGGGTGTGCCGGCGCGACATGGGGCATCTGGAGGCACGCCACTGCGATGTGATCGCCTCGCACTTGCCTCGCCAGGCCGCCCGGATTCAAGAATGCTTTTCCTGCGCTCATGAAAGCTCCTCGCATGTCACTTGACTGGCCATACGCGATAGGCAGATCACCTGGCCGCGTCAGTCAATCAAGCCGTTGTTTTCCGTTACGAGCATAAGGACCCGACTCGTTCGACGATTGCCCGACAGGACGCAGCTTTTTGCCTGACAGTGCAAACTTCAGGAAGCGGGAACAGGGCTTTATGACGTTGGTGTGGAAAGCCCGCAGCGTCGGGCAGGCTTTCAAGCGCGGCGGTCCCGTGCGCGCCGTTTCTTGTTGAACCCAACGATGCCATTTGGCGCCCGCCGGGCTGAATGGATGAGTGAGCAGGTGCACGGCCAGGACGTCCACAAGTGGGCAACGGCGATGAAGTTGCCGGTCGCACGCCAGCCCCTCGCCGCACGCTTGGCCTGCCGCCTGCAGCCTGCCGCCGGGAATGGTGAGGCCCACGAGACGCCCGCCGCCGCGCTAAGCAGCAGGCGATACGACGTGAGCGTTCAGACTGTGGCGGTTTGGCGGGCTTCGTTCTGCTGCTCAAGCCACAGCGCGATGCCGCCAGCCTGGCTCACCGTGCGCTCGAGGCCGAGGCAGCGCAGCGCCTGGGCGGCCTGCGCACTGCGGTTGCCGCTGCGGCAGAACAGCACCAGCGTGGTGTCGGACTCGGCAGCCGGCCAGTCCGGCATCGCGTTGATGATCGAGGACAGCGACACCGCCAGGCGGCGCACCTGCTCGCCAAGTTGCGGCGCCATGCCCAGGCGATTCTCGTAGGGCTCGCGCACATCGACCAGCACCAACTTCTCACCCTGCTCGACCCGGGCGAGCAGTTCGGCGGAGGCTGAGTTCGGCAGCGGCCACCTTGCTGCAGGTGTCCACCCGGGCACCGCAGTCCATGGTCTGGTATTCGGTCGGCGCCAGGTCTCCTTCCAGGACGGCCTTGGCAGCTGCAAACGACTTGGCGTCCATGGTGCCGGTCAGGCACGGGGCCGAGAGGGGCTGCCGTGCGATCTCGATCTTCAGCGGGCAGGCGTAGCAATCGTCATAGTCGTGGCCCGGCAGCAGCAATGTGTCGCAGCCGACGGCCGCCTCCAACTGCTTCAGCGACCGGCCGAATTTAGCGAACACCGGCGCGGTGGGCGCCAAACCGCGCCAGGGCGAGCCCGTCGCGTGCGCGTGCTGTGCGAACCTCGAGATCGATGAACCTTGGCGCCGGTCGTAGTGCCGGCCGCCTACGTTGTCGCCAATGCGCCCGCGCCAGTTGTCGTCAGGTCAGCGACCGCTTGTCGGCGGTTAGCGTGAGTTCGAGCGAGGGCAATGAGCGGAAGCAAACGCTGCGGAACCGACCGTCAACCCTGGACTTGTACTTCGGCTTTGGGCACTTTGCTGACCCTCAGGCGCCGACTGCCAGCGACAGCAACCTTCTCCGGTCATTGGATGTCACTGGGCGCCAGCCATCAACCGGTCACGACCGGCGCAGGTGGTCAGCGTGACCGGCCCGTGCAGTGGAAGCCATGCGAGGCGGTCAGCGGGTCAGCAGATAGAAGGCCCCCGGCCAGGCCGCTGCGGAAGCCGCCACCGCCGTTACCGCACCCACCACGACAGACGGCCAGTGCAGGCGCCGGTGGGCGCTGTCGTTCAGCGATCGGGCCAGACGTTGCACCGGCGGGCCCAGCTCCTCTTGAAGGATCTTCCTGGCGGTGGCGTGCAGAGCCTGTGCCTCGGTCTCGACCGCCGCGCGCGCCAATTCCTCGCTGCGATGGGCAAGGTGCTCGGACAGGTGCGTCACTGCGTGTTGAGTGAATGCGGTAAACCTGGACTCGGCATCGGCAGATCGGGTTGTCAATGAATTCGCCGCGCTCAACACTGCGTCGCTGGTCGACGCCAGCGCCGGCACAATGGCTTCGAGGCGCTCCAGCAGCACAGCGATGTCGCCCAGCGCCTCGACGATCAGCGCTTCACGCAAGTTCGCCATGGCGAGCCTCTTCAGGCGACGCGCACGAGCGGCGCGACCGTCATGCCCAGGCGAAGCGCGTCGAAGCACGCATCAAGTTCCGGTGCGACGCCGATGGCCAGGCGCCGTGCTGCCAGCTTGCGCGCAAGTGCGAGCTTCTCGTTGGCGTCAGCCGTCTGGGCGATGGCGGCTTTGTAGTCGGTGTCGTCGTTCAACAGATCGTCAACACCTTGGCCGGAGACCTTGAGGCTCTCGTAGACCTCGTTCGATCCCAGGCGGCAGGCTGTGTCGGCGCAAGCGAGCGGCTGTTCCTGCAGGAAGGCCAGCAGGGGACGGAAAGCCTCCGCGACGCTGGTCGCCTCGCCGAGCATGTTGAACACCAGGCGCAGCTTCTGCGCGGGCACGCCCATGCGGGCGAGTTCCACCAGCGTGGCAATCGTGTCCTTCTGCTGCTTGATCGCGGCCACGGCCGGGACGACGTAGTGGTCAAAGTCCTCGTGGCTGCCCCGGTATCGGTCCATCAGCGCCAACAGATCCTCGACA
>JAEKLF010000242.1 GCA_019509985.1 Burkholderiales bacterium | reverse complement strand
GGTTGTAGGGCACAGCGTGCTGGCTGCAATGCCAGGCGCCGGCCATCTGCTCGACGATGGCGTAGTTCGCGTCCGGCGTGCGGCGCTCGACGACATAGCGCTCGGGCTCGTCGTCGACGTAGGCCTGCAGGCCGACGCTGCCGGGGTTGACGAGGCAGGCGCCGCCGGCCGTGCGCAGGAAGCGGGGCAGGTGGCTGTGGCCGCAGGCGATCAGCGCGCTGTGCTGGCTGCCCTGGCGCTCGGCGATCTCGGCCGCGGTGGCGAGGCCGAGCACGCCGCCGCGTGGTGTCTCGAGGAAGTGCTCATCGTCTTGGCGCGGCGTGCCGTGGCACAGGTAAATGTCCGGCGTCCACTGCCACATCGGCCGCAGCGAGCGCAGCCAGTCCAGCTCGGGCTTGCCCAGCGTCGACAGCGCGTAGCCGTCGGAGGCGCCACCGCGGTCGGGGCGCCATGCCAGGATCTGGCGTTCGTGGTTGCCGGCCAGCGTGGGCCAGCCCGAGGCCATCAGGTATTGCGCGGTCTCGCGCGGCAGCAGCGGGCCGGAGAGGTTGTCGCCCAGGCAGATGACCTGGTCCACGCCACGGCGGCGGATGTCGGCGACGACGGCTTCGAGGGCCGGCAGGTTGCCGTGGATGTCGGAGACGAGGGCGAGGCGCATGGTTGTCCCTTTCAGCTATGGCGGGCCGAGCGCCGGGCCGCTCCCAAGCCGGCCCGCGTTGGGCGATGTGCTTGCCGGTCGATCCGGCAAGCATCGCCGTCCCCGCGGGGGACCGGCCAAAGTATTCCTTGGACGAGGGGCTTCATCCTGCGAGATGGCCCAGCGGCAACACGCCGCTGGCCTTGACCTCGCCCAGCGAGAAGCTGGTGTGGATGTCCTTCACGTTGGGCAGGTTCAGCAGCGTGTCGATGGAGAAGCGCGAGAAGGCGTCCAGGTCGGTGGCCATGACCTGCAGCTCGAAGGTGCCGGCGCCCGAGATGTAGTGGCAGGCGATGACCTCGGGCAGCTGGCGGATGGCGTCTTCCAGCGGCTTGGTGGCGGCACCGGCGCTGCGCTCGGCATCTACGCGCACGAAGGCCAGCACGCCCAGGCCGAGCTTGCGGCGGTCGATCTCGGCGCGATAGCCGGTGATGTAGCCCTGGTCCTCCAGCCACTTCACGCGCCGCCAGGTGGGCGCGGCGGACAGGCCGATGCGCTGGGCCAGCTCGGCGTTGGACAGGCGGGCGTCGGCCTGCAGCTCGGCCAGGATGGCGATGTGGTGACGGTCCAGCGCGTCGGAAGTGGCTTCTTCGGAACTCATGGTTTGCCCTGATCGGCGAAGTGGCGATGCGAATTGAAACGAATTTATCCAGATGACGCAAGAAGCTTGCTTAGGTCGTGGAATTCGAGCGCGATTGAGAAAGCACTCCTCGCCCCCATTTCCCTACACTGATCGGTCCGGCCATACTGGCCCATGGCCCGCGCGCCTGCCTCACAAGGGACGGCGGCCCGGGTCGCCATTCAGGAGCTCCCACCCGATGAACGCCCCGCTGCCCGAACACGTCCTGCGCGCATTGCAGACGGTTTCCCTCGACGACAAGTACGCGCTGGATTCAGGCCGTGCCTTCATGAGCGGCGTGCAGGCGCTGGTGCGGCTGCCGATGCTGCAACGCACGCGCGACGCGCTGGCCGGGCTCAACACGGCTGGCTTCATCAGTGGCTACCGCGGCTCGCCGCTGGGCAGCTACGACCAGGCGCTGATGTCGGCCAAGAAGCATCTGGCCAAGCAGAACATCGTCTTCCAGCCCGGCGTCAACGAGGAACTCGGCGCGACCGCCGTGTGGGGCACGCAGCAGCTCGACCTCTTCCCCGAGAAGGCCAAGTTCGACGGCGTGTTCGGCCTCTGGTACGGCAAGGGCCCGGGCGTGGACCGCTGTATCGACGTGTTCAAGCACGCCAACATGGCCGGCACGAGCAAGCACGGCGGCGTCATCGCCATCGCCGGTGACGACCACATCGCCAAGAGTTCCACCGCGGCCCACCAGAGCGACCACGTCTTCAAGGCGGTCGGCTTCCCGACCTTCTTCCCGAGCAGCGTGCAGGACATCCTCGACATGGGCCTGCATGCCTTTGCGATGAGCCGCTTCTCGGGCCTGTGGGCCGGCATGAAGACCATCCAGGAGATCGTCGAGTCGTCCTCGTCGATCAGCGTCGATCCCGACCGCGTCAACATCGTCCTGCCGCAGGACTTCCAGATGCCCGAAGGCGGCCTGCACATCCGCTGGCCCGACCCGCCGCTCGAGCAAGAGTCGCGGATGATGAATTACAAGTGGTACGCGGCCCTGGCCTACATCCGCGCCAACAAGCTGAACCACAACGTCATCGAAGGCCCGAATGGTGGAAAGGGGGACCGCTTCGGCCTCATCGCCAGCGGCAAGGCCTACAACGACACGCGCCAGGCGCTGCACGACCTGGGCCTGGACGACGACACCTGCCGGCGCATCGGCATCCGGCTGCACAAGGTCAACGTCGTGTGGCCGCTGGAAGCACAGATCACGCGCGAGTTCGCCAAGGGGCTGCAGGAGATCCTGGTCGTCGAGGAGAAGCGCCAGATCATCGAGTACCAGGTCAAGGAAGAGCTCTACAACTGGCGCGCCGACGTGCGTCCCAACGTGCTCGGCAAGTTCGACGCCGGTGACGGCGAAGGCGGCGAGTGGAGCGTGCCCAACCCGAACGAGCACTGGCTGCTGCGCCCGCAGGCCGACCTGACGCCGGCCATCATTGCCCGCGCCATCGCCAAGCGGCTGAAGAAGCTCGGCGTGGACAGCGACATCGCGGCCCGCCTGGACGCCCGCGTGGCCATCATCGACGCCAAGGAAGCCTCGCTGAAGGCCGAGGAACAGACCGCCGGCGGCGCCGACCGCACGCCCTGGTTCTGCTCCGGCTGCCCGCACAACACCTCCACCCGCGTGCCCGACGGCTCGCGTGCCGTGGGCGGCATCGGCTGCCACTACATGGTCACCTGGATGCCCGGCCGCAACACGGCCACCTTCACGCAGATGGGCGGCGAGGGCGTGCCCTGGGTCGGCCAGGCGCCGTTCACCGACGAGAAGCACATCTTCTCCAACCTCGGCGACGGCACCTACTTCCACAGCGGCAGCCTGGCCATCCGCCAGAGCATCGCCGCGGGTGTGAACATCACCTACAAGATCCTCTACAACGACGCCGTCGCGATGACCGGCGGCCAGCAGGTCGGCGAGCGTCCTGAAGGCCACACCGTCATCCAGATCATGAACAGCGTGATCTCCGAGGGCGTGTCCAAGCTGGTCATCGTCACCGACGAGCCGGCCAAGTACGAGGGCGTGGCGCTGGCCCCCGGCGTCACCGTGCACCATCGCGACGAGCTGGACCGCATCCAGCGCGAGTTCCGCGAGATCAAGGGCACCTCGGTCATCATCTACGACCAGACCTGTGCCACCGAGAAGCGCCGCCGCCGCAAGCGCGGCAAGCTGGTGGACCCGGCCAAGCGCGTCGTCATCAACGAACTGGTCTGCGAGGGCTGCGGCGACTGCTCGGTGCAGTCCAACTGCCTGTCCATCGAGCCGCTGGAGACCGATTTCGGCCGCAAGCGCCAGATCAACCAGAACACCTGCAACAAGGACTATTCCTGCGTGAAGGGCTTCTGCCCCAGCTTCGTCACCGTCGAGGGCGGCGAGCTGAAGAAGCCCAAGAAGGAAAGCCGCAAGAGCCCCTTCGACGCCGCGCTGCCGCTGCTGCCGATGCCGGTCGTGCCCAATGCCGAGCAGGCCTGGGGCATCGTCGTCGCCGGCGTGGGCGGCACGGGCGTCATCACCATCGGCCAGCTGCTGGGCATGGCGGCCCACCTGGAAGGCAAGGGCGTCATCACGCAGGACGCCGCGGGCCTGGCGCAGAAGGGCGGCGCGACCTGGAGCCACATCCAGATCGCCAACAGCCCGGATGCCATCCACTGCACCAAGGTCGGCACGGCCGAGGCCGACCTCGTCATCGCCTGCGACGCCATCGTCGCCGCCAACAAGAGCACGCTGGCCGTCATGCGCGAGGGCCGCACCTTCGTGGCGCTGAACACGCATGGCTCGCCGACGGCCACGCTCGTCAACGACGCCAACTGGAGCTTCCCCGGTGCGGCCTGCGAGCAGGCGCTAGGCAAGGCGGTGGGCCAGGACCACCTCGGCTCCTTCGACGCCGAGGAAGTGGCCGTCAAGCTGGTGGGCGACTCGCTCTACACCAACCCGCTGATGATGGGCTATGCCTGGCAGCAGGGCCGCATCCCGCTGAGCTACGACGCGCTGATGCGTGCCATCGAACTCAACGGCGTGCAGATCGACAACAACAAGGCCGCCTTCGAATGGGGCCGCCGCTGCGCGCATGACCTGAAGGCTGTACAGGCGCTGTACGTGGCCCAGCAGGTCATCCAGCTCGTCAAGCGCCAGAGCGTCGACGAGATCGTCGCCAAGCGTGTCGACTTCCTGACCGGCTACCAGAACGCCGCCTACGCGGCCGAGTACAAGGCCTTCGTCGACAAGGTGCGTGCCGCGGAAGCCAAGCTGGGCAGCAAGACCACGCTGACCGAGGCCGTCGCCCGCTACCTGTTCAAGCTGATGGCCTACAAGGACGAGTACGAGGTGGCGCGCCTGCACACCGACAAGGCCTTCACGGACAAGATCGCCGGCATGTTCGAGGGCGACGTGAAGATCGTCCACCACCTCGCGCCGCCGCTGCTGGCCAAGAAGAACGACAAGGGCGAGTTGATCAAGCAGCCTTTCGGCAGCTGGGTGCGCCCGGCCTTCGGCCTGCTGGCCAAGATGAAGGGCCTGCGCGGCACGGCCTTTGACATCTTCGGTCACACCGCGGAGCGCAAGATGGAGCGCCGCTGGATTGCCGACTACCGCGCCGGCGTCGACAAGGCGCTGACCGGCCTGACCGCCGAGACTCGAGTGCTGCAGCACGATCAGCCAGCGGCCGGCTATGCGCTGGTAGGCAAAGCTGTAGCGCGCTGGCCTCTCCTTCGCCTGGCCGCCGACCTGCTCGGTGAACTCGTACTCGCCCGAGCGCACCGCCGTCTCGCCGAAGAGCTTCAGGTTGCCGATGATCCAGCGCATGCGCGCCGTCGGCCGCTGCGCCATCTGGTCGAAGAACTCCGGCAATGCCTCGCCGGACAGCGGCACGGCCGTGTATTCGTCGTCGGTGATCAGCGCGCCGGGGGCATACAGCTGCTGCAGCCGCCGCGGGTCGCGGCTGTTGTAGGCGTCCTTCCAGTCCTCCAGCGCCCGCATCAGGTCGGGGATGCAATTGGCGTCCGGGTGATCGCAACTCAGCGGCGGCGACACGACCACCCTGGGCGCCGTCGTGCAGCCGCTGCCCACCACCATCAGCAGCAGGCAGGCCGCCGCGGCGAGCAGCCGGCGCATCTTGTTAGTCATGGCCATGTCAGGCTCTCCCTTTTTTGTGGCGTGCAAAAGCGCCAATGATGCGGGCGACCGGTGACCGGCCAGGTGTGAATCCTCCCCTGCGGGGCAATCCCTGAAGAGGGTCGCGTGCGGGCTTGCCTAGACTGCGGGCCCATCTGTAGGGAGAGAGAGAACATGAACACCCGTCTGCGCGGCCTGCTGGCCGCTGTCGGCCTGCTGCTGAGCCTGGCCACCCAGGCCGCCGATGTGCCGGCCGATGCCAAGCCCGCCGAGGACCCTGCCTGGACCGAGGCCAAGGCGGCGGCCAAAACCGGCCCGGCCGACGTCGCCATCGCCGGCCAGGCCACGCTGCACCTGCCGGCCGACCGCGTCTTCATCCCCCAGCCGCAAGCCGGCAAGCTGCTGCGCGCGATGGGCAATCCGGGCAGCCACGACGAACTGAGCGGCCTGATCTTCCCCAAGGGCGACGGCGAATGGTTCGCCACGCTGCGCTACATCGCTTCCGGCTACGTGAAGGACGGCGACGCCAAGGAGTGGAAGGCCGACGAACTGCTGGCCAGCTACAAGGAAGGCACCGAGTCCGGCAACGACGAGCGCAAGAAGATGGGCGTGGCGCCCATCGAGATCACCGGCTGGGCCGAGGTGCCGGCCTACGAGGCCACAGCGCACCGCCTCGTCTGGGCCATGAGTTCCAAGGAAAAGGGCGCACCGGCCGACGCCGCGCTGGGCGTGAACTACAACACCTATGCGCTCGGCCGCGAGGGCTACCTGAGCCTGAACTTCGTCACCGACCTGAAGGACCTGCCGGCCCAGAAGCCCGATGCCAAGGCGCTGCTCGGCGCGCTGGAGTTCGACAAGGGCAAGCGCTACGAGGACTTCGATTCCTCCACCGACCATGTCGCCGAGTACGGCCTGGCCGCGCTGGTGGTGGGTGTCGGCGCCAAGAAGCTCGGCCTGCTCGCGGTGGCCTTCGCGTTCGTCGCCAAGTTCGCCAAGATCATCTTCATCGCGGTCGTGGGTGGCGGCGCCGCCATCACCAAGTTCTTCAAGCGCGACAAGCCCGCCGCCTGATGCTCAAGCTGCTTGCGCTGCTGTTGTCGGGCGCCAAGTTCGGCAAGCTGCTGACCACCGGTGGCAGCATGCTGATCTCGCTGGTCGTCTACGCCTGGGTCTACGGCTGGCGCTACGCGGCGGGCTTCATCGCGCTGCTGTTCGTGCACGAGATGGGCCACTTCATCGCCGCGCGCTACAAGGGGCTCAATGTCGGCATGCCGACCTTCATCCCCTTCGTCGGCGCCTGGGTCGAGTTGAAGGACATGCCGCACGACGCGCAGACCGAGGCCTTCGTCGGCCTCGCCGGTCCGCTGCTGGGCACGGTCGGCGCGACCGTGGTCTACCTGATGGCGCGCAGCTGGAACGTCGACTGGCTGCTGGCCGTGGCCTACAGCGGCTTCTTCCTGAACCTGTTCAACCTGATCCCGGTCTCGCCCTTCGACGGCGGCCGCATCACGGCCGTGCTGTCGCCGCGCATCTGGCTGCTGGGCGCGCCGCTGCTGGTGGCGCTGTTCTTCTGGCGGCCCAGTGTGCTGCTGATCATGATGGCCGTGCTGGCCTGGCCCCAACTCGTCAAGGCCTGGAAGCACCGCGCCGACAGCCCCGAGGCGCTCAG
>JAEKLF010000132.1 GCA_019509985.1 Burkholderiales bacterium | reverse complement strand
TGTGGCGCAGCTGGCGCAGCAGCGTGCCGCTGGCGCCGTCCAGCCAGGCGATGCCATCGGTCAGGCCGGCCCAGACCGTGCCGTCCTGCCCTTGCGCCAGCGCCTGCACGCCGCCCTTGAAGCGCGCCACCAGCCAGCGCGGCTGGCCGTCGTCCTCGAGGCGGCCGACGCGGCCGTCCACGCTGCCGAACCAGAGCCGGCCCGTGCGGTCCTCCAGCAGCGTGCTGATGCCAGTGACGCCGTCGGGCAAGGCCAACGCGGTCCAGCCGCCTCTCGCATCGCGCCGTGCGAGGCCGCGCCAGTGGCCGGCCCACAGCGAGCCGTCGCGGCCCACCGCCAGCGCCAGCACGCGGCGCTCGGGCTCGCCGCCGACGAGCAGCGGCTCGGTGTCGAAGCGCCCGGCCTTCGGCTCGTAGCGCAGCAGACCCTGGCCCAGCGTGCCCACCCAGACCCGGCCAGCACCATCCTCCGCCAGCGCACGGATGGGCGTGGGCCGCTCGCTGCCGCTGCCGAGCATGCGCACGCGGTCGAAGGCGGGGTCGTAGCGGGCCAGGCCATTGACCTCGGTGCCTATCCACATGCCGCCATCGGCGGCGGCCGCCAGCGAGCGCACCCAGCCGAGGTTGCGCTGCACGGGCGTAGCGCCCTCCCGCTCGATGGGCCGCAGCCGGTAGCCATCAAAGCGTGCCAGGCCGTCGCTGGTGCCGATCCAGATCAGGCCCTGGCGGTCCTGGGCCAGGCTGCCCACCACGTCGCGCGGCACGGCGACGGTGGCGAACTGGGGCTCCAGGGCGCTCGGTGCCGGTGGCACCGGCTGAGCCAGGGCCACCGTGGCCAGCGCGGTGAGCAGGCAGAGGGCCAGCGTCAGGGTGCGGCGGATCATGGAGGGCGCGCGGTCTTCAAAACCTGCATTGTCCGAGTCGAGCCGGCGTCTGTTGCGCCCGGTTTACCCGGCCCCGGAACGTCGGCACGGCCGTTCCCTGACTGCAGCCAAAACCACAAGACTCGCCTCATCGAATGCTTCGCGCCCCGGGGAAGCGGATGAGGGCATGGCAACCAGCGCACATTCGCCTGTTCGGTGCGACGGTTGTAATGCATCATACGAATGCATTTACACAACTGATTCAGTAGCAGAGTCGTGGTCTCACATGAAACACGGTTGGTCCATCAATAAATTGACTTGGGGCTATCTTGGCGCTTTCATTGTTCTGTCGATGACATCGAGCGTACTGGGAGTTTTTACCCCCCATATTGAAATTGAATGAGAATCAAGTTCTTTACTTATTCTCGACCTCTGCACAGGTAATTGCTGCTATTTATGGCTTAACACTTACCGGGTTCCTTTTCTTCAGAAATGAGTTGAACCGCGAAGCGACGGAAGACGAAACGTTGACGGAAGCGATAAGCCAGCTCAAGTCGAGATACTTCTCCCTGCTTGTATTTATTACATTACTCGTAGGCCTTACCCTGTTTCTATCGAACGCGGCCATTTCATATGAGGCAGATGTTCGAACAAATATCACCACGGTCCTAATCAATGCGGGTCAGTCATCTTTAATCGTTTCGTTCGTAGCGATTACCGCATTCGTCTTCGATGTGATTGCGCCCCAGCGTATTGAGAAGGCAAGCCAGGAATTAAAAGATGAACTAGACCCTGCTCCCGCTCGTGAGTTGCGAGGCAGCCTGGAGAGCTTCCTCACCAACTACAACAAAATTGAGGTGCTACTAATAGATGCTGGCACTCTCTATCAATCTGGTACGACCACTGCCTATGAATCCAGATCACCGCGACGCATGTCAAACGCGCGACTAGCTGAAATTCTTGTTCGAAGCGAGCGAATCGACAAAATGCTTTTTAATCGTCTTCGCGAGCTGATAACGCTGCGCAACGCGATTATTCATGGGGCGGAACCAATTGTTAGCCAAGAAGTTGTAAATATGTCAACTCAGGTTCTAAACGAACTCCAAGAGGCACTTTCTAAAGAGTCTGTTCGGTGAGCTCTAACTCGTTCTTCAAATGGGTCCGCTTGCGATGGTCCACTTAAGTAAAACGTTGGATGAAGAATATCTAATGCAAACATTAGAAATACCAGATTTTGGTGCTTTCGATCAGGCTGTCGGCAAGTTCAATCGAAGCGCACTATGCCGTGGCGTTTCCGACTCCGGATACGAGCTGAAGCCCTCTCTCTTTCGCGGCAAAAAAACCGATGAACTAAAAACCTTAGAGAGCAATCTCATGTGGGTCTTTAAGACGCAGGCCAAGGCTCACTTGGCTACATATCCTTCGAGTGAGCTGGAATGGCTAGTTCTGGCCCAACATCACGGCCTTCCGACACGGCTCCTCGACTGGAGTTTGAGTCCGCTTGCCGCGCTATTCTTTGCCGTTCAATCCCGTCTAGATACCGATGGTGCCATCTATCTCTTAGACAGGGGAAAATTTCGGAAAGAAGAAGACATCGACCTGAAAACACTTACTGAGGTTGTTGCATTTTTTCCGTCGCATTTATCCAGGCGGATAACTGCTCAATCTGGTATGTTTACAGCTCACCCACTGACGGGTAATGCGTTCGACGAGCCGGACATTGTGAAATTAATAATTCCGGCCAAGTCGAAGAAAATGCTATTAGCAAAGCTGGTGAAATATGGAGTCCATCACGGCACTATATTCCCGGATTTGGACGGCTTGTCCAATTACCTGCGCTATCTCCATAGATACTAACGGTCCGTCCCTAGCCGGCCTCATTTCACCTACATCCTTCGGCAAGCCTCAGTCAGCAGGTGAACTTCAACGTTGAGTGCAACTGGCCCCAAGTCGTCCGCGGAAGTTCTTGCCACGATCACTGATCGAGCCTGCAGATTCAAAACGCCAGCGCATTCGTCGCCTTCACCTCTTCCATCACCGCATACGTCCGCGTCTCCCTCACCCCCGGCAGCGTCCAGATGACGCTGCCGATGAACTCCCGGTACGCCCCCATGTCGCGCACCCGCGTCTTGAGCAGATAGTCGAAGCCGCCTGCCACGAGGTGGCATTCCAGGATCTCGGCGCGGGCTTGGACGGCGGCCTTGAAGTTGTCCATCACGTCCATCACCGTGCGGTCCAGGTGCACCTCGATGAAGACCAGCATGGCCGCGCCCAGCTTGGCCGGGTTCAGCCGCGCCTCGTAGCCGAGGATGAAGCCGTCACGCGTCAGCCGCTTGACGCGCTCCAGCACGGCGGTCGGCGACAGGTGCACCGTTTCCGCCAGCTTGAGGTTGGAAATCCGCCCATCAGCCTGCAGCACGCGCAAGATGCGCGCGTCGATCTTGTCGAGTTTGGTTTCGTCGTCCATCTGGATCTTTGTCGGTCATTCTTGGAATCCTTGGAATTTAATCCAAGCGAAGCGCCGATAGAGTGCGAAACCTCACCAGGAGCCCCGCCATGCCCACGCCCTTCGTCGCCCCGCCCGAACAGCCCCGCTTGCCCGAACCCTACCGGGCCGAGCACGGCGTCGTGCAGGCCCTGGCCGACCGCGTCGGCGGCGCGCTGGATTGGCCCGGCGTCATCGCCATGGCCGCGCCCTGGGTGGAGCAGGTGCGCAAGAACCCGGCGCCGTTCTGGGCGATGGAGTCGCTGCTGCGCGAGTACCCCATCACGTCCGCCGAGGGCCTGGCCCTGATGCGGCTGGCAGAGGCGCTGCTGCGCGTGCCCGATGCGCCCACGGCCATTGCGCTGACCGCCGACCAGCTCAGCCGCGCCGACTTCGATGGCGCCAGCGAGGGCAGCCCGCACAAGATGTTGGCCGCGCTGTCGGCTTCGGCCATTTCCATGTCCAAGCGCTTCCTGCCCGGGTCTGACGACGAAGGCGGCTTGTTCAAGCGCCTGGGTGCGCAGACCGTGGTCGCGGCCACCGTCCGCGCCATCCAGCTGCTGGGCCGGCAGTTCGTGCTGGGTCGCAACATCGGCGAGGCTATGAGCGAGGCCGATGCGGCGCGCAAGCAGCAAAGGCAGCTGCGCTTCAGCTACGACATGCTGGGCGAAGGCGCCCGCACCGAGGCCGATGCGCTGCGCTATCACGCGTCCTATGTCTCCGCCATCAAGGCCATTGCCGGCGGCAAGCGCGCCGCGTCGCCCGAGGCGTCGGACGGCATCTCCATCAAGCTCAGCGCCCTGTTCAGCCGCTACGAGGTGCTGCAGCGCGAGCGCGTCTTCGCCGAGCTGCTGCCGCGCGTGTGGACGCTCATCGAGCTGGCCGCCGAGGCCAACATCAACCTGACCATAGATGCCGAGGAGGTCGACCGCCTGGAGCTATCGCTGGATGTGCTGGACACGCTGGCCGCGCGCATCGCCACGCATTACCCGCACTGGCGCGGCTTCGGGCTGGCGGTGCAGGCCTACCAGAGCCGGGCGCTGGCGGTCGTCGACGAGGTGGCGGCCATCGCGCGCAAGCACGGCCTGCGCTTCATGGTGCGCCTGGTCAAGGGCGCCTACTGGGACGGCGAGATCAAGCGCGCCCAGGAGCTGGGCCTGAACGCCTACCCGGTGTTCACGCACAAGCAGCACACCGACGTCAGCTACCTGGCCTGCGCCCGCGCGCTGATCCAGCATGCCGACGTCATCTACCCGCAGTTCGCCAGCCACAACGCCGGCACCATCGCGGCCATCGTGCAGATGGCTCGCGCCACCGGTGCGTTCTTCGAGATGCAGCGCCTGCACGGCATGGGCGAAGGGGTGTACCGCGAGTTCTCGCGGCACTCCCCTTCGGGGGCAACGTCGACCACACCCCCCACTCCCCCCGCTCAAGCGGGGGGCTGGAGCACCCATGACGTTCCGGTGCGCGTCTACGCCCCGGTGGGCGAGCACCGCGACCTGCTGGCCTACCTCGTGCGCCGGCTGCTGGAGAACGGCGCCAACTCGTCCTTCGTGCACCAGCTGGCCGACCCTAGCGTGCAGGTGCCCGAGCTGCTCGGCTCGCCGCTGGCCGACATGCGCAGCGCGAGCGCGCTGCCGTTGCCGCCGGCCCTCTACCTGGACGACCAGGGCCGCGGCCGCGCCAACTCCACCGGCGCCGACCTGGCCGACCCGGCCCAGCGCGCGCCGCTGCAGGCCGCACTGGACAGCACGCCGGTGCTGGCCGTGCCCGAAGCCACGGGTCCTGAGGTCGACGCCGCGATGCAGCGCCTGAACGGCGGCTTCCCGGCCTGGAACGGCCGCTCCGTGTCCGCCCGTGCCGGCATCCTGCGCCGCGCCGCCGACGACCTCGACGCCCGCCTGCCCGAGTTCTGCGCGCTGCTCGTCAAGGAAGCCTTCAAGACCCAGGCCGACTGCATCGCCGAGGTGCGCGAGGCCGTGGACTTCCTGCGTTATTACGCGGACCGGGCGGAAGCCGAGCCGGCGCTGATGCAGGGCCGCGGCGTCTTCGTCTGCATCAGCCCGTGGAACTTCCCGCTGGCGATCTTCGCGGGCCAGGTCGTCGCCGCGCTGGTGGCCGGCAACGCCGTCGCCGCCAAGCCCGCCGAGCAGACGCCTTTCGTCGCGCTGAGGATGGTCGAGCTGCTGCACCAGGCCGGCGTGCCGGCGGATGCACTCGCGCTGCTGCACGGCCCGGGCGAAACGGTCGGCGCCGGCCTCGTGGCCCACGCGCACACGGCCGGCGTCTGCTTCACCGGCTCCACGGCCGTCGCGCAAATCATCAACAAGGCGCTGGCGGCCAAGCCCAACTCGCCGGTGCCCCTCATCGCCGAGACCGGCGGCCTGAACGCGATGGTGGTGGACTCCACGGCCCTGCCCGAGCAGGTCATCGACGCCGTCGTGCAATCGGCCTTCCGCTCCGCCGGCCAGCGCTGCTCGGCGCTGCGCCTGCTGTGCGTGCAGTCCAGCATCGCCGAAGGCGTCATCGAGATGCTCAAGGGCGCGCTGGAACAACTGCACGTCGGCCAGCCCGCCCATCTCGCCACGGACGTCGGCCCCGTCATCGACGACGAAGCCCATGCCAACATCAGCCGCCACGTCGAGCGCCTGAAGCGCGATGCCAAGCTGCTGGCCGAAGCGCCCGTGGCCGAGGCCATGCCGCGCCAGATCCGTCCCGTCGCCTTCGAGCTGCCGCGCATCGCCCACCTCGGCGAAGAGATCTTCGGCCCCGTGCTGCACGTCGTGCGCTTCGAAGACTCGGTGGACGAGGTCATCGCCGACATCAACGCGCTGGGCTACGGCCTCACGCTCGGCATCCAGACCCGCATCGACAGCCGCGCCCAGCGCCTGGCCGACGAGGCGCGCATCGGCAACGTCTACGTGAACCGCAACATCATCGGCGCGGTCGTCGGCGTGCAGCCCTTCGGCGGCGAAGGCCTGTCCGGCACGGGCCCCAAGGCCGGCGGGCCGAACTACCTGCGCCGCTTCTGTGCCGAGCCCCGCATCGACACGCCGCCTCCGCCGCTGACCGTGGACGGCCGCAGCGAGCCCCTGGCCGTCGGCGCCGACGCCGGCTGGCGCGACACGCCACTGGCCGAGCGCATCGCCACGCTGCGCCGCGCCGCCGACACGCTGGATGCGCCCACGGCCATCGCGTTGCGCAGCCTCTTCAACGCGGCCCAGGCCTTGTTCGCCGATGCCGTGCTGCCCGGCCCCACTGGCGAGAGCAACACGCTGCGCCACCACGCCCGCGGTGTCTTCGCCGTGCTGGGCCGCGCCGAGGCCGGCCTCGCGGCGGTCGTCAGTGCGCTGCTGGCCGGCAACAGCGTGATCTGGCTGGGCGGCGCCGAGCAGTCCCGCCAGGCCCTGCTGCATGCCGGCCTGCCGGCCAGCGCCTTGACGCTGCTGCCCGATTCGGCCCTGCCCGGCCTGCTCACCGCGCCCCGGCTCGCCGGCGTCGCGCTGGCCTCGTCAGACCCTGCCGCCGCCCACACGCTCGCCCAGGCGCTGGCCAGGCGCACCGGCGCCATCCTGCCCCTGGTCACCGCGGCCGGCCATGTGCGCCAGCTCTATCGCTTCACGGCGGAGCAGACGCTGACGGTCAACACGGCCGCGGCGGGAGGGAATGCGGCGTTGCTGGCCGGGGTGCATTGAGGGCGGCCGCGGCCTGCCGCTTCACTGCGGCACGGCCGACCGCACGCAGCTCGGTGGCGCGGTCGGCCGCTCCAGGGTGAAGACCAGGCGGCCATCCAGCTTGGCGGCCTGCAGCGCCTGCCCATAGAACTGCTGGAAGAGCTGCTCGAACGATCCGTCCTTGTTGGCGCGTCGCAGACCCAGCTCGATGCGCTGGGCCAGCTCGGTGTTCTGCTTCGCCACGAAGAAATAGGTGCACATCGGGTAGTGCAGCGCCAGGTGGGGTTCGACCGTCAGGCCCAGATGGCCGTGGTTGCGCGCTTCGTCGTAGATCTCGCCGACGCCGCGCGGCAGGTAGCGAAAGCGTTGCGCCGCCAGCATCGTGAACAGATTCTCGTAGCGCGTGGCGGCCACGACAGGGAAACCGTTGCCGCGCAGGATGTCGGTGTCCACCCATTCCCTGACCTGGCCAGCCGGCAAAGCCTTGAGCTGCTTGACTGAACGGATGCCCTCGAACAGGCCGCGATCACCCTCGCCGATCAGGAAGATCCGCCATCCCAGGATGCCCTTGTCGAGGGGGATGCGCACCGGCAAGTAGTCGTGCTCCAGCTGGATCGTGGTGGGTGCCCAGATCACGTCGATGCCGCGGCCGGTGGCCATGCTGACGAAGGCGCGCGTCGCCACGCTCGGATTCGTGGAGGACTGCACCTCGAAATTGCCATCCGCCTTGTCCAGGGCCAGCTTGAGCAGGCTGACGTAGTAGTCGCCGCGCTTGTCGCCGACGGCGCCGGACGATGGATAGGTCACGACCCAAGGCGCGCCAGCCGCAGGCGCGGCCCACGCGCTGATGCCGAATCCTGCCGCGCTGGCAAGGGCGAGGGCCCGGATGGCGGTGCTGATCATCGGTGGCGGGCAATCGAGCGTGGGTCCGAAAGCCATGATATCGGTCATGCCTGCCGCGCATCGGGTGGTAGGTGGGGAGCCGCCACGCTTGCCGCCTGCACGCCGGTGCGCCACCATGCCGACACACGCCCGCAGTCCTGGCGTGCAAGGGAGAAAACCGATGTTTCCATGGTTCTGGCTCTGGGCGCCTCAGCTGCGCCTGCCCTTCAGCGGTGACGTGGCGCAGGACATCGAGCCGCGGCTCGACTGGTTCTTCGCCGGCATCAAGCCGCAGGCTGGCGACGCGCGCATCGAGGCCCGTGCCTTCGACGTGGCCAGCTACGGCCACCAGCTCGGCGTCATCACGGACGCGCTGATCGACATGGCCGAACGCCTGCCGGCCGAGGTCGTGGCGGGGTCCAAGCCGCTGACGCAGCTGCGCGCCATTCGCGACCGCATCGAGGCGATCAAGGACACGGAGTACGACCGCGAGCTGGTCGATCTGGAAGCCCGCCTGCAGCGCCTGCGCACACGCCGCGCCGCCGCAGCCTGAGTCAGAAGAAGCCGCTGAGGAAGGCCGCCGCCTCGTCGCTCAGGCCGACGATCTTGTTCGTCGCCTGGCGGTAGTACTTGAAGTTCAGCTCCGTCTCGGGCCGGCCGTCGTTCCAGTCCGCAAAGGGCTTGAGTTCGGCGCGGCCAAGCCGGCGCTTCGCGAGCGCGGTGCGCCTGACCGTGATGCTGACGCGCGGCGTCTGGCGTTCGACGCCCGGCCGCCTGGGCGTGGGCCCGGCCGCCGTGACGACGCCGCGTGGGCCCGGCCGCCGTGACGACGCCGCGGGCGACCAGGCCGGCCCCGCCTTCGTTCTCGCTGGCGAAGAGGTAGATGACGTCGCCCGCGGCAATGAGCTTGCCGCCGTACATCGTCTTCTGCGCGGCGAATTCGAACGACGCCACCCGAGGATCGGTGATCTCGGCCTTGATGGCGTACGCCGTGCCGCTAGCCATGGCGATCCTCGACAAAACAGGACTGGGTGCCCCAAATCTCGAACTGCACGCCCAGCAACACGACGCCGGCACCACCCAGCACCAAGACCGTCACGGCGATGGCACCCCGGCGCCCGATGGCCACATTTGGCCGACACAGCGCAGCCATGATCGCGAAAGCAAGACCCAGCCAGCCCAGCGGTGCGCCGACGCCTTCAAGCGCCAGCGCTTTGACCGGATTACCCAGGGTGCCGCCTTTGAGATCGCCGGCGCAGCCTGCCCTGAACATGAAAGCGAGCGACAGCATCACGCAGGCCAGGGCGCAACACCACATGACCATGGTTAGCGGGACTGAGCCTCTGCGAAGAATGGTTTTCATCACCGGTGCGCGGGTTGTAGAACACCTGCACCGGCTGTCCGGACTCGGGGTCGATGAAGCGCTCGTCCATCTTCTGCCAGTCGCCGCTGTCAGGCGCGGCGCGGCTTCGGTAGCGCCAACGCTCCAGCCACACGGCCGCCGCGATCAGGCCGCCCCAAATGAAGGCTGGCGTTGCCTCGTGATGGCCGGCCAGGCGGGCGCCCAGGCCGATCACGCAGACCACCAGGGCAACGACGAACAGTCCAGTGCGCAGCATGGCATCAGGCCGGCAGCTTCTCGACCACCACGGCCGTGCCGTAGGCGACGATCTCGCTCATCGTCTGGCCCATCTCCGACGAGTCGAAGCGCATCATGACGACGGCATTGCCGCCCATCAGGTTGGCATTCTTCACCATGCGGTCGATGGCGTGGCGGCGGGCCTCTTCCAGCAGTTGCGTGTACTCGGTGATCTCGCCGCCGATGAGGGACCGCAGGCCCGCCATGATGTTGCCCGCCAGGCCGCGGCTGCGGACGACGACGCCAAAGACCTGGCCCTTGACTTCGACGACGCGATGGCCGGCGAGGTTTTCCGTGGTGGCGATGAGCACGCTGCTCTCCTTGGAGACATGAGGTGATGCAATGCTAGGCGCGCGGGCATCAGGATGGCGTTAGGAACGCAGCAGCAGGCTTTGGAAGAATTCACCCGATGACCACATCGCCAGACCCCGGCCAGGACCCCGATCCCAAACCGCCGCTCCCGCCGCAGCCCGATCTCGACGCCTGCTGCGGCAACGGCTGTGACCCCTGCATCTTCGACCTCTACGACCTGGCCATGGACGACTACCGCCGCGCCTTGCGCGCGTGGCGCGAGCGGCATCCGGACGCCAGCTGAAGGACACCACGCCATGTGCCGCAACATTCGCACCCTCTTCAATTTCGAACCGCCGGCCACCGAGGTCGAGATCCGCGACGCCGCACTGCAGTTCGTGCGCAAGCTCAGCGGCTTCAACGTGCCTTCGCAGGCCAACGCGGCGGCCTTCGACCATGCGGTCGCGGCCATCGCCGACGAGGCACGCACGCTGATCGCCGCGCTGGTGACGACGGCCGAGCCCAAGAACCGCGAGATCGAGGCGGAAAAGGCGAGGGTTCGCTCGCAGGCACGCTTCGCCAGCCCGGGCGGATGATGCGGGGCGCGTCGGCTTGATGCGCCAACACCGGAGGAATCTCCCATGCCCAAGCTGCTGTCTCTCGTCATCTGCATGGCCCTGCTCACCTGGCTGGTCGTGCTCGGGGCCAGTCTGATCCGGGCCAGGGCCTGGACGCCCAAGGGCCTGATGCTGGCCTTCGGCAACCGCGACAACCTGCCACCGGCCACGCCGCTGGCCGGCCGTGCCGGGCGCGCAGCGGCCAACACCTTCGAGAACCTGGTGTTCTTTGCCGTGCTGGCACTCGCCGCCCAGGCCGCCGGCGCGACGAACGAGCGCGTGCTGCTCGGCGCCCAGGTCTTCCTGTGGGCCCGTGTGGTCTATCTGCCGGTCTACTTCGCCGGCATCCCCTTCCTGCGCACCGGCGTGTGGGCGGTCAGCGTCGTCGGCATGGCGATGATGGTGCTCGGCATGGGCATGGCCTGACGCACAATCGCCGCGCCCCGGCTCCGCCCACACCGCCATGCGCCTGAAGATCGCCCTGTCCTTCGTTGCCCTGCTGCTGCTCATCACGGCCTGGTTCGTCTTCGCCTGGCACTGGAGCTATTCCGAGGGCGAGCGCGCCGGCTGGGTGCAGAAGCTCTCGCGCAAGGGCTGGGTCTGCAAGACCTGGGAGGGCGAGCAGGCGCTGGTGTCGCTGCCCGGCACCAGCTCGGTCGAGAAGTTCTATTTCACCGTGCACGACGAGGCCACGGCACAGGCCATCAACAAGGTCATGGGCCGGCGCGTGAACCTGCACTACGAAGAGAAGGTCGGCCTGCCGGGCTCCTGCTTCGGCGAGACGCGCTACTTCGTCACCGGCGTCACGCTGGTGGAGGAGATCTCGCTGTCGCCCGGCGTCACCGTGCCGGTGCCACCCGCCTCGGCCCCTTCGTCCGCCAACCAGTAAGCGGCATGGCCATCGAGCTGGACCGCGCCGAGCGCGAGCAGGCGGTGGACTCACTGCAGCGCTACCTGGAGGCCGAGCTGGACGAACGTGTCGGCAACGTCGCGGCCGGCGCCCTGCTCGGCTTTTTCCTCGAAGAGATCGCGCCGCTGGTGTTCAACCAGGCGGTTGCCCAGGTCCAGGAGCGCTTGAGCCAGCGCATCGCCGAGGTGGACGTGGAAGTCCACGAGGACGCCTTCCAGTACTGGAGCCGGCGCGCGGCCAGGCCGGGTGGGCGACGCTGACACATGACCCGACAACGTTGTCCGGCGAAACTAGCCGGATGGCTTCGCTGTTTCAACCGTTAGTCGCGCGCTTCGAGCGCCTCGTCGATCCTTATCCGGAAACCGCCGGCACCGCGCCGCCCACGGGCTTCTTCGCCTTCCTGTGGCGCTGCGCCGATGGCGTGCGGCCGCAACTCGCCGCGGTCACGCTGTTCACGGCCGGCATCGCGGCGGCCGAGGCGCTGTTGTTCAGCCTGATGGCCTCGCTGGTGGACTGGCTGGCCACCGTGGACCGTGCCCAGCTGTGGAGCAGGCCCCAGCCCGTCGTCGTCGCGCTGGTGGCGGTGCTGGGCGTCAGCATCGTGCTGGCCAGCGTGCAGGCGCTGACCAAGTACCAGGGCGTGTTCGGCAACTTCCCGATGCGGCTGCGCTGGCTCTTCCATCGCCGCATGCTGGCGCAAAGCCTGGCCTTCTTCGGCGACGAGTTCGCCGGCCGCATCGCCACCAAGGTCATGCAGACGGCGCTGGCCGTGCGCGACACCTGGCTCATCGTCGTCGACATCCTCGTCTACGTGGCCGTCTACTTCGGCACGCTGGTCGCCATCGTCGCCAGCTTCGACTTGCGGCTGATGGCGCCGTTCGCGGCCTGGCTGGGGCTCTACCTCCTCGCGCTGCGCTTCTTCGTGCCGCGTCTGGGCAAGATCGCGCAGGCCCAGGCCGACGCGCGCAGCCTGATGACCGGCCGCATCACCGACGCCTACACCAACATCGCCACCGTCAAGCTGTTCGCCCATGGCCGCCGCGAGGCCAGCTACGCCAAGTCGGCGATGCAGGACTTCATGGTCACGGCCTACGGCCAGATGCGCCTGGTCACCGGCTTCGAGGTCGTCAACACGCTGCTGTCGGCCCTGCTCGTGGGCAGCACGGCGCTACTGGCGCTGTGGCTGTGGGGCGTATCGGCCATCGGCGTCGGCGCGGTGGCGGCGGCCACGGCGATGGCGATGCGGCTGAACGGCATCTCGCACTGGGTGATGTGGGAGATGGCATCGCTGTTCGAGCACATCGGCACCGTGCAGGACGGGCTGGCCACGCTGTCCAAGCCGCAGACGATCGCCGACGCGAACGGCGCGACCGCGCTGACCGTGCCGCGCGGAGAGGTTCATTTCGAGAACCTGCATTTCGCCTACCCCAACGGCAAGGTCGTCGTCGACGGCCTGGACCTGCGCATCAAGCCCGGCGAGAAGATCGGCCTCGTCGGCCGCAGCGGCGCGGGCAAGAGCACGCTGGTGAACCTGCTGCTGCGCCTGTATGACCTCCCCGAAGTGAACGGCCAGAAAGGCGGCCGCATCCTCATCGATGGCCAGGACATCGCCAGCGTCACGCAGGATTCGCTGCGCCGCCACATCGGCATGGTCACGCAGGACACCTCGCTGCTGCACCGCTCTGTGGCCGACAACATCCTCTACGGCCGCCCGGATGCAACGCGCGCCGAGCTGGAGCGCGCGGCCGAGCGGGCCCATGCGGACGAGTTCATCGCCACGCTGTCCGACCCCAAGGGTCGCACCGGCTTCGAGGCCCATGTCGGCGAGCGCGGCGTCAAGCTCAGCGGCGGCCAGCGCCAGCGCATCGCCATCGCTCGCGTGATGCTGAAGGACGCGCCCATCCTGCTACTGGACGAGGCAACCAGCGCACTCGACAGTGAGGTCGAGGCAGCCATCCAGCAATCGCTTTTCACGTTGATGGAGGGCAAGACGGTGATCGCCATCGCCCACCGCCTGTCCACCATCGCGGCGCTGGACCGCCTCGTCGTCATGGACGCCGGCCGCATCGTCGAGCAGGGCACGCATGCCGAGCTGCTGGCGCAGAACGGCATCTATGCGCGGCTCTGGTCGCACCAGAGTGGCGGCTTCCTGGGCCTGGAAGACTGAAGCTAACGCGCCTGCAGGTGTGGGTTGGCGGGCATCGACCCGCCGCGCAGCCGGGCGTCCAGGAAGGCGGCGCTCAGCTGCATCGCCTCATTCAGGTCGACTTGCGCCGCCTCGGTGGCGCTGCCGCTGCGCGGGCCGCGCGGCGCGCCGCCCGCCGGGCCGTGGGAGCCCTGGCCCACGCCACCGCCGCCGCCGTGCCGGCTGCCGGTCATCGCGTCGCCGCCGCGGTGCTGGTCCTGCACATGCCAGCCCTCGGGTGCCAGCGTGCCGGCCAGCGCCGCATGCGAGACGCCCGGCAGGCTCAGCAGCCAGCCCGCGCCTGGGTGCAGCGTGTCAAAGGCGCGGCGGCGCTCGGCGGGCCGTGTGACCAGGCCGAGCGCATCGCCGTCGGTGTCGCTGGTGATCAGCAGCGCGGGCGGCGTGGCCGCGGCAGCGTCCATCGGCGGCGGGCTGATCGCGATGACGGCCTGGGGCAGCCAGCCGGTCGCGTCGGCACCCAGGTCCAGCGCCGTCTGCGCGCCGATCTCGTAGCCGGCCAGTGCGGCGTGTTGCCAGTCCAGCGCCACGCCGGCCACCGTGGCATTGGCCTGCAGTCCGGCCACGAGGCGGCGCAACGCAGCCAGGCGCGCGCCGCGCAGGGCGTCGCCGTAATGCAGCTCGCCCAGCTCGCGGAACTCGCCGCTGCGGGCGAGCGCGGAGCGCCAGGCCGCCGCGTCGTCTTCCAGTGGCTGCACGGCCAGCACCGCGTAGCCGGCCTGCGCCCAGGCGGCGACCCAGCGCTGGCCGGCCTCGCTGCCCTGGCCAATACCCGGCAGGTAGACAACGACGGGCAACGGCCCGCCGGCGCCGATGCTGCGCGTGACGGTCAGGCGCCGGCCCTGCAGCTCGAAGCTGGTCAGCGACAGATGCAACTCGTGCGCCGCCGTCTCGGCCCAGGGCTTGGGCGCGGGTGGGCCGCCGGCGCAGGCGGCCAGGGTCAGCGTGGTGAGCAGAAGCATGCGGCGGCGGATGGGCATGGTCAGAACTTGCCGAAGATGGCCGTGATGTCGAAGTAGACCGACAGCTCGCGACCGTCAGCGGTGGTGATGTCGAGCCGGTCGTAGGACTTGCCGTCCTTGTGCATCAGGGCCTGGAGCTTGCGCTTGTAGCCGGGATAACGCTGCGACAGCCAGACATATTCGGACCGCACGCCGGCGCCGCCCCTGAGTTCGGTCTGGATGATGACGGCGTTGGCCATGCTGCTGCCGTCGCCGCCGGCGTAGACGATGCCAGGCGGAGCCTGGACAGATGGCGCTGGCGGTGCCGGTGGCGTGGTCTGGCAGGCGGCCAGCGCGACGCTGAGCAGCAGGGTGGTGGCAAGGCGGGGCAGGATCATGAGCGGGCTTGGGGTGAATGACCACCGTAGTCTCGCCATGTCGCTGCTTTGTGTCTCGCTGGCTTCGGGAAAACGCGCGCTTAGACTCCCCCCCATGAGTGCAGAAGTGATCGCCTTCATCGGCGGCGGCAACATGGCCAGCGCCATCATCGGCGGGCTGTTGCGGGCCGGCATGGCCGCCGCGCAGTTCATCGTCGTCGAGCCCTACGCGCCGCAGCGCCAGAAGCTGGTCGGCGAGTTCGGCGTGCAGGCGCTGGCGGCGGGCGACGCCAGCCTGGCCAGCGCGTCCACCGTCGTCTGGGCCGTCAAGCCACAGTTGTTCGGCGAGGCCGCCGCGCCGCTGGAGGCCTGGGTCGGCGGGTCATTGCAGTTGTCCGTCATGGCCGGCATCCGCTCGGACTCGCTGGTGGCCGCGACCGGCGCTGAGCATGTCGTGCGCGCCATGCCCAACACGCCGGCGCTGATCGGCCAGGGCATCGCCGGCCTGTACGCGCGGCCGGCCGTGACGGGCGACGAGCGCGCCACGGTCGAGCGCCTGCTCGCGCCGACCGGCCAGACGCTGTGGGTAGCCCGCGAGGACGACCTCGACGCGGTGACGGCGCTGTCGGGTTCGGGCCCGGCCTATTTCTTCTTCTTCGTCGAAGCCATGATGGCCGCGGCCGTGGACATGGGTCTCACGGCCGAGCAGGGCCGGCGCCTGGCGCTGGCCACCTGTGCCGGCGCGGCGGCGCTGGGCCTGGCGTCGGACGAATCGCCCACCACGCTGCGCGAGCGCGTGACGAGCAAGGGCGGCACGACGCACGCGGCCGTCACGTCGATGCAGGCCGATGCCGTCGACGCGGCCATCCGCCGCGCAGTGCTCGCGGCACAGCTAAGGGCTGCCGAGTTGGGTAAAGAGTTCGGCGGCTGAGATGCCCCCACGCGCACTTCGTTTGCTGCCCCCCGGGGGGGCGCGTCAGCGGCTTCGGGCGACCGGGCGCCGCTGACATGGGCATTGCGACGCGAGACAGCCTGCGCGACTGGCTGCGGGCGCCGGGTTCGTTGAGCCGCAGGCTGGCCAAGCTCGGCGAGCGCTTCGAGGTGCAGGTGCTGCGCCAGGGCGTGGTGCCGTTCCGTGCGCTGGAGCGCGCGGCGCTGGGCCTGCCGCCGCGGGGGCTGACGGTGGTGCGCGAGGTCATCCTGCGCGTGGACGGCGAGCCGCTGGTCTGGGCCCGCTCGGCCGTGCACCAGCGCGCGACCACCGGCCCCTGGCGGGCACTCAAGGGCCTGGGTGCGCGGCCGCTGGCGCATCTGCTCTACGACGACTACCGCATCCACCGCAGCGAGCTGCAGCCGCGCCGCGTCGCGCGCCAGGGCCACACGCGCCGGCATGCGGCGCGCCAGTGGCAGGCCGCCACGGGCGAGGCCATGCCGGCGCAGATGCAGTGGTCGCGCAACTCGGTGTTCAGCCGCAGCGGTGCGCAGCTGCGCGTCATGGAGCTGTTCGCTCCGGGCTTGGCCGCGCAGCGACCCGGGCGGCCGCGCCGCTAGAGTCCCTGGTCGGCTCGCGGCCTGCCTCAGGGCCGGCTTGGCCGCGCTCCCTTCATGGGCACCGCTGGCCGCAGGCGTGCTTTGCCTGGACGCCGGCAGGGCCTGAAACCGCACAATCCCATGTTTAGCTGTCCGTGAGCTGACTCCGATTCGATGGAAGTGTTTTCACGGAGTCATAAATTCGCACCTTGCCCATAAACCCCCATAAACTCAGTCCGCATCAGAGGGGCGTTAGTAGACCGGCCGCGCGAAGACGCAGGCGGGCAAATTGACCGGGGGCGATATGAACACGAGAGATGTGGTGATCTTCAGCGGCGAACGCTTTGTCGTGCCGCAATGCATTCAGAGAATCGACCATTTGTCGACGCATGGCTGGCAGCTGCGCTATGGCGGCACCAAGCTGTTCTCTGACCACAGCCAGGATGGCACCGGTGCGCGGCGCGCACTGGCGATGGCGACCAAGGAGCTGCTCAAACGCATCGCGACCTTGCCCGCGCCGTCCCGGCTGCGCCGCACGCCGAGCCGCAAGAAGCAGAGCGACCTGCCCTCGGGCATCTCCGGCCCCATCGTGCGCCAGCGCGCCGGCAGCCGGGTGCGCGACTGCAGCTTCGCCGTGACGCTGCCGCGCTTCGGCGAAACGCCGCTGGCGCGCAGTGTCTACATCGGCACCGAGAACACCTACACCGTGGAGCGCTACCAGGAGGCGCTGCAACGTGCCGTCGCGCTGCGCGAGAAGGCCGAGGCCGCCTACCAGCGTGCCGCGACCAAGGAGCGCCGCGCCCAGGCCCAGGTGTTAAAGGTGCAGATGAGCGGCCTGCTCGGCCGGGCTTGATCGGCAGGGGCACGCGGGTCGCGCGGTCCTGAAACCGCGCGTACCGCGCGCGGTCGCACAATCGGCGCCCGCCCCGGGCCAGTTGCCCGTGGCGGTGTTGCCGACATGCCTTCTGCCAACTTGTCCGGGCGGGCCCTGAGCCTGCTGCTTGCACTGCGGCCTGTGCCGCTGACCGTCGACGCGACCGAGCGCCTGCGCGTGATCATCGGCGCCGGCCTTGGCGTGCTGCTGGCCGGCGTGCTCAGCCGTGCGGCGATCGGTTCGGGCCTGCCCTGGCTCGTCGCACCGCTGGGCGCCAGCGCGGTGCTCGTCTTCGGTCTGCCCGCCAGCCCGCTGGCCCAGCCCTGGGCCGTCATTGGCGGCAACACGCTGTCGGCGCTGGCCGGCATCGCCTGCCTGCACTGGCTGCCGTTGCCGCCTCTGCCGCTGGCCGCGGTCGCCGTGGCCCTGGCGATCGGCCTCATGTTCACGCTGCGCTGCCTGCACCCGCCGGGCGGCGCGGCCGGTTTGCTGATGGTGCTGACGTCGACGCAGGAATGGCATTTCGCGCTCGTTCCCGTGGCGCTGAACTCGCTGCTGTTGGTGCTGGCCGGCATGGCCTACAACAGCCTCACCGGCCGCCGCTATCCGCATGCCCAGCACGCGCCTGCGCCCGCGCCGGCCGTGCCGGGCGCTACCGTCGCGCCGCCGCGCTTTGGCGACGCCGAACTGGACGCCGTGCTGGCCCGCTACAACCAGGTGCTGGACGTGCCGCGCGACGACCTCGCGGGCCTGCTGCACGAGGCCGAATTGCTGAGCTACCGCAACCGCCTTGGTGGCCTGCGCTGCACCGACATCATGTCCAGCCCCGTCATCACCGTCGAGTTCGGCACGCCGCTCGAGGAAGCCTGGGCCTTGCTGCAGCAGCACCGCATCAAGGCCCTGCCGGTGGTGGACCGCGTGCGGCGCATCGTCGGCATCGTCACGCGCGCCGACTTCATGCGCGCCGCCGAAGGCCGGCAGCGCGAGGGCCTGGCCGGGCGGCTGCAGGCGCTGCTGCGCGCATCGCCGACGGTGCATTCCAGCAAGCCCGAGGTCGTCGGCCAGATCATGACGCGCCAGGTGCGCGTGGCCAGCGCCGAGCGGCCAATCGCTGAACTGGTGCCGTTGTTCTCGGCCACCGGCCACCACCACCTTCCCATCGTCGGCGAGCAAGCCCGGCTCGTCGGCATCATCACGCAATCCGACCTCGTGAAAGCGCTCAGCCATGGCCCATGACAACGACATCTTCCGCTGGGGCGTGATCGGCCCCGGCGGCATTGCCAACCGCTTTGCCGGCGCCTTGGCCGCAGTGCCCGGTGCCCGCCTGGCCACCGTGTTCGCGCGCGACGCCGCCAAGGGCGAAGCCTATGCCCGGCAATGGCAGCGTGAAGGCGAGGCGCCGGCGCGCGTGACGACAGCGTTGCCGGACCTGCTGTCAGACGCCGCCATCGACGCTGTCTACATCGCCACGCCCCACTCCAATCACGGCGAATACGTCCGCGCCGCGCTGGAGGCCGGCAAGGCCGTGCTGTGCGAGAAGCCGCTCGTGACGACGCGCGCCGAAGGGCAGGTCCTCGTCGACCTGGCACGCGCCAAGGGCGTCTTCCTGATGGAGGCGCTGTGGACCCGCTTCCTGCCCGCCTACGACGTCGCCGGCCGCATGCTGCGCGATGGCGCCATCGGCGAGCTGCGCGCGATGCAGTCGAGCTTTTGCTTCGCCTCCGTCTACGACCCGCTGCATCGCCAGTGGAACCCGGCGCTGGCCGGCGGCTCGCTGTGGGACATCGGCATCTACAACCTGGCAGTGACGCGCTGGGTGCTGCAGCAAATGAACGGCGGCACCTGCCCCGAGCCCGTCGCCATGGACGTGCACGCCAAGATGGCGCCGACCGGGGTGGACGCGGCGGTCAACGTGACGCTGCACTTCCCGGGTGGCGTCACCTCGCAATTCCGCTGCGGTTTCGATGCGGCCTCGGTCAATGCCTTCGAGGCCCTGGGGTCGAAAGCCGGCCTGCGTTTCCCGCTGGACTTCTGGCAGGCCGAGGCCGTCGAGCTGGTCACGCGCAAGGCGCCGGCGGAACGCGTCGAGACGCCGTTCGTCATCAACGGCTTCGAGGGGGAGATCGCCGAGGCGCAGGCCTGCATCCGCGCCGGTCTCGTCGAGAGTCCGCGCATGCCACACGCCGAGACACTGGCGCTGCTGGGCTGGATGGACGCGATCCGCGCGAGGTTTGTTTAGCCCCTCGTCCAAGGAATGCCTTGGCCGGTCCCCCGAGGGGACGGCGATGCGTGCCGGATCGACCGGCACGCACATCGCCCAAGCGGGCCGGCTTGGGAGCGGCCCGGCGCTCGGCCCGAAAACCGTGCGACCGCTCACTGTTCAGCGCGGCAACCATATCCGGTTGTTGCGCGCGGGGTTGCGCTTGAGCACCAGCGCCACGCCGCCTTCGCCGGTGGCCGCGCTCTTCGCGCGCATGGCGGCCGCGGCGCCCGGCAGCACCGGGCAGCTGCCGCTGTCGACATGGCCCAGCGCCGAGGCCAGCATGGCTTCGGCCGGGTCGCCCAGCGCATGGCCGGTGTCGTCCGCCACGCTGCAGCCCTTGACGAAACGCGTGCCGGCCGTGCCGCTCAGGCTGGGCTCGAAGCCGTCCGCGTAGTCGCCGAAGCCCTGCGCGTTGACGCCGGCGAACTCGATGGGGAAATAGCTGATGCCGCAGTTGTCCTTGGCCGTGAAGCCATAGGGCTTGCCGCAGGTCTTGCCGCCCACCAGCACCACGTCCACGCCGACGCCGCGCAGGCCGTTGATGACCGCTTCGCTGGCCGAGCAGGTACCCGACTGCGCCAGCACGTAGACGCGCGTCAGGTTCAGCGCCGGCAGCGGCTGTGATTGCGTGCAGTTGCCGTTGACGAGGATGCAGGAGGTGTCGAAGAAGGGCGTCGCCTCGTTCTCGCTGCTGCGCTTGGCGCTGAACTGCAGCGTCTCGAAGGCCTGGCCGGCGGTGCGCGTCGTGCCGGCGATCATGGTCGCCAGCTCGCTGGCGATGTAGAGGTAGCCGCCGCCGTTGTAGCGCAGGTCCAGCACCAGCTCGTGCACGCCCTGGGCCTGGAAGCCCTGCATCGCCGTGATGAGCTGGCCCTCGGCCGGCGCGACGTGGTCGTTGAACAGCATGTAGCCGGCGCGCGTGCCCAGCGGTGTCGTCACGACGCGTGCGATGGGCACGGGCGTCTTGGTGACGGAGGCGCTCGTCAGGCTCTTCGTGACCGTCGTGCCGTTGGCGCGCGTGAAGACGAAGCTGTGCGGCGCGTTGGCCGCGGCCGGGAACAGAGCCGCGTTCAGCGTGTCGACGCCGGCATCGTCGTTGGCATCGGCACTCGTGCCGTCCACGCTGATGAGTTGGTCGCCACGCACCAGCCCGGCCAGATCGGCAGGGCTGCCGGGCTCGACGTAGGCGATGCGGATCAGCCGCGGTGGTGTCGCGCTGGTCAGCTTCCACTCGATGCCGTAGCCGGCCTCGACAGCGTTCTCGCTGAGGGCCTTCCATTTGTCGGTCGGGTAGGTGAAGCTGAAACGGTCGCGGCGTGCGCCCGAGTCGGTCAGCTGCGTCGTCTTCAGCGCCTCGAAGTAGTTGTCCATCGCGACGTAGGCGTCGCTGCCGCTGTAGCCGGACCAGCCCGGGTCGACGCCGGGCACCTGGTCGCGCCAGAGGTAGGCCTCGTCGAAGTAGGCGCGCAGCCACTTCTTCTCGGTGTCCAGTGTGGAGTTGCGAAGGTTGCTGGCGGCCAGCGTGTTGGTGGCCGCGCACTGCTGCGCGAAGCTGGCCGAGGGGCCGGCGGGGCCGTTGGAGCTGCTGCTGCCTGAACTGCCCGAAGAACCCGACGAGCCGGACGAGCCCGACGAGCCGGAAGAACCCGAGGAGCCGCCGAGCACGGGCGTGCCCGTCCGCCCGCCACCGCCACCGCAGCCGCTCAACACCGACGACAGGACCACGACGAGCGCCAAAGCACCGCGGATCGGATACGACATCACACCACTCCCTGCAAACTCGACGTCAGGCGGTCGACGCCGCCTCGCGGGCAATGTAAGCGCAATTTCACGCAGGGCGCGGCGCTCAGCGCACGTAACGCCTCTCCAGCCGTGTGATGCTGCCGTCATGCAGCATGCTGGCCAGGCCGGTGTTCATCGCCACCAGCCCGGCCATGGTGCGCGGGCTGTTTTTCGAGAAGGCCATGAAGGAGGGCTCGGCGTTGAAGTGCTCCAGCGGCTGGCGCTCCAGCGCGTCGGCCATGCCGAGCTGGCGGATCTCCCAGGTGCCGGCCAGTGCGCTGACGATGACGATCTCGGCCCGACCGCGCTCCACCAGCTGCACCGCGCCGCCCACGTCGCGGCCGAACTCGACGTGGCTTCCCGCCATCTCCAGCACCGCCTTGGGATAGATGAAGCCGGCGCTCAGCGCCAGGCTGTGCCCGCGCAGGTCCTCCAGGTGCTGCAGCTTCAGGCCCGAGCCCTTGCGGCTGTAGAAGTGATAGCGCACGCCGCTGCGGTAGGGCGCGCTCCAGCGCAGGAAGCGGTCGCGCTCGGGGCTGAAGTTGGCCGTCGTGGTGAAGTCCGCGACACCGCGCTCCAGCATGAAGAGCACTCGCTTCCACGGCACGAACTGCAGGTCGATGGTGCCCTCGTAGCCGCCGCGCTTCAGCGCCTCGCGGGCGATGTCGATGTCGCAGCCCTCGCCGCTGGCGTGGCCCGGTGGGTTCACCAGCGGCGGGTAGACGGCGTTGGCCAGCACCAGCGTGTGCGTGTCCGCCGATGCTGCGGTTTGTGCGCGCGTCCAGCCCGGCGTCAGCGCTGCGGCGCCGAGGGCGAGGATGCGCCGCCGTGGGTTCATTGCCGCAGCGCCAGGTCCAGCACCGTGCCGGCGAAGACGGCAAAGCCCAGCCAGTGGTTGGCCCGGAAGGCCGTGAAGCAGCCCGCGCGGTGGCGCCGGCGGATCAGCGTGAAGTGCCACACAGCCTGAGCCGCTGCCGCCGCGATGCCCAGCAGGAACCAGCGCCCCAGGCCCAGGCGCAGGCCCAGCCCGGCCCACATGGCCAGGTAGGTGACGTAGAAGATCATGACGCCGGCCACGTCCCAGCGGCCCAGCGCGATGGCCGAGGAGCGCACGCCGATGCGCAGGTCGTCGTCGCGGTCCACCATCGCGTACTCGGTGTCATAGGCCAGCACCCAGAACAGGTTGGCCAGCAGCAGCGCCCAGGCCGACAGCGGCACCGAGCGCAGATTCCATTCGGTGCCGCCCAGGGCTGCGGCGAACGCCATCGGGATGCCGAAGGAGAACGCCACGCCCAGCACGGCCTGCGGCATGGCCAGCACGCGCTTGGCGAACGGGTAGACGATGGCCACGGCCAGTGCCGCGAAGCTCAACAGGATGGCCGGCGGATTGGTCGTCAGCACCAGGCCGAAGGACAGCAGCGACAGCACCGCGCCCAGCACCAGGGCCTCCTTCACCGACACGGCGCCCGTCGTCACCGGCCGCTGCGCGGTGCGCTGCACATGGCGGTCGAAGTCGCGGTCGGCCACGTCGTTGACGCAGCAGCCGGCCGAGCGCATCAGCACGGTGCCGAGGGTGAACACGGCCAGCAGATGCCAGCCGGGAAAGCCGTCGGCCGCGATCCACAGCGCGGCCAGCGTCGGCCACAGCAGCAGCAGCCAGCCGGCGGGGCGGTCCCAGCGGATCAGCTGCAGATAGAGCGCGAACCGCGACGGCTGTGCGGGGCCGGGGGCGGCGGGAGCGGCGGACGTCATGACTGGCATTTTCACGCGGCGCGGGGCGGGTGGTTTGTTGGCATAGTCGTCAGGCTCGCAACCATTTGACTCACCATGGCCTTGTCGACCCGGGAACTCGTGCTGCAACACTGGCAGCTCGCCAATACGCGCGACTGGGCGGGCTTTGCCCGGCTGCTGCATGCCGACTTCGGCTACGAGGCGCCGCAGAGCCGCGAGCGCATCCGCACGGCCGCGGGGTATGTGGATTTCTTCGCCACCTGGCCCCAGCCCTGGCGGGCCGAGGTGCTCAAGTGCATCGCCGACGACGCCAGCGTGCTGACGCTGATCGACTTCATCAGCAGCGCGCCGACGATGACCGGGCTGACGATCTTCGACCTGCGCGACGGCCTCATCGTCAAGGTCACGGACTACTGGCCGGACCCCTACGAGCCGGGGCCGCGGGTGTCGGCGCACGTCGAGCGGTATTGATGGCCATGAACCTGTCCAGGCCAGCCGCCTCCCTGCTTCTCCTGGTCCCGCTGGCCTGCTGGAGCGCGCCGGCGCCGCTGCCCAAGGAGGTGCAGACCTTCGTTGACCTGCGCGAGGCCTGCGACCACTGGCGCGGCGAACGGGGTTTCGACGCAGAGCGCCAGAAGGACATCGACTGGTCGGTCTGCCAAAGCTGCCCCGGCACGGATGCCGAGCTGGCGCGGCTGAAGCAGAAGTACCGCGGCAATGCGCGCGTGACAGCGGCGTTGGCGGATTTCGAGCCGCGCGTCGAGCCCGAGGACAAGGCCGCCACGGCCCGGTTCTGCCAGGCGGTCCGCAAGCCGGCCGGCATGCGCTGACGCGCAGCTGCCCGACATGCCCATCACGCCCTTTCACTTCGGCCCCGGCGCTGCCCTGCATACGCTGGCGCCGCGCCAGGTCAGCTTCCTCGCCTTCTGCGCCGCCAATGTCGTCATCGACGTCGAGTCCCTCTACAACCTCGTGCACCACCGCGAGCCGGTGCATGCCTTCCTGCACACCTATGTCGGCGCGACCCTCGTCTGGCTGGGCCTGGCCGTACTGTTCTGGCTGGCATGCCGGCTGCAGGCCGTCGCCTCTCGCACGCGGCTGACCTTGCGCGCCGTCGCCCTCGGCGCGCTGCTGGGCGCTTACTCGCATGTGCTGCTGGACAGCGTCATGCACCGCGACATCCAGCCGCTGATGCCCTTTGCCGCCGGCAACCCGCTGCAAGGGCTCATCTCGCTGCAGGCGCTGCACTGGAGCTGCCTGGCCTCGGCGCTGTTCGCGCTGCTGTGGATGGGCGTGCGAGGCCGGTGGTCGTCGGGTTCGCGCTGAAACCCCGGCCGTCACAGGGCTTGCAAGCCGCGCCTAAAGTCCGCCGCTCCAGCCCCCACGGACTTCGCCATGACCGATCTCAGCGCCTTCCCCATCACGAAGAAATGGCCCGCCCGGCACCCGGACCGCCTACAGCTGTATTCGCTGCCCACGCCCAATGGCGTCAAGGTGTCGATCGCACTGGAAGAAACCGGCCTGGCCTACGAGCCGCATCTGGTGAAATTCGACAGCAACGACCAGCTCAGCCCCGAGTTCCTGTCGCTGAACCCGAACAACAAGATCCCGGCCATCATCGACCCCGACGGCCCGGGCGGGAAGCCGCTGGCGCTGTTCGAGAGCGGCGCGATCCTGATCTACATCGCCAGCAAGACCGGCCAGTTGCTGCCTGCCGACCTGGCCGCGCGCTACGAGGCGCTGCAGTGGCTGATGTTCCAGATGGGCGGCATCGGGCCGATGTTTGGCCAGGTTGGCTTCTTCCACAAGTTCGCCGGCAAGGACTTCGAGGACAAGCGTCCGCGTGACCGCTACGTGGCCGAATCCAAGCGGCTGCTGGCCGTGCTGGACGGCCATCTGAAGGGCCGCAAGTGGCTGGTGAACGACGAATACGGCATCGCCGACATCGCCACCTTCCCGTGGATCAACAACCTGGTCGGCTTCTACGGCGCGGGCGACCTGGTGGGTTTCGACGACTTCAAGGAAGTGGGCCGCGTGCTCAAGACCTTCCTCGCCCGGCCTGCCGTGCAGCGCGGATTGAAGATTCCATCGCGCGGCTGAGCTTGGTCAGTGCGTGGCGCCCGCCAGGGCACGGGCGCGCTGCAGCGCATCGGCGACGATGTGCGCCGCCGTCTGCGCCAGAGCCGGCGTGTGGTCGGCCATCACCTGCATGCGCAGCCGGGCGCTGTTCAGCGACACGGCCGGGTATTCGACGAGGTTGGCCAGCAGGCCGGCCTGCGCCATCTCGCGGCTGGCCACGCGGGCCAGCGCGTCCGGGCCCAGCATGACGGGCACGATGGGCGAGGGGTGGCCGAGCACGGTGAGACCCTGCTCGGTCAGCGCGCCGCGCAGCGCCTGGATGGCGCGCATCAGTCGTTCGCGCCGCTCGCCGCCCTCGCTGGAGCGCACGATGGCCAGGCAGGCCCGCACGATGGCCACCTGCACTGGCGACAGCGCGTTGGAGAAGGTGTTGGGCGCCGCGTAGAAGCGCAGGTACTCCTTGATCGCGCGGTCGTGGCTGGCGACGAAGCCGCCGTTGGACGCAAAGGTCTTGGAGAACGAGCCCATCACCAGGTCCACCTGGCCCAGCATGCGCTGCAGTTCGAGCTGGCCGCCGCCACCCGGGCCCAGGCAGCCCAGGTCGTGGGCCACGTCCACCATCAAGAGCGCACCATGCTCGCGCGCCAGCGCCTGCAGGCGCTTCAGATCGGGCGAGTCGGCGTCCATCGAGAAGCAGCCCTCGGTGACGACGAGGATGCCGTTGTGCGGGTCACGCTGGCGCACCCGCTTGAGCAGGCGCTCGACGTGGTCGGCATCCAGGTGGCGGTGCAGGTGGATGTTGGGCGTCGAGGCGCGCGCGCCTTCATGCAGGCAGTTGTGGGCCAGCTGGTCGATGACGACATGGTCGGTCTCGCGCACCAGGCCCTTGATCGCGCCGAAGCCCGCGGCCCAGCCGGTCGGGAACAGCAGCACTTCGGGCATGCGCAGCAGCTCGCCCAGCTCGGCCTCCAGCGCCGTGGCCTCCTCGACGTTGCCGGCCAGCGCGGTGGAGCCGGCGCTGTGCACGCCGTAGCGCTCCATCGCCGCCTGCGCCGCGGCGCAGACCTTGGGATGGCGGGCCAGCGACAGATATTCCTGCGACGAAAAGTTCAGGCCCGCGTGGCACCGGCCGTCCAGCAGCGTCAGCTCGGCCGTGGCACCCGGCCGTCCGCCCAGGCGCTTGGCGTAGGGAAAGACGCCATGCGCCACTCGCGTCTGCGCCCAGGCGTGGAAGGCCTGGGCCTTGGCGGCCAGGTCGATGCCCGGCCCGGTCAGGAAGTCAAACGACGAGCCGCGCAGCTCGGCGCCGTCGGTCAAGTCCTGCGGCGCCGCCTCGGCGGTCCGGTCCAGCAATTCATCCATCGCAGCCCCCTGAGCACGTGTGATCTTGTGGAGCGGACTGTGCTCGGCGGCGGCGCCTTTGGCATCCGCATTTCTGTCGAGTCTGCGGTGTTCAGGCCGGCCGGCGCTCGCGCTGCTTGGCCGTCACGGCCTTGACGACCGTCTTCAGTGGCGGTGCCGCGGCGAAGTCGGCCTCGTACGGCGCCAGCGCCAGGTCCAGCAGACGGCGCACGGCGGGTTTGTCGAGGTCAGCGGGCGACGCGAGGCGGATGCTGCGCACCCGCACGCCCTCGCCTTCGAGCAGGCCGTCCGGGTCGGACAGGTCCTTGCCATAGAGGAAGAACAGCGTCACCCAGCGCGGGTAGCCGGCGATGGACACGAGGCTCGCCGAAGCCTTGTCGGCATACGCATAGCCGATGGCCAGCGCGTTGTAATTGTCGTAGACCAGCTCGAAGCCACGCGGCACGCGCGCGCAGAGCTTGCGCCGGCAGGCCGTGATGGCTTCGGCCATCTCGGGCGTGTAGCGGGCGATGAAGTCGGCCACCTGGCGGGCCGTGGGGTCGGTCGGCATCGGGCGGTCCCTGTCGTCAGTTCAAGGCGGTGACCCGGTCGCCCGGCTGAGGCACGCAACCCGCCGCCAGCGGCGCGCCGTCTTCGCGCTGCACGACACCCTGCGGCCCGTGGCAGAGCTCGATGTGGCGTGCCGCGGGCCAGCGTTGGCGAGCGAAGGCTTCGAGGCCGTCGGGCAGGCTGGTCTGCACCTGGCCGGCGTCGAGGGCCTCGGCCGGATGGTCGTCGAAGTGCAGCCAGGGCACGAAGTGGCCCGCCAGCAGCAGCCAGACCGAGGCATGCACCGGCTCGGGCGCATAGCCCTCGGCGCGCAGCCAGGCCTGGCCGTCCTCGCGCGACCGGCCGCCGGTGCTGGCTGCGGCGAGCAGCTCGGCAACCCACTGGTTGCAGTTCTGGTAGCTGGTGCTGAAGGGGTAGGCGTTGGCGCTGTAGCGCGAGTTCAGCAGGCCCAGGGCCAGCGGCTTGTCGCGCGTCGCCGCGGCCAGCGGCTCGGCGGCCTCGGGCGGCAGCAGCAGCAGGCTCACATAGCCGACGCTGGCGTCGTCGCTGCCCGACACGAAGCCAGCCAGGCCTTGGTCGAACAGGCGCGGCGCCCCTTCCGCGCAGGCGTAGTAGAGCTGGCGCACGGCCCAGGGGGTATCCAGACCGTCGGCCAGCGCGATGCCGGCGTGCGAGTAGCGCAGGCCGAAGCGCGACAGGTCGGTGCCCGAGCGCGAGATCAACGCGGCCTGGGCGCCGGACGTGGTCAGGGCGTCGCGCACGACGGCAGCAAAGCGCAGCAACTGGTCCTGCTGTGCGGCCGTGACGGGGATGGCGCGGTCGCAGCCGCGCGGCGGCAGGGAGCCGGCCTGGGCCGCGCCCGCCGCCGTCAGCAGCGCCGCGGCGAGGGTGGCAAGCCTCAAGGCTGGACGACGTGCGCGGCCAGCTCGCGGGCCCAAGCGTCTTCGAGCACGAGGTAGAAGGCCTGACCTGTGTCGGCATGCGCGAAGGCGATGCCGTAGGGCTGCGGCGTGGCCTGAACCTCGTCGCCGACGGCCACGGCGCGCGCGGCCAGGGCCTGCTGGGGCAGGGTCAGCTCGACGGTGTCATTCGCGTCATGGGCACCCTCGCGCGTCAGCGTCAGGCGCGGTAGCGGCCTTCAGCGCGGCGGTCGTCGCCGGCGCTGCTGCCGGACGAGGCCTTGAACGAATCCGACACGCTCCCCGACGACGCCGAGCCGGCGCCCGCGGCCGACGAGGCGAAGGACGCCGCCTGGACCGAGGCCGCGGCGAGCGAAAGGGCGAGGAGAGAGGCGAGAAGAACGAGGTGCATCGTGAGGCTCGCGGTGAGGAGAAGGCGTCAACGATAGCGCGAACGGGTTAAGCCAGCGTGAGTGCCCGTGAGAGGTGGCCATAGACCGCATGCACGCGCTGCAAGTGGCGGGTCTCCGGGTGGGTCAGCAGCCAGAGCTCGGTCTCGGCCTCGTCCAGCGGTTCGGTGAGCCGGCGCAGCTCGCGCCGCGGTTCAGCCAGGAAGAGGGGCAGCACGCCCACGCCCAGGCCCTGTGCCACCAGCTCGGCCACGCTCTGCACGCTGCCGGTGCGGAAGGCCGGCTGCAGCGTCGGGAAGTGCTTCTGCCGCCAGCGCACCGACGGGTGCTCGGGCAGGCCGTCGTCGGGCGCGACCCAGGCGGCCGCGCCGGCCTCGACCTGGTGCCAGTGCTTGATGACGCCGCCACGCGCCGCGTACAGCGCGACGCGGATGGGTCCGACGCGGCGACCGATCAGGTGCGGCGGTGGCTTGCTCGTCGCACGCAGCGCGATGTCGGCGTCGCGCCGCGTCAGGCTGGCAAGCTCGTTGCCCGTGTGCAGCTCGAACTGCAGGCGTGGCTGCGCCTGGTGCAGGGCCGCGAGCGCTGGCGCCAGCAGGCCGTGCAGCAGCGTGTCCGTCGTCGTGATGCGCACGGTGCCCGCTGCCTGGCCGGGCTGGGCCAGGGCCGCTGCGCGCGCTGCTTCGAGGGCGGCCTCAACCTGCTCGGCTTGCGTGGCCAGCGTGCGCGCCAGCTCGCCGGCCTTGTAGCCGCGCCGGCCGCGCTCGAACAGCGTCTGCCCGAGGCCGCGCTCCAGCCGCTGCAGCATGCGGAACACGGTGGACGCATTCACATCCAGCCGCTCGCCGGCCGCAGCCAGCGTGCCGGCACGGTGCAAGGCCAGCACCAGGGCAAGGTCGGCGGAGGCGAGGTCGTATTGCATGACTGCAATCAGAGTTGGCTGTGTTGCGTATTTTCATGCGCCGCATGCCTACCTACATTGACTGCATCCACCACCTTCCGGAGAGCCTCATGGCGTCCTCGACCTCCCTGGGCCTGCTGCTGCTGCGCCTGTCACTCGGCCTCATGTATCTGGCGCATGCCGGGCTCAAGCTCTTTGTTTTCACGCTGCCCGGCACGGCGCAGTTCTTCGTCGGCCAGGGCCTGCCCGGCGGGCTGGCCTATGCCGTCGTCGCGGCCGAGATCGCGGGTGGCGCGCTGCTGCTGCTCGGCATCTACCCACGCCAGGTGGCGCTGGTGTTGACGCCCATCCCGGCCGGCGCGGCCTGGGTACACGCGCCCAATGGCTGGGTCTTCAATGCACCGGGCGGCGGCTGGGAGTACCCGGTCTTCCTGGTGGCCATGTCGGTCGTGCTGTGGTTGGCGGGTGATGGCGCCGGCGCGCTCAAGCGCACCGCGCGCTTCACCTGGAATGCGGCATGAGCAGCCAGACGCCGGTCAGCCGTGCTGACGGCCAAGGGTGTGGACGCGGCTCGGCGCTGTCCCGCCGGCTGGCCACTGCCTGAAGCGCGACGCGCAGGCTGCAGCGGCCGCGCGCTCAGTCCAGAAAGGTCCAGGTGTCCGCGCCGTCGAACCGACGCATCTGGACGGTCGCCAGCAGCCGCGGGTCGAAGTTGTTCAGGTTGACGCCGTGCTTGGCGCCGGCCTCCGCAACCAAGGGCTCCCAATGCGTCGCGCAGCCGCAATGGGCGCAACGCACATTGCGCAGCGTCCGGTCGCCCCAGATGTATTCGGCCGTGTTCTCGGGATGCCCTTCCACCTTCACCGTGCCGAACTCGTAATAGGCCCAGGCGCCGCCCACGCGACGGCAGAGCGAGCAATTGCATAACGTAGCCTTCTCTGGGGCGAAGGGCAGCGTCAGGCGCACCGCGCCGCAATGGCATGAGCCCTGGAGCAGGGAAGAGGGATCAATGGCTGGGTCCATGGCGGGAAGTGACCTCTCGTGTGATGCCAACGTCAGCCGCGGCGTCGGCGCATTTCGGCAGCGTAGTCGATGAAGCCCAGCGACCGGTACAGCGAGCGCGCTTCGGGCGTCGTGCCCAGGTTGAACTCATGGACGCCCAGGGCTTCGCAATGGGTCAGGAGGCGGCCGAGCAGCGAGCGGGCAATGCCCTGGCGGCGCCACGCCGGTGCGGTGAAGACATTGGCGACGCGGCCCATCCGACCGCCGGGATTGGCGCGGGTGGGTCCCCAGTCCAGCAGCACGACGCCGGCGCCGCCGACCACGACCTCCTCATGAGTGGCCAGCAGCCCCAGGTATCGGCCACTGCCGATTCGCGGCCCGAGCCACTCGGCATATCCGGCGCGCCGGCCCTCATCCTCCGGCCGGTGGCAAGCATGGACGGCAATCAGTTCGGCATCACTTGCAAGCGCCTCGCGCGTGGTCCAGGAATTCTCCATGCCCTCATTGTCGACAGCACGCGTCACTTCATGCCGCCCGCGACCGCCCGCGCCACGGGCCGTCTACAGGCGGCCCATCAGCAGCAGCACGATGACGATCAGCAGGACCAGGCCGATGCCACCGGTAGGCATATAGCCCCAGCCCTGGCTGTGCGGCCAGGTCGGCAGGGCACCGATCAGCAGCAGGATAAGGACGATCAGCAATATGGTGCCAACGCTCATGACAGCTCCTTGATGCATGAGGCAGGCGATCGAGAAGACGCCGGCCGATGCCCGGGACTGTTGGCAATCGGCATGCCCGCTGCGCAGGAGCGCCCAGCCGGTGGCCTAGCGATAGCGATCGAAGGCCGGGCGCGCCAGCGCGGCCAACATGGCCACGCCGGTGTAGTGGCCGACGAGCTGCGTGATCTCCAGCAGCGCCGCCTCGTCGAAGTGGGGCCGCACGTCGGCCCAGGTCGCATCGTCGACGTCCAGCCGCCGCACCAGGCCGTCGACAAGGCGCAGCACGGCCAGCAGTTCGGGCGTCCACAGCGCGGTGTCCAGCGCCGGTTCGCGCAGGTCGGCGATCTGCGCCGCCGAGAGGCCCATGCGGCGCGAGATCGTCTGCTCATGCAGGTTGAACTCGTAGTCGCAGCGCGCCGTGACGCAGGTGCGCAGGATGATGGCCTCGCGCAGCGCCGGTGCCAGGCGCCGGCGGTCGGCCAGGCCGGTGGGGCCGAGCAGGCCGCTGTCCACCATTTCCTTGAACAGCTCGCCGTGCCGGGCCACGGTCAGGAAGATCTGCGGCGGCGCCATGCCGGCCGGCAGCAGGCGGTTCATGCGCTCGGCCAGGTCGGGTGGCAGCGGCAGGGTCGGGGGTGCGATGCGCGGCGTTGGTGTGAAGTTCATGCTTCGAAATCAGAAGCGTTGCGGTGGGCAGACTCTAGCCGCGTTTGCTTCTAAAATCAAAGCATGACGACGAAGCGCCCGACACGTATTGCCCGACTGGTGGTGGCCGACGCGCCCGCCTCGGGCAAGGACGCGCTCAATGCCGCGCTTGAACTCTTCCACCGCCGCTGGACGCTGCGCATCCTGTGGGAGCTGCGCGCCGACGACGCGAGCCTGAACTTCCGCGCGCTGCAGGCAGCCTGCGGCGACCTGTCGGCCTCGGTGCTGAACCAGCGCCTGGCCGAGCTGCGCGACGCGCTGCTGGTGGCGCACGACGCGGGCAGTGGCTATCGCCTGGCGCCGCAGGGGCGCTCGCTGCTCGTGGCGATAGAGCCGCTGCTGAAATGGGCGCCGCGCTGGGCGCGCGAGGTGCAGCGAAGCGGGCAGACGAGCTGACCCACAGCGGCGCTCCTGCCGGTTTTCGGGCTGAGCCCCGGACACAAGGCGCCCAGTGGGCGGCTTGTGCCTGGCGAAGGGCTGCGGCACTTGCCGCAGCGCGGCCTGCAAGGTCGACCAGACTTGCCCGCATCCAGCGCGGCAAGCTGGGCGAGGGACTTCACGTCACGCCGGTACGCGCACGGCCAGCCGCGCCTTCTCGATGGCGGCGATCAGCGCTTCTTCGGAGTAGGGCTTGCCGAGCAGCTGCGTGACGCCGGCCGCAGCGGCCTCGGCCTGCTTGTCGTCGGATGAGGTGATCATGACGATGGGCAGGGCCGCCGTGACGGGCGCGGCACGCAGCTGGCGCGTCAGCTCGAAGCCGTCGATGCCGGGCATCTCCACGTCGGTGATCAGCAGATGCGGGCGTTCCGCGCCCATCAGCTCCAGCGCCTGCTCGCCGCTCTCGGCCAGTGCGACGCGGTAGCCCTGGGTGGCCAGCAGCCGGCTGATCTTGACGCGGACGATCTTGGAGTCGTCAGCAACCAGGACCAGGGTTTCGTCGGCGCGCAGCTCGCGGGTGGCCTGGGCAGCGGCAGCCGCTTCTTCGGCGGCGCGGCGTTCGGCGTCCCGGCGCTCGGCTTCGGCGCGCTGCTCGGCCGCCAGGCGTTCGGCCTCGGCGGCGGCCCGGGCGATGGCCGCTTCGCGCTGCTCGGCTTCAATCCGTTGCGCTTCCAGCCGCGCGGCTTCGCGCCTTTCGGCTTCGGCGCGTTCCTCGGCCACACGTTGCGCCTCGGCGGCCGCGGCCTCGCGGGCGGCCTGGGCTTCAGCCTCGCGGGCGGCTTCAGCCGCGGCTTCGCGGGCCAGTCGTTCGGCCTCGGCACGTTCCTCGGCCAGTCGCCTGGCCTCGGTTTCAGCGGCTTCGCGGACGGCCTGGGCGCGGGCCTCGCGCTGGGCGGCTTCGTCGCGTTCGGCCTGCTGGCGTTCGGCTTCCAGCTGTTCAGCCTCGCCGCGCTGCTCGGCCAGGCGCTGGAAGAGGCCGGCCTCGACCTCGCGCAGTGCCTGGGCGTCCGCGGTCTCGCGGGCCAGGTCGCCGGTGACGCGCTGGGCGCGCGCCGCGTGCTCGGCCTGCTCCAGCATCACGCGCTGGGCTTCGCGATGCGCGGCGGCGTCGCGGGCGCGTTGCTGCCGGCGGCGGCCCAGCCACAGCAGGAAGACGACAACGCCGACGGTGAGGGCGGCGGCCAGGATCCAGATCAACTGCTCATTCATTGTTCGGTGGGCTGTAGGGCATGCAGCGGCTGCGCATCATCGCGCGCGGTGGTGTCAGCTTAGCGAAGACTGCGGTGTCGGCGGGGCTCAGAGGCCTTGAAGCGTGCGGGAAGTCTGGGTCTGCACGATCTCGTCGGGCCGGCGCGGGCGCGGCGCGGGCAGGGCCTGCACCTCGAAGGGCAGGCGCGCCCAGCGGCCGCGGCCATCCATCGCGGTCAGCGCGTGGCTGCCTTCGCGGGTCAGCGTCAGCAGCTGCACGGCGCCGGCCTGCTCGCTGGCGCCGGCGAACTGGCCGTCCAGCAGCCAGGTGATGCCCTGGCTGGCGCCCACGGCCTGCAGGCGCAGGCTGATGCTGGCCTGCCCCGGCGTGGGGCGCAGCACGCTGCCCGGCTCCAGGCCGACGATGCGCAGCGCGCCGCCCTGCGGGCTGGCCGGCGCGCAGCCGGGGCGCCAGGGCAGCAGGTCGACGGGATCGCGCTGGCCGGGGTCGAGGAAGGGCTGCAGCAGCGTGGGCCAGCGGGCGATGTCGTGGCGGGTGGCGCCGGCATCGCAGTCGGGGCGCACGCGCTCGCGACCGTCGGTCCACGCGGCTTCGACGAGGCCGGTGGGTCGCAGCCGGTCCGGCAGCGTCGGCGGCACGGCGCCGTCCAGCGTCCAGGCCGTGCGGCGCTGCAGGCAGTGTTCGGGCGGCGTGGCGGCCTCGGCCGTGCCCAGCGGCCAGCAGATGGCGGCGGCACGCACGCTGGCCGGCTGGTGGCGCGGCGCCAGCTGCTGGCGGGCCTCATTGGGACCGAGCGCGGCGGCCAGGTCGCGCAGCAGCGGCGCGGCCGAGTTGGCGCCGAAGTGGCCGGGGTTGGGCGTGCCGTCGGGCCGGCCGATCCAGACGCCGAAGGTGTAGCGGTCCGTCACGCCCAGCGCCCACGCGTCACGGAAGCCAAAAGACGTGCCGGTCTTCCACGCGATGCGCTGGTTGCCCTCGCGGAAGGGGCTGCCGGGGCGGCCGCCGTTCTCCAGGATCTCGCGCACGATGAAGGCGGCGCCTTCGCTCATCAGGCGCGTCTCCTGCGGCGCTTCGTCCGGCGTGAGTGGCACGAGGTGAGGCTTGCCGGAGACGCCGCCGCGGGCTAGTGCCGTGTAGGCGCCCACCAGCTCCTCCAGCGACGTGCTGCCGCCGCCGAGGATGAGGCTGAGGTTGGGCGCCGCGTTGGCCGGCATGCGCAGGCGCAGGCCGGCGTTGCGCAGCCGGCCGGCAAAGCGCTCCGGGCCCAGGCGCTCCAGCAGGTCCACGGCCGGCACGTTCAGCGAGCGCTGCAAGGCCTCGCTGACGCTGACCGGGCCGGAGAAGTCAGCCTGGAAGTTGCCCGGCGCATAGCCGCCGAAGTTCTGCGGCGCGTCGATGAGCAGGCTCTCGGAGTGGATGAGCCCTTCGTCCAGCGCCATCGCGTACAGGAAGGGCTTGAGCGTGGAGCCGGGCGAGCGGTGGGCGCGCACCATGTCGACGTGGGCGCCGCGTTTCGCATCCGTGAAGTCCGCCGAGCCGGCGTAGCCGCGCACGGCCAGCGTGTGGTTGTCGACGACCAGGGCGGCCATGGACACCATCTCGGGCAGGCTGTTGAGCCGGTCGGTCAGCAGCTGCTCCAGGCGAGCCTGCAGGCCGGCGTCGAGCGTGGTCTGGATGACGGCTTCGGTCTTGCCGCCGCGCCTGGCCTGCTGGCGCAGGCGCTCGGCCGCGAGAGGCGCCAGCCAGCGTGCACGCAGCGGCGGCGCGAAGACGCGCTCCAGCTTGGCGTCGGCCACGTCGGCGGCCGTCCACACGCCCAGCGTCTGCATGCGCGTCAGCACCTTGTCGCGCGCGGCCTGCGCGGCGGCCACGGCGCGGTCCGGTCGCAGCCGGGTGGGCGACTGCGGCAGCGCCACCAGCAACGCGGCCTCGGCCTGCGACAGCTCCGCCGCGGGCTTGCCCAGGTAGGCGCGGCTGGCCGTCTCCACGCCCTCCAGCGGCCCGCCCATGGGCGCGAGGTTGAGGTACAGCGACAGGATCTCGTGCTTGCTGAGATGGAGTTCGAGTTGCAACGCGCGGGCGATCTGGCGCAGCTTGGCCGGCACACTACGGCCGGCCGCCTTCTCGTCCACGAGGCGCGCCACCTGCATCGTCAACGTCGACCCGCCCGACACGATGCGCCCGTGCCGCGCCCACTGCCAGGCCGCGCGCGCCAGCGCCACCGGGTTCACGCCCGGATGCCAGCGGAACCAGCGGTCCTCGTAGTGCAGCAGCGCCTCCAGGTAGCGCGGCGACACGGCCTCGGGCGTGGTCGGCTGGCGTTGCGCACCGTCGTCGCCGGGCCAGGCCCGCAGCGGCGTGCCGTCGGCGGCCAGCACGGTCAGCGTGGGCGAGTCGGCCGTGGGCTTGGGCAGCGGGAAGGCGAAGTCCAGCGCGAGGAGGATCAGCAGCAGCGCGGCGAGGCTGAGCTCGAAGCGGCGCCGGCGGGTGGCTGGCAGGCTCATGGCTACGACGAAGTCGTCAGCAGTTCAGCCCGTGGCAGCTGGGCGGCGCCGGCATCGAAAGTGACGAAGCGCGCGCAGCCCAGCTGTGCGGCGCGGGCGTTGAGCAGACAGTCCGCAAAGTCCGCGCCGGCATGCTGGTTCCACAGGTGCAGTGCCTCTTCGACGGTGGGCTCGTGCTCGAACACGAGACCATCGCTTTCGAGCAGGCGCGCGAAGGTGGTGGCGATGGCGGGCTTGTCGAGGCGGTAGCGGCTGCGCAGCACCCACTCGGTTTCCAGCAGCGCGCCGAGCACGATGAGCAGCGGCTCACTGGCGGCGTCGGCTTGCTCGACGAGGCGGCTGGCGGCCTGGAACTGGGGCTCGTCGTCGCGCACGAGCAGACGCACGAGGACGTTGGTGTCGATGGCGATGCTCAACGCCACCTCAACCGCGGAAAGGCTTCATCTCGTTCGCACCCACGGTTGGCTGGCCGGGCCGAGCCAGGCTGCCGGCCAGGTCAAGCAGGCGGCCGGTCTTGGCGCGCATGACGACCGTGCCGTCGCTGAGCGCCGTGAAGACGAGCTTGTCGCCCGGCTCCAGACCCAGGCGCTCGCGGATCTCCTTGGGGATGGTGGTCTGGCCCTTGGCGGTAAGTGTGGCGTCGGCCATGGCTATTTCCTTTCAATTTACTGAAATGTAAGGAATCTATGGCGGACGCGCAAGCGGCGGGCGACTGAAAAGGCCAGCCGATGCCCCCCTAGCTTGAACACCGCGGCCTGCATCCAAGCGGCGCGCGCTGCGTAAGAGATGAGCCGCAGCGCTGGTTGTGTCCATCTGTTTGCGGTCCACCCCGATCCGTCATCAGGAGACCCCCATGAAACTGCCTTCCCGTGCGCCCCAGTCGGCGCTCGCCACCGCGCTCATCGCCGCGGGCGTGCTCGCCGGCATCGCCGCCTTGCCGGCCCAAGCCTCCAGCCACCGCGAGGCGCCGTCCATCGGCGGCATGCCGCGCGTGGACGGCACGGACTTCTACATGTTCAACAGCTACGAAGGCGTGGCCGCCAACGGCACGGGCGGGCGCGCCGGCTACGTGACGCTCATCGCCAACTACCTGCCGCTGCAGGACGGCTACGGCGGCCCCAACTACTTCAAGCTGGACCCGAACGCGCTCTACGAGATCCACGTCGACAACAACGGCGACGCGCACGAGGACCTCACCTTCCAGTTCAGGTTCATGAACACGCTCAAGGGCATCGCGCTGCCCATCGGCAACCAGACCGTGCCCATCCCGCTGACGCAGGCCGGCACCGTCAGCGCGCCCAACGCGGCGGCGCTGAACGTGAACGAGAAGTTCAGCCTCACCCTCGTGCGCGGTGACCGCCGCACCGGCACCGCCACGCCCATCGCCAACCCCGCGGGCGGCACCTGGTTCGACAAGCCGGTGGACAACATCGGCAGCAAGACGATTGCCAACTACCCGGCCTACGCCGCGCAACACGTCTACAGCGTCACGCTGCCGGGCTGCGGCTTTCCGGCCAAGGTCTTCGTCGGCCAGCGCCAGGAGGCCTTCGCGGTCAACCTGGGGCCCGTCTTCGACCTCGTGAACGCCGACGTCGGCGTGATCACCGACCGCAGCAAGATCAACGCCGCCGCGGCCAACTCCATCCAGGACAAGAACGTCACCTCGCTGGCGCTGGAGGTGCACAAGAGCTGCCTCACGCAAGGCAACGAGACGGTCATCGGCGCCTGGACGACGGCCAGCCTGCGCCAGAGCCAGCTCGTCAACGCCGCGCCGCCCAGTGGCTACGACACGGCCGTGAAGACCGGCGGCGGCTGGGTGCAGGTGTCGCGCCTGGGCATGCCGCTCGTCAACGAGGTCGTCATCGGCCTGCCCGACAAGGACAAGTTCAACGCCTCGGTGCCCTCGGGCGATGGCCAGTTCGCCACCTACGTCACCAACCCGACATTGCCGGCGCTGCTGTCCGTCGTGCTGCCCATCGGCAATGCGGCGCCCACCAACCTGCCGCGTGGCGACCTCGTCACCACCTTCCTGACCGGCATCCCCGGCGTCAACCAGCCGGCCAACGTCGTCGGCTCGGAGATGCTGCGGCTGAACACCGCGATTGCACCGAGGCCGTTCGCGATGCAGAACCGCCTGGGCATCGTCGGCACGCTGCGCGACGGCGACAACCCGCCCGACTTCGCCGGCTTCCCCAACGGCCGCCGACCCAAGGACGACGTCGTCGACGTGTCGCTCGCCGCGGTGATGGGCGGCCTGTGCTGGCTGAACAACGGCGGCGGCCTGTTCGGCGCCGCCTGCACCCGCGCCGCGGTGCCGCTGGGCGCGACGTCGCTGGAGTTGCACGACGCCGTCGACCAGGCCGTCGTGCCGCTGCTATCCGGCTTCCCCTACCTGAACACGCCCAACCCGGGCGCGAAGTGAATCTCAAACCAGGAGCACAGCCATGAATCGCCTACTCGGCACCCTGGCCCTCGCGGCCGCCCTCTGCAGCGGCGGGACGGCTCACGCCGGCCTCGTCAACTTCGACAACCCCGGTCTCGTCGACATCGACAGCAACGGCGTCGCCACCTACGGCGAGGCGGGCTACGTCATCACCGGGCCGGCCGCGAGCTTCCTGCCCATCGACGGCACGATGGTCGGCGGCTTCGATGCCACGTCCTTCACGTTCGGCCTGCTCGGCGGCGGTAGCTTCGGGCTGAAGTCGCTCGACGTCGCGCCCTACGACCTCGGCTTCGGGCCTGGCACGCTGGCGCTGGTCGGCTTGGTCGGCAGCACCCAGGTGGCCTCGCGCAACGTCGACCTGGCCGGCGGCGGAAGCCTGTCGTTCGACAGCAACTGGGCCAACCTGACTTCGGTCAGCTTCTCGGCCACGGGTGGTTTTGCGCTCGACAACATCGCGACGGTGCCCGAGCCCGGAAGCTTCATGCTGGCGGGTGCGGGACTGCTGCTGCTCGCGGCAGTGCGTCGGCGCCGCTGAACCCAAGACAGGCTATCAAGGGGCGGCTACGGTCGCCCCTTTTCGTTGGAGCTCCAGGGCCTGAAATGCCTGCGCCAGCTGCTGCCAGGTTGGCGGCGAAAACCCTTCACCGCCGATGACGAGGCTGCGGCGCTTCGGGCCGTCCTGCCAGACAACCCCCACGCAATCGGTCTTGTTGATGAGGGCCGTGATGGCGCTGCCTGTGATGGCCAGCGTCGTGCCGTCACAGCGCATGACCTGGATGTCTTCGGCGCTGATGACGATGGCCCTGCCCCATGACCTGCGACCCCATATCAACGGCAGCGTGACTGCAAGTCCCGCCATCAGCATCGACAGCGAAATGCCGACCGTCGCGCCAAACAAGCTATGAGCCAGCACTGGCAGCGCCAGTGCCAAGCCCAACGGCCGAACGGCGTACTTGAACCGGTCGCGGAAGCTGCCATCGGCGACGAATTGCTGTGTTGTCATAGCCGCTCTGGTTGTGGGACGGTGGCTTCAGCGCGGGCTGGACGCTGCACGTGCGGCACGCAGCTGCTGCAGCTCGCCCCTCAGCCACCGCGCGCTCTCCACTGGCGCCTTGCCCGCGCAACGCACCAGATACGGCTTGCCGCTCATGCTGCTGCTGGACGCGCCGCGGGCGATGAACTGCTCGGCGGTCTGCACCATGTCCTTGCCCTCCAGATAGTCCAGCTTCTTCAGCAGATGCGCCTTGGCCTCGGCGCCGACGTACCAGCTGCCGTTGCGGTTGAACTCGCAGCCGGAGGATTGCAAGCGGCTGAGCAGCGCATCCACTTCGGCGCGCGCTGGGGCCGGCATGGGCGCGGCGCTGGCTGTGGCTGCGAGCGCGCAGGCGAGCAGGGCAAGGGCGATGCGCATGGATCTCAGTCCAGCGTGACCGCTTGCCGCAACGCCGCCATCGAGGTGCGCCAGTCGGCAGCCGATTCGCTGTCATCCCACAGCTCGGCCAGCTCGGAGTCCTCGGCCAGCACGCGGTCCACGACGCGGCGTGCCTTGTCCAGCAGCGCGGCCGAGGGCCGCACGCCCACGCCGGTGATCCAGGCCTGCAGGCCTTCGGGCCCGCCGGTGATCGGCGGGCTGCGGCCCAGCAGCTGGGCCACCACCGCCACGGCGGCGACGGCCTCCTCGGCGTCGGTCGCCTCCACGTAGCTGTCCGACGCCTCGAGCACGCGGTCCAGCGTGGCCTCGATGTGCGACAGGTTGGTCGCGTCCATCAACACATCGACCCAGTCGCTGGCGGTGTCGTTGGCAAAGGGTTCGTGTGACCAGGCACCCATCGGTGGTCCTCGTTGATCTGTGAATGAGTCGGCGATGCGACGGCGGCAGGAAGCGCTTGTCGCGGACTCCGGCATTCTGGCGGCGAGCATAGGCCGCGCGCTCCAACAATTCACCTCGTGGCAATTTCGCTGCGCCGGCATCGAGCTGGTCGCCCTGGGTGCGGACGGGGCAAACACGCTTCTGCCGACGCGGCCACCAGGGGTAAAAGCCGGTTTCGCCACCACCGCAACGCAGGCCCATGAGCGACGCCCCTCACCACTGGCAGGTCCATCCCGAAGTCGCCCGCGCCCAGACGCTGGACAAGGCCTTCTACCTCGATCCTGCCGTGCAGCGCCTGCAGTACGAGCAGGTGCTGGCGCGCAGCTGGCAGTGGCTCTCCGACCTGCACGGCGTGCAGGCCGCCGGCAGCCTGCAGCCCGAGACGCTGCTGCCGGGCAGCCTCAACGAGCCGCTGCTGCTGGCGCGCGACGCGGCGGGTGCGCTGCGCTGCCTGAGCAACGTCTGCACCCACCGCGGCAACCTCCTGGTGCAGCAGCCCTGCCAGGGCGCGGCGCAGATCCGCTGCGGCTACCACTCGCGCCGCTTCGAGCTGGACGGGCGCATGGCCTTCATGCCCGAGTTCCAGCAGGCGCTGGCCTTCCCCCGCCCTTGCGATGACCTGCCGCGGCTGCCGCTGCAGGACTGGGGCGGCCAGGGCTTTGTCGCGCTGGAAGAACCGCTAGACAGCTTCGACGCCTTCTTCGGCCCGGCCATGCAGCGCCTGCACTGGTTGCCGCTGCAGGACTTTCGCCTGGACGCCAGCCGCAGCCGCGACTACGAGTTCGATGCGCACTGGGCGCTCTACGTCGAGAACTACCTCGAAGGCCTGCACATCCCCTTCGTGCACCCGGGCCTGACGCAGACGCTGGACCTGAGCCGGTACCGCTACGAGCTGCACGAGTGGAGCAACCTGCAGCTGGCGGTGGCGCGTGGTGACGACGAGGTGGCCTTCGACCTGCCGCCCGAGGCCGCCGAACACGGGCAACGCATCGCCGCCTACTACTGGTGGGTGTTCCCCAACCTGATGCTGAACTTCTACCCCTGGGGGCTGTCGCTGAACCAGGTGGTGCCGGTCGGCCCCGCAAGGACGCGGGTGCGTTTTCGCTCGTATGTCTGGAAGCCCGAGCTGCTGGGCGGCGGTGGCGCCGGCGGCGCGCTCGATCAGGTCGAGATGGAAGACGAGGCCGTCGTCATGACCGTGCAGCAGGGGCTGCGCTCACGCTTCTATCAACACGGGCGCTATTCGCCGACGAGGGAGCAGGGGGTGCATCACTTTCATCGGCTGATTGGGCGGGCGATGGGGGCTTGAGGCGGAGGGCTGCCCCGGCGCTTGTCAAACCAGCAGTTCGCCATGCGGCAGCGTCAGCCGCGCAAGCAAGCGGCTCTATGTTGCAAATCCCTGTCCTGGCAGCATAATCTGGTCAGCCTGACCAGTATTGGATGCGCATCATGAGTCGATCCTTGCCCAACACCGCAAATCACCCGAGCCACTGGCTGCTGCAAGACGCGAAAGCCCGTTTCAGCGAGCTGGTGCGGCGCGTGCACAGCGAGGGGCCCCAGCATGTGACCGTCCACGGCCGGGATGAAGTGGTGGTCATCACGGCGAAAGACTTCCGCCGCCTGCAAGGCAACCGCACCGGCCGCGACCTGATCGCCGTCATGCAGGCCTCGCCCTACCCCGACGTGGAACTCGACGTGTCTCGCTCACCGATGCCGGTGCGGGACGTTGAACTGTGACCGGCTACCTTTTGGACACGAACGTCCTCTCCGAGCTGCGCAAGCCACGCCCCGAACCCCGCGTGCTTGCTTTCGTGGCGGAGCGGCCGCTGGAGGCGCTCTACATCAGCGCTGTCACGCTGGCCGAAATCCGCTTCGGCATCGAGCGCGTCACCGACGCCAGCCGGCGCGCGGAACTGGGCGCCTGGCTCACGAACAAGGTGCGGCCCATGTTCGAACAGCGCGTGTTGCCGGTGTCAGAAGACGTGATGCTGGTCTGGCGGCTGCTGGTGGAGGAAGGGCGCAAGGGCGGGCATACCTTTTCGCAGCCAGACTTGATCATCGCGGCGACTGCGGCTCACCATGGGCTGACGGTGGTGACGCGGGATGTCTCGGAGTTTGAACGGGCGAAGGTGCCGGTGCTAAATCCATGGGGCGCTGGCGCAGCAGTCCCGTGACCGAACGGACCGTATCCGTTGGGGTTCAGTACCCTCACCCCAACCTACGAGCTGTCTTTGCTCGCATGACGATGGGTAGCGTCGCTGAGCGTTGTGAAGCCCGTAGGTTGGGGTGACCCACGCGGATCCCAACTGATGCTTGGCGGCCAGAACCGTTGGGGTTCACAGCGTTCACCCCAACCTACCGTGCT
>JAEKLF010000307.1 GCA_019509985.1 Burkholderiales bacterium | reverse complement strand
TGGTCGTCGTTGCGCCCCAGGAACTCCAGCGTGCCGTCGTCTCGCCAGCGCGCCAGGTCGCCGCTCTTGTACAGCCGCGCTGGCTGCGCCACGAACGGGTCGCTCACGAATCGCTCGGCCGTCAGCTGCGCTCGGTTCAAGTAGCCGCGCGCCACTTGCACGCCGCCGATGTGCAGCTCGCCGGCCACTCCGATGGGCACTGGCTGCCCGATGGCATCGAGCACGTACATCCGGGTGTTGGCCAGCGGACGACCGATGCACCCGCGCCGGCTGCCGGGCTCGGTGCGATGAACGGTGGCGTTGACGGTCGCCTCCGTGGGGCCATAGGCGTTGAACAGGACCGGGCGCCAGCCCTCGCGCTGGTGCCAGCGCTGCACGGCCTCGTCGCTGACGGCTTCACCGCCGATCATGATCTGGCGAACGCACAGGGGAATGCGCGCTTGCTGATCGCGCGCCAGCAGCTGCCAGAACGAGACTGGCAGGTTGGCCACAGTGACGCCATGGCGCTCGCACTGAGCCCAAAACGCTGCTGCATCGGCCACCCATGCATAGGTGCGCAACACCAGGGTCGCACCCGAGCACAGCGCGCCGAAGATCTCCTCGACCGACATGTCGAAGGTGAAGGGTGCGAATTGCAGCACGCGGTCTTGCGCGTTCAGGCCGTAGCGGGACTGCAGGGCCGCCACTTGGTTGCACAGGCTCGCGTGCTCGACCATCACGCCCTTGGGTCGCCCTGTGGAGCCTGAGGTGTAGATCACGTAGGCCAGGTGCTGCGAGGACAGTCCCAGGACGCGGGGGTCGGGATCGGTCTCGGGCAGCGCGCAGTGGTTGGCGTCGAGGTCGGCGTCGTGATCGGAGTCGAGACTGGCGTCGAGGTCAATCACCGCCAGCTGCGGCGACCGTTGCCCCCACAGCGACCGGAGCGTGATCAGCACCCGCGGCGCTGCGTCTTCGAGCATGAAGGCGAGGCGCTCGGCCGGATAAACGGGGTCCAGCGGCACATACGCGCCGCCGGCCTTCAGCACCGCCAGCACCGAGACCATCATCTGCGCGCTGCGCGGCAGGCAGATGGCCACCCGCTCATCGGGCATCACGCCTTGCTCGATGAGTGCATGCGCAAGACGGTTGGCGCGCCGGTTCAACTCGGCGTAGCTCAGCGTCACGCCTTCATGGACCACCGCCACCGCGTCGGGCGATCGCCGCACCTGCGCTTCGATCAGCTCGTGGATGCACTGCTCGCGCGGATAGTCGGCCTGCGTGGCGTTCCAGTCGATCAGCACTTGCCGGCGCTGCGGCGCGGTCAGCAGCGGCAGCCGCTCGATGGCTTGCGTGTCGTCGCCGGCCATGGCCTGAAGCAGCACCTGCCAGTGCTCGACCCAGCGCGCCACGGTGGCGTGGTCGAACATGGCGCTGGCATATTCGACGCAGCCATCGATGAGCGGACCGTTCTCCTCCATCGACAGCATCAAGTCGAACTTGGCCGTCACTTGCTCGGGCGTGACAGGCTCGATGTCGAGACCGCGGAGCTGCAGCTTGCCTTGGGGTGTGTTCTGCCAAACCAGCATGGTCTGGAACAGCGGGCTGT
>JAEKLF010000306.1 GCA_019509985.1 Burkholderiales bacterium | reverse complement strand
TCCTGGACCTCTACGGCCGCCTCATCGAGAAGATGGACGGCAACGTCGCGCAGCAGCGCTTCGGCGGCGACGCCGGCAAGCGCGACACGCAGTCCATGCCGCGCAAGGTGCTGCTGGTGGACCTGTTCAGCGGCCCGGTCGCGCTGGACGCCAAGGGCGAGGCCAGCATCAGCCTGAACCTGCCGGACTTCAACGGCACGCTGCGGCTGATGGCCGTCGTGTCCAGCGCGGACAGCTATGGCGCCACGCAGGCCGACACGGTCGTCGCCGCGCCGCTGGTGGCGGAGCTGTCCATGCCGCGCTTCATCGCGCCGGGCGACAAGGCCACCATCGCGCTGGACGTGACCAACCTCAGCGGCGCGCCGCAGGAGGTCAAGGTCGCGCTGTCGGCATCAGGGCCCGTGCGCATCACGGGCGAGGCCGCATCGGTCAAGATGGCCGACAAGCAGCGCCAGATCCTGCGCTTCCAGGCCGAGGCGCTGGACGCCTACGGCCTGGCGCCCATCCAGCTGACCGTCAGCGCCGGGCCGCTGCAGATCAAGCGCGAGGCGGCGTTGCAGGTCCAGCCCGTCACGCCGCTGACGCGCGAGAGCCGCCGCATCCGGCTGGAGCCCGGCGCCACGCAGGTGGTCGACAAGGCGCTGCTGGACGCCTACTGGGCCGGCTCGGCCACGCTGGCCTTGAGCGTCTCCAACACGCCGCCCATCGACATCAAGGAGCAGGTCAAGGGCCTCTTGATGTACCCCTACGGCTGCCTGGAGCAGACGACATCCAGCGCCTACCCGCTGGTCTTCATCGACGACGAGGCCGCCAAGCGCTGGGGCTTGACGCCCGTACCCCGCGAGGAGCGCGCCAAGCGGCTGGAAAGCGCCTTCGCCCGCCTGGCCGGCATGCAGCAGGCCCGCGGCGGCTACGGCCTGTGGGCCGCCAGCAACCCGTACGAGGGCTGGCTGAGCGCCTACGTCACCGGCTTCCTGCAGGACGCGCGCGACGCCGGCTTTGCGGTGCCGGAGGCGCAGCTGAAGAAGTCGCTGGACAACCTGACCGAGCAGTTCCAGCGCAGCCCCGGCCAGCAGACCACGCCGCCCAAGGAGCCGCGCCGCAACGACAAGGGCGCCATTGCCGACTACCGCGACGCCGAGCTGCTGCGCATCGCCCACCAGCGCTTTGCCGAGGCCGCGCACGCCGGCTACATCCTGGGCCGCGAGCAGAAGGCGCCGCTGGCCACGCTGCGCACGCTGCACGACCAGTACCGCGCCAACGCGCTGTCGCCGCTGCCGCTGGTGCACCTGTCGCTGGCGCTGAAGGCCATGGGCGACGAGGCGCGGGCCAAGGTCGCCCTGGACGATGCGATGCAGCGCGGCTACGGCTACCAGCCCGTCGACGCCAACAACTACTGGTGGGGCGAGTGGCTGGGCGACTACGGCTCCCGCGTGCGCGACAAGGCCCTGGCCTACGCGCTGCTGCTGCGCCACAAGGTGCAGCACGACAAGCGCGAGAACCTGCTGTTCGACCTGAGCGACGACTTCAGCCGCCGCAACTACTACTCGACGCAGGAGCGCCTGGCCCTGTTCCTCGCCGTGCAGG
>JAEKLF010000241.1 GCA_019509985.1 Burkholderiales bacterium | reverse complement strand
AACAACAACCGCGCGGCATCGGCCAAGGTGGCTGACCTCGTCACCCCAAACACGCTCAACCCGAGCGTCGTGCACTGGGAGCTGCACCGCGTCTGGGAGGTCGAGGCCACGCTGGCCGAGGGCAAGCGCCATGTGGTGCCCAAGCGCAAGTACTACATCGACGAGGACAGCTGGCAGATCATGCTGTTCGACGGCTGGGACGCCAAGGGCGAACTCTGGCGCACCAACTACACGCTGACCCTGCTGGCGCCGGACATCCCGGCCCTCATCGGCAGCATGTTCTGGGGCGGCTACGACCTGCAGACCGGCGCCTACTACCTGAACATGGCCAGCAACGAACTGGCCAGCCAGTACAAGGTCGTCGCACCGCTGCCGCGCAGCTTCTTCAGCCCTGAAGAACTGGCCAACGAGGGAGCGCGGTAATGCGCAGGCTGGCGCTCCTCGCGCTGGCCTGTGCCGTGTCGGCCCAGGCCGCCGCACCGGCGCCGGCCGCGCTCGCCGAGCCCGCGCTCGTCAGCCCCAAGGCGCTGGGCGCGGCGACGCTGGCCGTGTCGCGCGCCGGTGACCGCCTGGTGGCGGCGGGTGAGCGTGGCACGGTGCTGTGGTCCGACGACGGCGGCAAGGCCTGGCAGCAGGCTGCGGTGCCGGTGCGCGCGGGCCTGACAGCGCTGCGCTTCGTCGACGCCAACAACGGCTGGGCCGCCGGGCATCTCGGCGTCATCCTCAAGACGAGCGATGGCGGCAAGACCTGGCTCAAGCAGATGGACGGTCTGCAGGCCGCGCAGGCGCTGCTCGCCGCAGCCAGCGACGACGCCGGCCGCCGCGCCGCCCAGCGCATGGTGGAGGAGGGCGCCGACAAGCCCTGGTTTGACCTCGAGGCCATCGACGCGCGCCAGGCCATCGCCGTCGGCGCCTACGGCCTGGCCATGGTCACGCGTGACGGCGGCGCCAGCTGGCAGCCGCTGCCCACGCGCGCCGCCAACCCGCGCGGCCTGCATCTCTACGGCGTGCGCGTCGTGGGCGAGCAATGGTTCATCGCCGGTGAGCAAGGCCTGCTGCTGCGCTCCAGCGACGGCGGCGCCACGTTCACCGCCCTGGCCTCGCCCTACAAGGGCAGCTTCTTCGGCCTGCTCGCCTCGCCCAGCGGCGCGCTGCTGGCCTATGGGCTGCGCGGCAGCGTCTACCGATCAACCGACGTCGGCAGCAGCTGGGCCAAGGTCGAACTCGGCATGCCGCTGAGCCTGCAAGCCGGCATGGCGCAGCGCGGTGAACTGACGCTGCTGACCCAGACCGGCGAGCTCTTCGTCAGCACTGACGACGGCCTCAGCTTCACGCGCCGACCGCCTCCCGCCGGGCCCCTGCCAGCGGCCGGCCTGGCCGCCGCACCCGATGGCGCCTGGGTCATCGCCAGCCTGCGTGGCACCCGCCGCGCCCAGCCCTGAACTTTTCAAACAAGACGATGCACGCCACCGACACGCTGGGCGCCCAACCGGTCATCACCCGGCTCGACGACTTCGACACCCGCTCCGGCTCCTGGCCCGAGCGGCTGCTCTTCAACCACCGGCCCTGGGTCATGCTGCTGTGCCTGCTGGCCACGCTGTGGCTGGGCCAGCAGGCCTTCAAGCTGACGCTCAACGCCAGCTTCGAAAAGACCATCCCCACCCAGCATCCCTACATCGCCAACTACCTGGCGCACAAGGCCGACCTGGGCGGCCAGGGCAATGCGCTGCGCGTCGTCGTCGAGGCGCGCAAGGGCACGATCTACGACAAGCACTACCTCGACACGCTGCAGAAGATCAGCGACGAGATCTACCTGATGCCCGGCGTGGACCGGCCCTTCATGAAGTCGCTGTGGACGGCCAACACCCGCTGGGTCGCCGTGACCGAGGAAGGCCTGGACGGCAACACGGTGATGGGCGACAGCTACGACGGCTCGCCCGCCGCGCTGGCCGAAGTGCGCGCCAATGTCGAGCGCTCCGGCGAGATCGGCCAGATCGTCGCCGGCGACGCCAAGTCCAGCATCGTCTTCGTGCCGCTGCTCGACGTGAACCCCAAGACCGGTCAGGCGCTGGATTACGGCGAGCTCGGTCGCCAGGTCGAGGCGCTGCGCACCAAGTACGACAGCGACGCCATCGCGCTGCACGTGACCGGCTTCGCCAAGGTCATGGGTGACCTCATCGAGGGCCTGCAGCAGGTGCTGGTGTTTTTCGCCGTGGCCCTGGTCATCTGCGCCAGCGTGCTGTGGGCCTACACGCGCTGCGTGCGCAGCACCGCGCTCGTGGTCGCCTGCTCGCTCATCGCCGTGGTCTGGCAGTTCGGTCTGCTCGCCTTGCTCGGCTATGCGCTGGACCCTTACTCGGTGCTCGTGCCCTTCCTCGTCTTCGCCATCGGCATGAGCCATGGCGCGCAGAAGATGAACGGCATCATGCAGGACGTCGGCCGCGGCACCCACCGCGTGGTGGCCGCGCGCTACACCTTCCGTCGCCTGTTCGTCGCCGGCCTCACGGCGCTGCTGTGCGATGCCGTCGGCTTCGCGGTACTGGCCCTGATCAAGATCCAGGCCATCCAGGACCTGGCGCTCGTCGCCAGCATCGGCGTGGCCGTGCTGATCTTCACCAACCTCGTGCTGCTGCCCATCCTGCTGTCCTATGTGGGCGTGGGCGCGGCGGCCGCCAGGCGCAGCCTGCGTGACGACCCCGAGTTCAACCCCAAGGCCGGCAACTCCTGGATGTGGCGCCAGCTCGACCGCTTCACGCAGCGCGGCCCGGCGCTGGTGGCCCTGGGCGTGTCGGCGGCGCTGGCCGTCGCGGGCTATGCCGTCAGCACGCGGCTGCACGTTGGCGACCTCGACCCCGGCGCCCCCGAGCTGCGCGCCGACTCGCGCTACAACCGCGACAACGACTACGTTACCCAGCACTACGCCGCATCGAGCGACATCCTCGTCGTGATGGTGTCGACGCCCGAGGACCAGTGCACGCGCTACGGCACGCTGGCCAAGGTCGACCAGCTCGCCTGGCAGCTGGAGCAGTTGCCCGGCGTCGAGTCCACCAACTCCATGGCCGCGCTCTCCAAGCTGGCCATGGTGGGCTACAACGAGGGCCAGCTGAAGTGGTACGAGCTGATTCCCAACGACAGCGCGTTAGGTGGCGTGCAGACGCGCGCGCCGCGCGAGCTGTTCAACCAGGGCTGCTCCTTCCTGTCGCTCTACGTCTACCTGAAGGACCACAAGGCCGAGACGCTGAGCACGGTCGTCGCGACGGTCGAGGCCTTCATGGCGAAGAACTCGACCAAGGACGAGCGCTTCATGCTCGCGGCCGGCTCGGCGGGCATCGCCGCGGCGACCAACATCGTCGTCAAGCAGGCCATGAACCAGATGCTGTGGTGGGTCTACGGCGCTGTCGTCGTGCTGTGCTGGGTCACCTTCCGCTCCTGGCGCGCCGTCGTCGTCGCCGTGCTGCCGCTGGTGCTGACGTCCATCCTGTGCGAGGCGCTGATGGTGGGCCTCGGCATGGGCGTCAAGGTCGCCACGCTGCCGGTCATCGCCTTGGGCGTGGGCATTGGCGTGGACTACGCGCTCTATGTGCTCAGCGTCATGCTGGCCAGGCTGCGTGCGGGCGAAAGCCTGTCGGCGGCCTACCTGCACGCGCTGCAGTTCACGGGCCGGGTCGTCATGCTCACCGGCGTGACGCTGGCACTCGCGGTGGGCACCTGGGCGCTGTCGCCCATCAAGTTCCAGGCCGACATGGGCATCCTGCTGGCCTTCATGTTCGTGTGGAACATGGTGGGCGCACTGGTGTTGGTGCCGGCGCTGGCGCACTGGCTGCTGAAGCCGGCCCGGGTGGCCGAGCTGCCGCAGCGGCGGCATTCCCACGACACCGCCGCTCAGCCGGCTTCCCTTTGACGACGTTCCCCAAGGAGACTCCCATGCTCGATCTGCACCTGCAACATTTGCTCGCCCAGGCGGCCGGCGCCCCCGACCTTTGCGACCTGCCGCCCGAGCCCTGCCGTGGCTTGTACCGGCAGATCTGCACGGCGGCCACCGTGCCGCCCGCCGACGTGGACGTGACGCCGCACGAAGCGCGCTTTGCCGGCCATGACGTGAACGTGCGCATCTACAAGCCGCGCGACGCTGCCGGCGCCTTGCCAGTAACGCTGTACTTCCACGGCGGTGGCTTCGTGCTTGGCGACCTCGAAGGCTATGACGCCGTCTGCCGCCAGCTCTGCGCCGACAGCGGCGTGATGATCGTCAGCGCCGCCTACCGCCTCGCGCCCGAGCATCCCTATCCGGCCGCCATCGAGGACAGCTTCGCCGCGCTCGGCTGGGTGGCCGAAGCCATCCGCGGCTTTGGCGGCGACCCGACCCGCCTGGCCGTGATGGGCGACAGCGCCGGCGCCGCGCTGGCCGCCACCGCCGCATTGCTGGCGCGCGATGCTGGCGGGCCGGCGATTGCCTTCCAGCTGCTCGTCTACCCGCCCGCTGCCGGTGCTCATGATGGCGACTACCCGTCGCGCGAGCGGCATGCCGCCGGCCCCACGCTGACGAAGCGCACCATGGACTACTTCAACCGCCACTACTACGGCGCCGCCGGCAAGGCGCCCGACTGGCGCGGTGCGCCGCTGCTGGCGCCCAGCCTCGCCGGCCTGCCGCCGACGCTGCTGGTGCTGGCGGCCCATGACGCACTGCGCGACGAGGCCATGGCCTACGGCAAGGCGCTCGGCGCGGCCGGCAATGCGGTCACCGTCGTCGAGTACCACGGCTTGGCGCACGGCTTCATCAGCATGGCCGGCGCCGTGCCAGCAGCGCGGCTGGCGCTGGGGCAGATGGCGAGCGCCTTGCGGCAAGCCTTGGAGCCGTGATCGGCCGGCGCCGCTCAAGCCATATCGAAACTGACATGGGTTGAGAGGAAATCGCCATTGGATTGTTGTCGCGCAATGCCGTACACCCGGCAGCCACGACAAACGAGACAAGAGACATCCCATGGCATTGAATCGAAGGGGCCTGATCGGCGCCGGCCTCACGGGCATCGCCGCGTCCACGCTGCCCGCCCACGCTGCCTCCGACACCGCAGCAAGGCCGGCCAAGGGCCTGCTGGCCCCGACGCCGCCGATGGGCTGGAACAGCTGGAACAGCTTTGCCACCACCATCAACGAAGCCCAGGCCCGCGAGACCGCCCGCATCATGGCCGACAAGCTGCTGCCGGCCGGCTACAACATCTTCACCATCGACATCCAGTGGTACGAGCCCGGGGCGTCGAGCTACAGCTACAGCGCCAACCCCGAGCCGGCCATGGACGGCCACGGCCGGCTGATCCCCGCCGAGAACCGCTTCCCGTCCAGCGCCGAAGGC
>JAEKLF010000317.1 GCA_019509985.1 Burkholderiales bacterium | reverse complement strand
CTTCAAATGGGCTCATGCCACCGGCCAAGCCGCCCTGTGCGATGACCTGGGCTACGCCCTACACGCGGCAGCACGTGCGGCCTTGGGGGAGCTCGCGCCCCAACCGTTCGTGCTTGTGCAGCGCCCGCAGGCGCCCGCCCTGTTCGTTGGCTACACCGCTGCCGACCCGGCAGCCCTGGACCGAGCGGCCACCTTCAGCGCGACCGACCCTCTCGCCGCCCAAGCCCTAGGCTTGGCCACCCTGCAAGCCCGCGCCCTGCCCAGCGACTGGCGCACGGGCGAGCGCCTGCGCTTCGAGGTGCGCGCCGCACCCGTGGTGCGCAGCCGCGCCCAACCCGGCGGCGGCTACCCGGAAATCGACGCCGCCCACCACCCCAGCTTCGGCGGCCCTGGCATCGACCGCGAAGCCGCCTACGTCGCTTGGCTGACACGCGAGTTGGCGCGCGACGACGCCGCCAGCCTGCAGTGCGCTGGGCTGCAGGCTTTCAGCCTCCAGACCGCTGCGCGCCGCGCTGGCCAGGCCGGTGGCCAGCGGCGCACTCAACGCGGCCTGCTGCCCGACGTGACGCTGCGCGGCCAGCTCGAAGTGCGTGACCCCGCCTCCTTCCAACGCTTGCTGGCGCGCGGCGTCGGCCGCCACCGCGCCTTCGGCTTCGGCTGCCTGCTCTTATCGCCGGGCAGCTGACATGCTCAAAGGCCGCCTCGGCCTCGACCAGGCCCGCATCCCCCACGCCGACCGCCATGGCCTGCTTTACCTCGATCGGGGCGTGCTCAGCGTCGAAGACGGCTGCCTGCATTTCGTCAGTGGCGGCGGCGCCTTGCCGGCGGGCGACTACCAGCTCCCGTACCAGACCCTGTCGGCCTTGCTCATCGGCCCGGGCACCAGCCTCAGCCACGACGTGCTGCGCCTGCTTGCTCGCCATGGCACCAGCCTCGTCGCCGTCGGCACCGACGCCACCCGCCTCTACACCGCGCCAGCCCTCGGCCCTGATCGCTCCGATCTTGCCCGCGCCCAAGCCCGCGCCTGGGCCGACGAGCGCCAGCGCCTGGCCATCGCGCGCAAGATGTACGCCCGGCGCCTGGGAGAAATACTGCCGCACCAGGACATCGCAGTGCTACGCGGAATCGAAGGCGCCCGCGTCAAAGCCAGCTACCAACTGCTCGCCCAGCAATTCGGCATCGCCTGGAAACGCCGCGCCTACGACCGCAGCCGCCCCGACGCCAGCGACAGCGCTAACCAGGCCTTGAACCATGCTTCCACGGCGGTTCGCGCAGCAGCCGGCGTCGCGATTGCGTCCGTGTCGGCCCTGACGCAGCTCGGCTTCATCCACGAAGACTCCGACCAATCCTTCGTCCTCGACATCGCAGACCTCTATCGCGAAACCGTCACCCTGCCCATCGCGTCCGCGGCTTCCTCGCCTCCGCCATGCTGGAGCTGGCGCCGGGCGTGTACGCCAGCCCGCACCTCAGTGCCCGCTCACGCGACCAAATCTGGAAGGTCGTGAGCGAATGGCATGGCCAGCTGCAACGCGGCTCACTGACCCTGCTCCACCCCGACCGCCAAGCCGACGGCGGCCTCCAAGTCCGCCAACTCGGCACGCCACCGCGTCACCCGGTCCGCATCGACGGCGTGCTGCTGACGCGCAAGGGATAACCCGCAGTTGGCAGGGTTCGTTCTTTGACAAACTGCTTTTGGGTCAATGACTTGGCTTTGAGAGGCTGCCCCGCGTGAGCGGGGATGGACCCCACCGTTGAAGCCCCTGCCCTCGCACTTGTGGGGCTGCCCCGCGTGAGCGGGGATGGACCCTGGACGTGCCCGGCGTACTCGGGCTCTTCATTGGCTGCCCCGCGTGAGCGGGGATGGACCCGTGGGCGTCTGCCCGTGGATTGCCGAAAGAAAGGCTGCCCCGCGTGAGCGGGGATGGACCCCGCCGCGTGGTGCGGCTCAAGGAGGCTCAAGAGGCTGCCCCGCGTGAGCGGGGATGGACCCTCATCGGTCGGTGCGGCGATGAGCGGTCTCGGGGCTGCCCCGCGTGAGCGGGGATGGACCCCCGGCTCGTGGAATTGGTGGCTTCGGCCGCCAGGCTGCCCCGCGTGAGCGGGGATGGACCCTGGAAGCAGCAGATCGACGAGACGTTGCTCGAGGCTGCCCCGCGTGAGCGGGGATGGACCCAACGAGGGCGGCGAGGGCATCGAGCTGAACGGGGCTGCCCCGCGTGAGCGGGGATGGACCCTGAACAACCAGCTCGCCCAAATCATGCTCGGCGGCTGCCCCGCGTGAGCGGGGATGGACCCATGACCGACACCGAGATTGCCGCCTATCGGGCGGCTGCCCCGCGTGAGCGGGGATGGACCCACAAGCTGGCGTGTTCTGGGCTCGGGCCCAAGGGCTGCCCCGCGTGAGCGGGGATGGACCCCTCATAGAAGGATGATCACCATGGCCCGCAGCGGCTGCCCCGCGTGAGCGGGGATGGACCCACGGTCGGGCTGGCGTTCAAGGTGCCCGCCGAGGCTGCCCCGCGTGAGCGGGGATGGACCCAAGGCGCAGGACGCCTTCATTCCGCCATCCGAGGCTGCCCCGCGTGAGCGGGGATGGACCCTGCGAGTTGTGGCCGACGTAGAAGGCGGCGACGGCTGCCCCGCGTGAGCGGGGATG
>JAEKLF010000316.1 GCA_019509985.1 Burkholderiales bacterium | reverse complement strand
CACCACCGAGCTGCTTTGCGGGTGGTACAGGCGCTCGGCCCAGCGCAGGTAGTTGGTCACCTGCGCATGCGCGACCATCACCCCCTTGGGCAGCCCGGTGGAGCCGGAGGTGTAGATGACGTAGGCCAGGTGAGCGGGCGTGAGCGCGGGCACGAGCGGGTCGTGTTGCGGGGCGAGCAGCCAGGCGGGGTGGGGGGCATCGAGGCACAGCAGCGGCACGCCCGCGGAGGCGGGCAGGGCCTGGGCGCAGTCCGAGCGCGAAACCAGCACTGCGGCGCGGCAGTCCTCGAGCATGAAGGCCAGGCGCTGGGCCGGGTAGGCCGGATCGAGCGGCACATAGGCGGCACCGGCCTTGAGCGTGGCCAGCAGCGCGACCACCATCTCGGTGCTGCGCGGCAGGCAGATGGCCACACGCGTGTCCGGCCCCACGCCCAGGCTGCGCAGGTGATGCGCGAGCTGATTGGCGCGCGCGTTGAGTTCGGCGTAGCTCAGCTGCTCCTGCTCGAAGACCAGGGCGGTGGCCTCGGGGCGCAGGCGCACCTGTTCCTCGAAGAGCTGGTGGATGCACGACTGTGCCGGGAAGACCGTCTCGGTGGCATTGAAGTCGCGCAGCTGTGCCTGCTCGGTCTCGGGCAGCAACTGCATCTGGCGCAGCGGCGTGTGCGGCGCGTGCGCGAGGGCGTGGGCCAATTGCGCCAGCGCCTGCAGCATGAAGGCGCCCACGCGTTCGGGGTCGATCTGCTGATCGACCTGCACGCTCAGGGAGAAGTCCTCGTGCGCGTCGTTGACCGAGATGCTGAAGGGGTAGTTGGTGCGCTCCTGGGAGTGCAGGGTGTGCACGCCCTGCCAGGCGGTCTGGGCGGCCTGCGCGTTGGGCTCGAGCACGGTGCTGCCGCCGGCGTGGCGGTAGTTCAACAGCGCGGTGAACAGCGGCGCGGCGGCGGCCACGCCGCTGCAACGCTGGGCCAGCGCGAGCGTGGCGTGCTCGTGGTGCAGCAGCTGGGCCAGCTGTTGCTGGGTGTGGCGCACGGCGGCTTGCACGCTGAGCGAGTCCAGGCGCATCCGAAGCGGCAGCGTGTTCATGAACATGCCCAGCGTGCGCTGCGTGCCGGCGCTGCCGTGCAGGCGGCCGAACAGCACGGTGCCGAAGACCACGTCCGAGCGCGCGCTGGTGCGTGCCAGCATCAGCGCAAAGGCCAGGTGAAACAACGCCGCGGCGCTGACGCCCAGACGGCGGGCCTGGGCGCGCAAGTCACGCGAGAGTTCGGCTGGCAGCGGCACCTCGGCCTCGGCGATGGTGCTGCCGTCGCCTTGCACGTCGAGCAGCCCGAACGGGGCACTGGGCTCCTGCACATCGCCGAGCATGGCGCGGAAGAAGGCCTCGTGCTCGGACTGAGAGACTCCCAGCCGGGCCTGGGCCACGAAGTCCCGAAACGGCAGCGGCGCGGGCAGCAGGTGCTCGCGCCTGCCCAGCAGCGCCTCGATTTCCTCGGCCAGCAGCTCCAGCGTCGTGTGATCGCACACCAGGTGGTGGCTGAGCAGGCACAGCAGCCAGCGGCCGTGCTGCGCGTCCTCGGCCACGTGCGCGTGCAGCAGCGGGGCCT
>JAEKLF010000311.1 GCA_019509985.1 Burkholderiales bacterium | reverse complement strand
TCGAAGAGCTGTCGCAGAGCTACGAGAAGCCCGCCGAAGTGATGCGCTGGTACCTCAGCGACCGCGAGCGCATGGCCGAGGTCGAGGCCGTCGTCGTCGAGAACAATGTCACGGACTTCGTGCTGTCCACCGCCAAGGTGACCGACAAGTCGCTGCCCTTCGACGAACTGATGGCCGCCGGCAACTGAGAGCCCCTCGCCTGACGAAGGCGCCGCGCCGCAAGGCCCGGCGCCTTTTTACTTGCGTGGCCATAATCTGCCCCCATAACAGCTGTTACCGCTTTGTCTTCAAGGATCTGAATGAGCGCGCTTGAAACCAGCAACCTGGGCATGGTGCCCATCGTCATCGAACAGTCCGGTCGAGGCGAGCGCGCCTACGACATTTACTCGCGCCTGCTGCGCGAGCGCATCATCTTCCTGGTTGGTCCGGTCAACGACGCGGTTCGGCCGGGATGTCCATCTACGACACGATGAACTTCATCAAGCCCGACGTGTCGACGCTGTGCATGGGCATGGCGGCCAGCATGGGTGCCTTCCTGATGGCAGCCGGCACCAAGGGCAAGCGTTTCTCGCTGCCCAACGCCAAGATCATGATCCACCAGCCGTTGGGCGGCGCTCAGGGTCAGGCGACCGATATCGAAATCCATGCGCGTGAAATCCTGAAGACTCGCGACGCCTTGAACCGCATCCTGGCTGAGCGCACCGGCCAGAGCCTGGAGAAAATCCAGGCGGATACCGAGCGCGACTACTTCATGTCCGCGGCCGAGGCCCAGACCTACGGCCTGATCGACCAGGTGCTGGAACATCGGCCCTGAGTCGTGAGGGGCTGTAACCGGCCCCCGGATTCGCAGCGAAATCGGGGCCCTTATCCCCACAAGGGCCCCGTGATCGTTTGAACTATCATCATTCAGGCACTTCGCCTGTTCACTGGCATTCCCGAGCAGACCCATGGCCGACAAAAAAGGCAACTCCAGCGAAAAAGTTCTGTACTGCTCGTTCTGCGGCAAGAGCCAGCACGAGGTCAAGAAGCTGATTGCCGGTCCGTCCGTCTTCATCTGCGACGAGTGCATCGAGCTGTGCAACGACATCGTCCGTGACGAGATCCCGGCCCCGGCCCCGGCCGCGCGTGCCGGCAAGTCCGACCTGCCCGTGCCCAGCGAGATCAAGTCCAGCCTCGACCAGTACGTCATCGGCCAGGACGTCGCCAAGCGCACGCTGGCCGTGGCCGTCTACAACCACTACAAGCGCCTGCGCCACATGGCGACGACCAAGGATTCGGTCGAGCTGTCCAAGAGCAACATCCTCTTGATCGGCCCCACCGGCTCCGGCAAGACGCTGCTGGCGCAGACCTTGGCTCGCCTGCTGAACGTGCCCTTCGTGATCGCCGATGCGACGACGCTGACCGAAGCCGGCTACGTCGGCGAGGACGTCGAGAACATCATCCAGAAGCTGCTGCAGAACTGCAATTACGACGTCGAGCGCGCGCAGCGAGGCATCGTCTACATCGACGAGATCGACAAGATCTCGCGCAAGGCCGACAACCCGTCCATCACGCGCGACGTGTCGGGTGAAGGCGTGCAGCAGGCGCTGCTCAAGCTCGTCGAAGGCACGATGGCCTCGGTGCCGCCGCAGGGTGGCCGCAAGCACCCGAACCAGGACTTCCTGCAGATCGACACGACCAACATCCTGTTCATCTGCGGTGGTGCCTTCGACGGCCTGGAGAAGGTCATCCAGAACCGCAGCGAGAAGTCGGGCATCGGCTTCGGCGCGACCGTGAAGAGCAAGAGCGAACGCCGCGTTTCCGAGGTCTTCCGCGAGTGCGAGCCCGAGGACATCATCAAGTTCGGCCTCATCCCCGAACTGGTCGGCCGCTTGCCCGTCGTCGCGACGCTGGGCGAGCTGACCGAGGACGCGCTGGTGCAGATCCTGACCGAGCCCAAGAACGCGCTCGTCAAGCAATATCAGCAGCTGTTCGAGATGGACGGCGTCGAGCTCGAAATCCGCAAGCCGGCGCTGGCCGCCATCGCCCGCAAAGCCCTCGCTCGCAAGACCGGCGCCCGCGGCCTGCG
>JAEKLF010000310.1 GCA_019509985.1 Burkholderiales bacterium | reverse complement strand
CGCGCCAGCGCGCGAGGTCGCCGCTGCGGTACATGCGGCTGCCCGGCGCGCCGAAGGGATCGGGCACGAAGCGCTCGGCGGTGAGCTCGGGGCGGTTGAGGTAGCCGCGCGCCAGGCCGGCGCCGGCGATGTGCAGCTCGCCGGCCACGCCGATCGGGCAGGACTGGCCCCAGGCGTCCAGGAGGTGGATGCGGGTGTTGGCGATGGGCTGCCCGATGGGAGGCGCCGTGTCCTGCCCGGCCAGGCATTCGTGCATGCTGGCGCACACGCTGGTCTCGGTGGGGGCGTAGGCATTGAGCAGCCGCAGCTGCCGGGCCCAGGGCCGCACCAGCGCGGCGCTGCTGGCCTCGCCGGCCAGCACCAGGGTGCGCAAGTGCGGCAGCGCCGGTGGTGCCAGCGCAGCCAGCACCGCCGGCGGCAGCGTGGCGTGTGTGATGCGCCGGGCTGCGACGAACTGCGCCAGCGCCTCGCCGGCCAGCACCGATGGCGCCGGCACATGAAGGCTGGCCCCGCTGAGCAAGGCCATCAGCACTTCGGAGATGCAGGCATCGAAGCTGAACGAGGCGAACTGCAGCACGCGGCTGTCGGGCTGGACGTCGAAGGCCCGGATCTGCGCCTGAGCCAGATTGCACAAGCCGCGATGCGCGACCATCACCCCCTTGGGCAGCCCGGTGGAGCCGGAGGTGTAGATGACGTAGGTCAGGTGAGCGGGCGTGAGAGCGGGCACGAGCGGGTCGTGTTGCGGGGCGAGCAGCCAGGCGGGGTGGGGGGCATCCAGCGACAGCAGCGGCACGCCGACAGACGCGGGCAGGGCCTGCGCGCAGTCCGAGCGCGAGACCAGCACCGTGGGGTGGCAGTCCTCGAGCATGAAGGCCAGGCGTTGGGCCGGGTAGGCCGGATCGAGCGGCACATAGGCGGCACCGGCTTTGAGCGTGGCCAGCAGGGCGACCACCATCTCGGTGCTGCGCGGCAGGCAGATGGCCACGCGCGTGTCGGGCCCAACGCCCAGGTCAACGAGGTGATGCGCGAGCTGGTTGGCACGGACGTTGAGTTCGGCGTAGCTCAAGCACTCCTGCTCGAAGACCAGCGCGGTGGCCTCGGGGCGCAGGCGGACCTGCTGCTCGAAGATCTGGTGGATGCACAGCTCTGCATCGAAGGCGGCCTCGGTGGTGTTGAAGGCCAGCAGCTGGGCCTGCTCGGACTCGGGCAGCAGCGGCAGCCGCAGCCGCAGCACGCAGCCCGAGTCGTCCTCGACCATGGCCTGCAGCAGGGCGACGAACTGGGCCGCATGCCGCTCGATGCTGGCGTGCTCGAACAGCGCGCGGGCGTACTGCAGCGAGCCGGCGATGCGCTCGCCCTGCTCGTGCAGCGACAGATCCAGGTCGAACTTGGCACTGACGGCGGCGCCACCGGCGGGGGCCGGCAGCAACTGCAGGCCCGGCAGCGCGAGCTCGCCCTCGGGGGCGTTCTGCCAAGTCAGCATGACCTGCAGCAACGGATGGTGGGCCAGGCTGCGCGGCGGGTTCAGCGCCTCGATGAGCTGCTCGAAGGGCAGGTCCTGGTGGTCCTGGGCGGCCAGCGCGGTGGCGCGCACCTGGGCCAGCAGCTGAGCGACGCTGGGGCGATTGGAC
>JAEKLF010000131.1 GCA_019509985.1 Burkholderiales bacterium | reverse complement strand
CGCGGGCCGGCTTGGGAGCGGCCCGGCGCTCGGCCCGCCATAGTTGAAAGGGACAACCATGCGCCTCGCCCTCGTCTCCGACATCCACGGCAACCTGCCGGCCCTCGAAGCCGTCGTCGCCGACATCCGCCGCCGCGGCGTGGACCAGGTGATCTGCCTGGGCGACAATCTCTCCGGCCCGCTGCTGCCGCGCGAGACCGCGCAATACCTGATGGCCTCGGGCTGGCCCACGCTGGCCGGCAACCATGAGCGCCAGATCCTGGAATGGCGCCCCGACCACGGCGGCGCCTCCGACGGCTACGCGCTGTCGACACTGGGCAAGCCCGAGCTGGACTGGCTGCGCTCGCTGCGGCCGATGTGGCAGTGGACGACGGACATTTACCTGTGCCACGGCACGCCGCGCCAGGACGATGAGCACTTCCTCGAAACGCCGCGCGGCGGCGTGCTCGGCCTCGCCACCGCGGCTGAGATCGCCGAGCGCCAGGGCGGCCAGAACAGCACGCTGATCGCCTGCGGCCACAGCCATCTGCCCCGCTTCCTGCGCACAGCCGGCGGCGCCTGCCTCGTCAATCCCGGCAGCGTCGGCCTGCAGGCCTACGTCGACGACGAGCCCGAGCGCTATGTCGTCGAGCGCGGCACGCCGGACGCGAACTACGCCATCGTCGAGCAGATGGCCGGCGCCTGGCATTGCAGCCAGCACGCTGTGCCCTACAACCACCGCGAGATGGCTGCGCTGGCCATGCAGCGTGGCCGGCCGGACTGGGCCCAGGCCCTGCGGACCGGCTACGTGGGCTGACACCGGCACGAGGCCAAGCCCTCGCGGGCGGCCGGGGCGAGGCGCGGCACCAGCCCGCGTTAGGCTTAGACCATGGCGACGAGGCATCTGCAACGACTGGGCGACCTCTGGCTGGGCAGCACGCCGGCCCAGCGCCTGCGGCTGCGCCAGACCTCGCTCGCGATGGCGCTGATGGGCATCAGCGTCGTCATGCTGCACTACGCGGTCCGCGTCGGGCGTGGCGAGCAGGGCCTGCTGTTGTGGGGCTGGACGGCCGTGTCCCTGGGCGGCATGGCGCTGGTCTATGCCGCCATCCGCAGCGGCTGGTCGCTGCGCTTCGCCGACCCGTCGCTGACCAGCGTGCAGATCGCCTTCGCGATCACCGCCGCGGCCGCCGGCTACGCGCAGGCCGGGCCACTGCGCGGCGCCGTCTTCCCGGTGCTGACGCTGATCCTGATGTTCGGCATGTTCCAGCTGCGCGCGCGCAATGCCTACGCGCTCAGCCTGTTCGCGCTGACGCTGTTCGCCGTCGTCATGGGCGTGATGGCCGTGCGCCAGCCGGCGACCTACCCGCCCGAGGTCGAGATCGGCCATTTCCTGATGCTGGCCTGCATGCTGCCCGCCGTCGCCACGCTGACGGCGCGCCTGAGCCGCATCCGCCGCCGCCTGTCCGAGCAGCGGGAGGAGCTGGGCCGCGCGCTCGCGCAGCTGCAGGCCATCGCCACCCGCGACGAGCTGACCGGCCTGCCCAACCGCCGCCAGATGCAGGCGCTGATGGACCAGGAGCTGCTGCGCTCGCTGCGCCACCCGCACGACTTCTGCATCGCGCTGGTCGACCTCGACCACTTCAAGCGCATCAACGACGAGCACGGCCACGCCGCCGGCGACACCGTGCTGCGCACTTTCGCCCAGGCCGGCCAGGCGGCCATGCGCGCCACCGACGTGCTGGCGCGCTGGGGTGGCGAGGAGTTCGTCGTGCTGCTGCCCGATACCGGCATGCCGCCGGCCCTGGGCGGCATGGAGAGGCTGCGCCAGCACGTCGCCGCGCTGCGTATCGACGTCGGCGGCGCACAGGTCGCGCTCACCGTGTCCATCGGCCTGACCGGCCACCGCCGCAGCGACACGCTGGCCCAGACGCTGGAGCGCGCCGACCGCCTGCTCTACCAGGCCAAGGCCGAGGGCCGCGACCGCATCTGCGTTGATTGAGCCCCTCGTCCAGCGAGTACCCCGGCCGGCCTCCAGGGACGCCGATGCTGGCGGCATTGAACCGCGAGCACATCGGCGACGCGGGCCGGTTTGGGAGCGGCCCGGCGCTCGGCCCGAGAATGCCCTACGCATGTCCGCCACCCTGCCCCTTCGCCACTTCCTGCTCGCCCTCGCCGTCGTCGCGATCTGGGGCAGCAACTTCGTCGTCATCAAGTACGCGCTGCACACGCTGCCGCCGCTGACGCTGGCGGTGCTGCGCTTCGGCTTCGCGCTGGTGCCGGCCTGCTTCTTCCTGCGCCGGCCAGCGGTCGGCTGGCGCAACCTGGCCGGCTACGGCCTCTTCATCGGCGTGGGCCAGTTCGGCCTGCTCTACCTGGCCATGCGCAGCCAGATCTCGCCAGGGCTGGCGTCGCTGGTCGTGCAGACGCAGGTGTTCTTCACGCTGCTGCTGGCCGTGCGCATCCGCAAGGAGAAGGTGGCGGGCGCACAGTGGCTGGGCCTGGCGCTGGCGGCCGGCGGCGTGGCCGTCATCGCCTCGCACACCGACGGAGCGACGACGGCGCTGGGCGTGGCCATGGTGCTGGCCGCTGCCTTCTCGTGGGCCTGTGCCAATCTGCTGACGCAGCGCGCCGGCCGCATCGACATGCTGGCCTACGTGGTCTGGAGCAGCGCCTTCGCGGTGCCGCCGCTGCTGGCGCTGACGCTGCTGATCGACGGGCCGCAGCAGATCGCCGCCGGCCTGGCCGCGTCGACGCTGGGCACCTGGGCCGCCGTGCTGTGGCAGTCGGTCGGCAACACGCTGTTCGGCTACGGCGTGTGGAGCTGGCTGCTGGCCCGCCACCCGGCCGGACGCATCGTGCCGATGGCCCTGCTGGTGCCGGTGTTTGGCATGGGCTCGGCCGCGGCGCTGCTGGGCGAGCCGCTGCCGGCCTGGAAGCTGATGGCCGCGGCCCTGGTGCTGGCCGGTCTGGCGATCAACCTGTTCGGACCCCGGCTTTTGCAGCTGCGGCCGCAAGCGACTCGGGACTAAGCTCGGCGGCATGGAACGCCGCTTCGTGCTTGCGCTGATGCTGGGGTCGCCGCTGGCGAGGGCCGCGCCGCCGGCCGTGCACCTTGTCGTCGAGCTGCGCTGGGTGGACAGCAAGCTGCCGCCCGCGGCCCAGGCCGGCGTGCGCGACGGCGCCGTCGTGGTCGGCACGGCCGGCTCGGTATCGCCGCGCGGGCCTGGCGTCGTCACGTCGACGATCCAGCCCGCTGCAACCCAGCCGGCCCAGCGCCTGCTGGTGCTCAATGGCCAGCGCGCCGCACTCAGGCTGACGACGCGCGAGCCGTTGCAATGGGTGGACGCGGTCGTCGAGATCGACCCCTCAACGGCTTCGGCGGGCCCGGCCAGCGCGCCGCGCCGCGTCTATGCCAGCCCGCGCGAAGGCGAGCGCCGCACGACGCAGAGCTTCACCGTCACACCGACCTGGCCCGGCGGCCGCGCGCCGGTGCGCGTCGAGTTCAGTGTCGACGACGGCGACAACACCTTCCAGTCCACGCTGGAGCTGCCCATGGAGCGCTGGCAGACCGTCGCCCGCAGCGGCGGCACCGTGGCCCCGGCGCCGCGTGGCACGCTGAGCAGCGCCGATGCCAGCGGCCACCCGGAGCGCGAGCTGCAGCTGCGCGTCGGCGTTCAGCCCTGAGCGGCGTTGAGCGCCCCGTTGATCTCGGGATAAGCCGCGGCACCCTCGAACAGTGCGTCGCCGGCGCCATGAGCCAGGAAGCCCGCCGCCGCCCGCTGCGCCCGGCCCCAGGCCGCCTCGGCGATGGCACTGCCGGCCGAGATGCGCCGCACGCCCAGGCGCTGGAGTTCGTCCAGCCCGGGCAGCGCCGGGCGGGCCATCACGTTCAGCGGCAGCGGCTGGCCGGCCACCAACGCCTGGATGTCGATGATGGCCGTCACCCCGGCCGCGAACAGACCATCGGCGCCAGCCGCAACGTAGTCGCGAGCCCGCAGCAGCACCTCGTCGACCGCGCGGCCGGGCGCCAGGTTCCTCAGGTAGACGTCGCAGCGCGCGTTGATGAAGAGGTCGACGCCGGCCCGCGCGGTGGCGGCCTTGATGGCCTCGATCTTGCGGCACAGCAGGGCCGGCGCGTCGGCGCCGTCCTCCAGGTTGATGCCGACGACGCCGGCCTCGACGAAGCGCAGCACGGTGTCGGCCACGGCGGCCGGGTCATCGCTGTAGCCGGCCTCGCTGTCGGCGCTCAGCGGCACGCGGGCGACGCGGGCGATGCGCTTGAGCGCAGCCGCGTGCTCGTCGATGGGCAGGTGGTTGCCGTCGGCATAGCCGAGCGCCCAGGCCAGGCCGGCGCTGGTCGTCGCGAGGGCGGGCACTCCCTGTGCCTGCACGAGCACGGCACTGCCGGCGTCCCAGACGTTGGCAATCTTCAAAAGTTCGGGGCCTTGGTGGAGCTGGCGGAAGTTCATGGGGTCTCCGGGGTCTTGGCGAAGCAGGTCGGCCGATGCTGCCATCCTTCCCTGCCAGGGCCTGGCAGCAGCTTCCGGCTGGGTACATCCGGGTACATGGGGGTAACAGATGCTCACCGCGCACGCAGCCCCGTGTCAATGTGCCAAGTCTTGCGCGTTTGCTGCCCGGTCTTGCGTGTAACGTCAATCCTTTGCAGATCCTTTCCCGCCCTCCGGACATGAAGCTCGCACTGATCGCCCACGACGGCAAGAAGGACGCCATGATCGCCCTCGCCGCCGATTTCCTGCCGCTGCTGCGCCGCTGCACGCTGATGGCCACCGGCACGACGGGCGCGCGCCTGGCCGAGACCCATGGCCTCGTCATTGAGCGCATGCTCAGCGGGCCGATGGGCGGCGACCTGCAGATTGGCGCACGGCTGGCGGTGGGCGACCTGGACGGCGTCGTCTTCCTGCGCGACCCGATGACGCCTCAACCCCACGAACCCGACATCAACGCCCTGGTGCGCGCCTGCGACGTTCACGACGTGCCCTGCGCCACCAATGTGGCGACGGCGCGGTTGCTGCTCACGCGCTGGAGCGGTGAATGATGTTTTTGCTGCGCAGCAGCATCGGGGCCAGGCTGAGGCTGAGCTACCTGGTGCTGCTGTCGCTCGTGCTGGTGCTGGCGGCCGTCGGGCTGAACCGGCTCGATCACCTGTCGCGGGCGCTCAAGGACGTCGTTGCCGAGATGACGCAGGGCCAGGCGCGCGTGGAGAGCATCAATGCCAACGCCGAGGTGGCCGCGCGCAAGCTGCTGGTGCTGATCGGCGCGCCGCGCGAGGGCCGTGTCAGTGCCTATGCCGCCATCGACGCCGCCAATGAGCGCCTGGACGAGGCCATGCGGGCGCTGGCCGCGCGCAGCGCCGACGACGAACTGGCGCCCGACGTGAAGGCGGCCTTCGCCGACGTGGAGCAGCGCCTGGCCGACTACCGCAGCCGTTACGCGGCCAATGTCGACCTGATCGAGGCCAACAACGTGGACGCCGCGCGCCGGCAGCTCAGCGGCGACACCGAGGCGGCGCTGGCGCGCCTGACCGAGGCGCTGGCCCGCTACAGCGGCGCCGAGCAGCACGCGCTGGTGGCGCGCAGCCAGGACGTCAGCGCGCTGGCCGTGCGCGACCGCCAGATCGTGCTGGGCCTGTGCATCGCCTCGCTGCTGCTGGGCCTGGTGCTGGCGGCGCTGATCACGCGCGGCATCGTCCAGCCGCTGGAGCAGACCCAGCAGGGCGCCGGCCGCATCGCCGCCGGGCATTACGAACACCGCATCACGCCCTGCGCCGTCAAGGAGGTGGACCAGCTCGGCGAGTCGCTGAACCAGCTCGCCGCCGCCGTGGCCGACCGCGAGGCCGCCCGCGTGCACGCGGCCGAGACCGACGCGCTGACCCAGTTCGCCCGCCAGCCGCGCTTTCTGCGCGAGGGCCAGGCGCTGCTGAGCCAGCTCAGCCACCAGGGCCGCCAGGCCATGCTGGCCTGCCTGGACGTGGACCGGCTCAAGCCCATCAACGCGCTGCTCGGCTTCGAGGCTGGCGACGCGCTGTTCCAGACCCTCGCCCAGCGCCTGTCCGCCGTGGCGCCCACGCCGGCCGTGTTCGGCCGCCTGAGCGGCGGCGCCATCGTCGCGCTGCTGCCGCTGGGCGCGCAGGCCGCCGAGTCCGATGCCGACGCCGAGCAACCCGCGCTGACCAGCTCGCTGCAGCAGGCGCTGGAGCTGCCGGCCGAGTGGCGCGGCCAGAGCTTCGACGTGTCGGTCACCGTCGGCGCGGCCGTCTACCCGGCAGACGGCGCCGGCCCGCAGGCCATGGGCCTGCTGCTGCGCCGCGCCGAAGCGGCGATGTATGCGGCCAAGCGGCTGAAGGTGCGCAGCCTGCGCTACGACCCGACCTGGGAAAGCGCTCGCGCCAGCCATCTCAGCCTGCTGTCCGACCTGCGCCAGGCCCTGGCCGAGAATCAGCTCGTGCAGGTACTGCAACCCAAGATCGACGCGGCCAGCGGTGCACTGCTCGGCGCCGAGGCGCTGGTGCGCTGGCAGCACCCGCAGCGCGGCTTCATGAGCCCGGCCGAATTCATCCCGTTTGCCGAAAGCACCGGCCGCATCCGCGACATCACGCGCTGGATGCTGCGCCGCGCGATCACCAACCTGGCGGCCTGGCAGGCCGAGGGCCGGCCGGGCTATATCGGCGTCAACATCTCGACGCTGGACCTGGCCGATGCCGATCTGCCGGCCTGGCTGGCCGCCGAGCTGGCCAAGGCCGGCGTGGCGCCCGGGCGGCTGCAGCTGGAGGTGACCGAGAGCGGCCTGATGGCCGCCGGACGCGGCCCCGTGGAGGTGATGGCGGCGCTGCGCGCCATCGGCGTGAGCCTGGCCATCGACGACTTCGGCACCGGCCAGTCTTCACTGGCCTATCTGCAGAAGCTGCCGGTGGACGAGCTCAAGGTCGACCGCAGCTTCGTTGACCGCGTCGACCGCGAGCCGCGCCGCCAGGCGCTGTTGCAGTCCATCATCGACGTGGGCCGCAGCCTGGGCCTGACCGTCACGGCCGAGGGCGTCGAGACGCCGGAGGAGCTGGCCGTGCTGCGCCGCTGCGGCGCCGACGTGCTGCAGGGCTTCCTGATCAGCCGGCCGCTGGACGAAGCGGCCTACGCCGCCTGGCAGCCGCGGGCGCTGGAAGCAGCATGAGCAATGCGCCCAAGCCCGTGTCCCGGCTGTCGCGGCGGCTGCGCATCCGCACCCGGCTGGGCCTGGCCTTCGGCCTGCTGCTGCTGCTGCTGCTGGCGCTGGCCGCGTTGTCTGTGCACCGGCTCAGCGGCCTGTCCGACGCGCTCAACCGCATCGTCGACGAGCAGGCCGCCATCCGCGACTCGGTCAACGAGATCAACCGCAACGCCGAGGCCGTCGCGCGCAAGCTGCTCGTGCTGATGAGCCCCGACGCCGAACTGCGCGTGGCCGCCTACCCCGAGATCGCGTCGGCCAACGCGCGCCTGGACGACGCGATGCAGCGCCTGGGTCTCGTGCTGCCACCCGGCCCGCGCAGCGAACGCCTGGCCGACGTCAGGCAGCGCCTGGCCGACTACCGCACCAGCTATGTCGACGTGCGCAACCTCATCGAGCGCGACGACTTCCAGGCCGCGCGGGCGCTGCTGGGCAGCGACACGGAATCGGCGCTGAGCCTGTTCGTCGGCGCCATCCACCAGCTCGCCGCCAGTGAGGAGCGCGCCGGCACGGCCAAGGCCCGTGAGCTGCGTGACGAGATCGACGCCGACCGCACCGGCGTGCTGGCGCTGTGCATCGGCGCGCTGGTGGCCGGGGCGCTGCTGGCGGTGGGCGTCACGCGCTCCATCGTCAATCCGCTCAAGCGCGCCGAGGCCGGTGCCGAGCTGATCGCCCGGGGCCAGTATGGCCACCGCATCGCCGTCGATTCGGCCGACGAGGTGGGCCACATGGCCACGGCGATGAACACCATGGCCGCGGCTGTCGGCGAGCGCGAGGCCGAGCTGCGCCGCCTGGCCGACGTCGACCTGCTGACCGGCCTGCCGCAGCGCGCCCGCTTCATCGCCGATGGCGACCGGCTGCTGGCCAACCTGCCCGAGCGCGAGCAGCTGGCCGTGCTGATCTGCATCGACGTGGACCGGCTCAAGGCCGTCAACGGGCTGCTGGGCTTCGATGCCGGCGACGCGCTGCTGCGCGGCGCTGCGTCCAAGCTGTCGACGCTGTTCGAGGGCGTGGCCGCCTACGGGCGGCTGGCCGGCGGCACGTTTGCGGCGCTGGCGCCGGTGCTGCGGCTGGACCACGGCAGCGTGCTGGCCACGCAGCTGCGCGAGGAGGTCGAGCACAAGCTCAGCTGGCAGGGCCAGGCGCTGGACCTGTCGGTGTCCCTCGGCGTGGCCTACTGGCCCGAGCATGCGGCCGACACCGAAGGCCTGCTGCGCCGCGCCGAGCAGGCGATGTTCGAGGCCAAGCGCCTGCGGCAGGCCGTGGCCGTCTACAACCCCAGCGCCGAGGCCGCGCGCACCCTGCACCTGAGCCTGCTGTCCGACCTGGCCACGGCCATCCAGCAGGACCAGCTGCGCCAGTTCCTGCAGCCCAAGCGCTGCCTGAAGACCGGCCGCATCACCGGCGCCGAGGCCCTGGTGCGCTGGCTGCATCCGCAGCGCGGCTGGCTTCCACCGGGCGACTTCATCCCGTTTGCCGAGCGCAGCGGCCGCATCCGCCAGATCACCGACTGGATGTTGGCGCGCGCCGTGCGCACGCTGGCCGCCTGGGAGGCCGAGGGCCGCGAGCCGATGTCCATCGCCGTCAACATCTCGACGCTGGACATCCAGGACCAGACGCTGCCCGCCCGCCTGGCCAGCCTGCTGGCCGAATACCGCGTCGACCCCGGCCAGCTGCAGCTGGAGGTCACCGAGACCGGGCTGATGTCCAGCGGCGCCGACCCCATTGCCGTGCTGCACGCGCTCAAGAGCTGGGGCGTGCGGCTGGCCATCGACGATTTCGGCACCGGCCAGTCCTCGCTGGCCTATCTGCAGCACCTGCCGGTGGACGAGCTCAAGATCGACCGCAGCTTCGTGCAGGACGTCGATACCGACCCGCGCCGCCAGGCCCTGCTGAAATCCATCGTCAGCGTCGGCCAGGGCCTGGGGCTGACGGTGACGGCCGAGGGTGTCGAGAACGACCGCGAGCTGGCCGTCATCCAGGCCTGCGGCTGCGATCTCGTGCAGGGCTATCTGCTGGCCCGGCCCATGGATCTGCCGGACTTCGAGGCCTGGCGCGGCGGTACAGGCTAAAATCCGCGCCTTTCGTTCGTTTTGCCCCTGCAAGCGGGCTTTTGTTTCACTGGAGAGCCATCATGGGCAACAAGATCATCACCGAAGCGGACCGCCGCGCCACCCCCCGTCCCGCCGCCCCCAAGGGCGTGACCTTCACCGCCGGCAAGGGCCAGCTGAGCAGCCTGGAGCGCGGTTCGCACACCCGCTCCAAGAAGAACCCGGGCAAGCGCCCGCATTCGGGTTGAACCCTGGGCTGACCGCCTGACGGTTACCGCACACAGGCCCCGAGGGGCCTGTTTGTTTTTGTCGGCTAGAAACTGACCAGACAGACACCATGATCCGCATCACCGAACTCCGCCTGCCGCTGAACCATGCCGAAGACGCCTTGCGCCCGGCCGTGCTGGCCCGGCTCAAGCTCAGCGACACCGAGCTGGCCGCCTTCCACGTCTTTCGCCGCGGCTACGACGCGCGCAAGCGCAGCGACATCCAGCTCGTCTACACGCTGGATTGCACGCTGGCTGACGGTGTCGACGAAGCCGCTGTGCTGGCCCGCTTCGCCGGTGACCACCAGATCCGTCCCACGCCCGACACCGGCTACCACTTCCTGGCTCAGGTCGGCGAGTACACCGGCCCGCGCCCCGTCGTCGTCGGCTTCGGCCCCTGCGGCCTGTTCGCCGCGCTGATCCTGGCGCAGATGGGCCTGAAGCCCATCGTGCTGGAACGCGGCAAGGCCGTGCGCGAGCGTACGCAGGACACCTGGGGCCTGTGGCGCGAGCAGAAGCTCCATCCCGAGAGCAATGTGCAGTTCGGCGAAGGCGGCGCCGGCACCTTCTCCGATGGCAAGCTCTATTCCCAGATCTCCGACCCGCGTCACCTCACGCGCAAGGTGCTGACCGAGTTCGTCAAGGCCGGCGCGCCCGAGGAGATCCTGTTCGTCAGCAAGCCCCACATCGGCACCTTCCGCTTGGTCAGCATGATCATCAAGATGCGGGCCGACATCGAGGCGCTGGGCGGCGAGATCCGCTTCCAGCAGAAGATGACGGACCTGCTGATCGAGGACGGCGCGGTGCGCGGCGTGCAGCTGGAGTCGGGCGAGCAGATCAGCACGACCCACGTCGTCATCGCCCTCGGTCACAGCGCCCGCGACACGTTCACGATGCTGCATGCCCGCGGCGTGCAGATGGAAGCCAAGCCCTTTTCCATCGGCTATCGCATCGAGCACCCGCAAAGCCTGATCGACGCGGCCCGCTTCGGCGCCCATGCCGGCAACGAGATCCTTGGCGCGGCCGACTACAAGCTCGTCCACCATGCCAAGAACGGCCGCTCGGTCTACAGCTTCTGCATGTGCCCCGGCGGCACGGTGGTGGCCGCCACCAGCGAGCCCGACCGCGTCGTCACCAACGGCATGAGCCAGTACTCGCGCAACGAGCGCAACGCCAACGCCGGCATCGTCGTCGGCCTGACGCCCGAGGACTACCGCCAGGACGGCAAGCGCGACGGCAGCCCCGTGAACCCGCTGGACGGCATGGCCTTCCAGCGCCTCTGGGAAAGCCGCGCCTACGAGCTGGGCGGCGGCGGCTACCTGGCGCCGGGCTCGCTGGTGGGCGACTTCGTCAAGCGCCAGGTGAGCCAGGCATTCGGCGACGTGGCACCCAGCTACAAGCCCGGCGTGACGCTGACCGACCTGCAGCAAAAGGGCCGCGGCTCGCTGCCGTCGTATGCCCTGGAGGCAATCCGCGAGGCTCTCCCAGCCTTTGCCCGCCAGATCCGCGGCTTCGACCGGCCGGACGCGGTGCTGACCGGCGTGGAGACGCGCACATCGTCACCGCTGCGCATCAACCGAGGGCGGGACTACCAGAGCCTCAACGTGCGCGGGCTGTTCCCGGCCGGCGAGGGCGCGGGGTATGCGGGCGGGATCATGAGTGCCGGCGTCGATGGCATCGAAGTGGCCGAGGCGCTGGCTGCGGATTTGCTGGGCATGCCGGATGCGCCGGTGCTTCAGGGCAAGGGAGCGAAGGCCGGCGGGCAGGTGTAGGGCGGGTCGCGCCTCGCGGCTAGAGAAGAACCAGATCGACTACTGCGCAACTGGTGCTCGAAGCTTGGGAGTGAATGAAGCCCATGCCGAATTCCTTGAGTCGGAAAGACTTGCCAGCATCAATGCGCTCGAAAACTGTCTTCTTATTGCTATCTATTCGAGTTCCGCTGTTTGAGTAGTGCGTGCATTCGATGACTAAGTCTTTTACGGATCGCGCGCCACCATTCTTGATGGTTGTAGTCAGAAGCATGACGCTGTCAAACCCACCCTTGGTCCAATTCAGCTTCTCAAGCTTTACTGAATCCAGGGCAACCGCCTTAGGATCAGGCGGGGACGGTTCACTCGAAGACGTTGACGGCGATCCACTACCAGCACCACCGCCGAATATTCTTCCCAGAATGAAAAGTCCGAAAAGGACGGCGAGGAGTTTTACCAGCAACGATGTCTTTCGGACCGGCCTAGAGACGCCGCACTTGGGACAAACCTTTGCTTGGTCGCTGACTTCTGTACCGCACTCGCGACACTTACCCATTGCCATACGTCCTCCCTATGGACTGTTTGTACAGCCAAGAAGGATACAACGCACCCTCGCGATCTAGCGAGCCACATACCCCGGCGCAGCCGTCGAAAAATCTGATGGGCAACGCCTGTGGCGCGCGGTCTCGGATCAATCGCCGTCGGGGAAACGCTCTTTCCATAGCGCCGCCAACCTCGGCTCCGCGTCAATGCGGTGAACCGCCGTCATCTTCGGCGCGACTTCGAAGAAGCGCTCGCGCCACGGCCCGAAGCGGGAGACGACGGCGACGTACAGGTCCAACTCGGTAGGTTGGGGTGAACATCGTGAACCCCAACGATAGTGCACGCGTCGACGTTGGGGTTCGCCAAGCTCACCCCAACCTACCGCTGTACCCGAAAGATGCCGCCCGGCTCGCCCGCTGCCTGCTCGTGGAACAGGTCGAACAGGAACTGCTCCAGTTCGTCGTCGGCGACGAACTCCGGGATGACGAAGCCCGGTAGGTTGGGGTGAACATCGTGAACCCCAACGATAGTGCACGCGCCGATGTTGGGGTTCGCCAAGCTCACCCCAACTACCGCTGCACCCGAAAGATCCCACCCTTCTTGTACCCCGCCTGCTCATGGAACAGGTCGAACAGGAATTGCTCGAGTTCGTCGTCGGCCACGAACTCCGGGATGACGAAGTGGGCGGGCAACCGTTTTCCGTCGTTGCCCACCGACAGTACGGACCAGCCGCCGCCGGTGCGTTCGATGTCGAACAGGCCGCCAAAGATGTTGAAGCGCTCGGACATCATCGGTTCAGTCCTCCGGAAAACGTGCGGCCCACAGCGCCGCTAGCCGCGGGTCAGCGTCCACGCGATGCACCGCTGCGGTCATGCGTGGCGCGACCTCGTAGAAGCGCTCGCGCCACGGCCCGAAACGCGAGACGACAGCGACATACAGGTCCAGCACCGTCAGTTCATCGCCCAGCAGGTAGTCGCCCGGCGCGAGCTGGCTGTCCATGTTGGCCCAGCAGAAGGCGATGCGCTCGTGCACGGCCTCGACCACGCTGTCCCTCGCGCTCTGCGGTGCGCCGATGCGCCCGACGTCGGGCTTAATCCAGTGCAGCGAGTAGATGGCCGAAGACACATACAGCATCCAGCGCAGGAACTGCCGCCGCAACGGGTCGGCCGGAGCGGGCGCCAGACCGGCCGCCGGATCGAGATCGGCCAGGTAGATCAGGATGGCCGCGCTCTCCGTCATGACCTCGCCGTCGGGCAGCACCAGCGTCGGGATCTGGCGCATGGGGTTGCTGGTCGCGACCCGGTCCCGCGCGGCCTCCTCGGCCCAGGTGGCGCCTTCGATCAGCGTGTAGGGCAGGCCCAGCAGCGTCAGCGCGGCTTCGACGGCGACGGAGCCGGAGGCCTGGGCGCCATAGAGGGTGAGCGGGGCGTGGTCAGTGGGCATGGCATTCCATCTTGATTCACGGGGCCGGCGACAACGGCTTTCGCGCAGTGTGGATCGCAACGATACCCAGGGTGCGGCGCTCGAAGCTCACGTCAGCGAAGCCAGCTTGTGCCAACTCGTTGCACAACGCCAGCGCGCCGGGGAACCCCTTGATGCCCTGCAGCAGATATCGGTAGGCCGATGCATCGCCGCCGGTGGCCAGCCAGCCCAGCATCGGCATGCAGATGGACATGTACAGCAGGTAGGCAAACTGCAAGGCACGCCAGTGGAGACGGGAAGCTTCCAGAATGATCAACCGCCCGCCTGGCCGCAAAACGCGCAGCGCCTCCCGCAAGGCCCGTTCACGATCACATATCTTCAAGCCGAGCGAAATCGAGTAAGCGTCCACACTGCCGTCGGCCACCGATGGCATGGCCTCCATGTCAAGCTGCTTCAACTCGACTTGCGAACGGTGGCTCGCCAGTCGGCGCTCCGCAATCGCCAGCATCGCCGTGCTGATGTCCGAGGCCACGACGGTTCGCCCCTGAACATGCTCGTGCCGCAGCACGCGCAGGATGATGTCTCCGGTTCCCGTGGCGCCATCGAGCAACGTTTGCCACGACTCCGCGGCGATGACCCGAGCGACGTCGCGTTTCCACAGGCGGTGAATGCCGAAGCTGAAGAGGTCGCAGAGCAGGTCGTATCGCGACGCGATGCGTGCAAAGACGTCGTCGCTGCGCCAGCGGAACGCCGCGGCATTGCGCGGACGCTCACGATGCAGGAACTCCCCAGGCGCATTGAAGGTCAAGACGTGCCGGCTCGAACCGACGAAGAGCCGGTTGTCACCAAAGTCCTGGTCGCCCGACTCCGCCAGGTCGAAAATTCGCTCGTCACCAAAGTAGATGCTCAGTTGCGCACCGTCATGCGCACTCTCGACATTCGCGCATTGGTCGAACGCCTGAAGATCTGCACTTTTCTCGTCGAGAAGAGGCCACAGGCAGACGCCAATGACCCGGCCCTCACGGCTCCGAAGCCAATCGTAGAAACCGATGAAGTCGCCAAGGCCGGCGTCGTTGAATTCCTCATCATCAAGTTGCAGTGCCCGCTCGGGCACGTGGTCAAGCGCGTGGATCGCCGGCGGCCGGTCTCTGTCGAGAATCACCGCGACGGCGCGCCCGGCTGAAAGTGCATGCATCCACTCGCCCATGGCCCGGCCTCAGTTCAGCATCCCGATCAACTCCTTCACAAACGCCAGCGCCTCCTCCGGCGTCTCGAAATGCATCTCGTTGTTGAGTTCGTCCACCTCCCCGCCTGGCCCCTTGTGCACGACCGACCAGCCGCCCGCGCCGCCGTCGATGGCGAGCACGCCGAAGCTGCCCGGCTCGAGATCGCGGGCGCTGCCTGAAGTCACATAGATGTCGCGGCCAAGATGGCAGTGGTAGCGTCGCATCAACCCATTCTCACGGAGACCCGCGCATGAAAGCAGTCTGGAACGGCGTGACCATCGCCGAGAGCGATGACACGGTCGTCGTTGAAGGCAACCACTACTTCCCGGCGGACTCGCTGAAGAAGGAGTACACAACCTTCTCCAACCACCGCAGCGGCTGCCCCTGGAAGGGGCAGGCGCAGTACCTCAGCCTGTTCGTCAACGGCGAGATGAACCCGGACGCGGTCTGGTACTACGCCGATCCGCTGCCGGCGGCCGAGAACATCAAGGGCCGCTACGCGTTCTGGAAGGGCGTCAAGGTTTCGGAGTGAATGGTGCCCCCCGGTCGAGGCTGAGCCTCGACCGCCCCCCGAGGGGGCTTTGGACTATGGCGCGGCCGGGCGCCCCTCGACCGGCCACAGCGCCCACAGCCGCAGTGGCTGCTTGGTGCGGCCAGCCAGCAGCGCGGCCTCGTCGCCCCAGCCCCAGAAGAGGTCGGCACGCACCGCGCCCTGGATGGCACTGCCGCTGTCCTGGGCCAGCACGAGGCGGCGCAATGGCGTGGTCGACAGCGGCGCGGTGCTGTCCAGCCACAACGGCGTGCCCAGCGCGATGTAGCTGCGGTCGATGGCGACGGAGCGGCCCGGCACCAGCGGCACGCCCTGGGCGCCGCGCGGGCCAAGCGTTGCGTCGGGCAGCGCCTCCTCGCGGAAATAGACGACGCGCGGGTTGACGGCGAGCGCGTCGCGCACCTTGGCCGGGTTGCGGCGGGCCCAGTCGCTCAAGGTCCGCGGCGTCGCGTCGGCCACCTCGCCACGGTCCAGCAGCGCGCGCACGACGGATTGGAAGGGCTGGTCATTGTGGCCGGCGTAGGCGACGCGGCTGATGCGTTCGGCGCCGCTCGCGTCGCGCACGACGAGGCGGCCCGAGCCCTGGATCTGCAGCTGCAACAGCGCAAACGGATCGTCCAGGTAGGCCAGCTCCAGCGCCGTGAAGCGCGGGTTGGCGTCGATGTCGCGGCGCGGCGTGCGGCGCAGCACGGGGTCGGCGGGCAGGGCATGCAGCGGCCACTGGAAGGCACCCTGACGCGTGCGGCTGGCAGCGACCTGGGGCTCGAAATAGCCGGTCAGCAGGCCCGTCGCCTCGCCGCCATCGCTGCTCAGCCGCCAGGGGCGCAGATGCTTCATCAGGAAGAGCGTCGCCTCGGTCGCGTCGGCCGGCGCCTGCAACGCGGCGCGGGCGCAGAACTCGGCCCAGCCGGTGGCGGGGCGCTGGCAGTTGCCGAGCAGCGCCGGCCAGGCAGCGAGCAGGTCGTCGCCGCCCCAGCCGGGCAGATCCTTCCAGTCGGCGGCGGCCCAGCGCTGTTTGGGGGCAGCAGGCGCGCCCGGCGCAGGGGTCGGCGGTTGCAAGGGCGGTGACGAGCAGGCCGCCAGGCTTCCTAGAATCAGGGCCACCACCCCACGCGCCATCCAAGCCATGCTGCTCCTTGCCCTCGAAGCCCTCGGCGCGCTGCTGATCTTTGTCTTCATCATCTGGTGGACCATGTTCTCGGGCCGCAAGCGCGGCGAGCGCCGCGACGATCGCTGATCGTCACGCGGGCCGAGCGCCGGGCCTGCCATGAGCCAGAGGCTCATGGCCTTCCGTAGGCACAAGCAGTCCGCAGGGACTGCTTGTGTCCGACTCCAGTTCACCAAGCCGGCCCGCCTGGCGATGTGCGAGGGGGGAACGCCCCGCGAGCATCGCCGTCCCCTTGGGGGACCGGCCAAGGTACTCCTTGGACGAGCAGCCTCATGCTGGTGGCAGCAGGAAGCTCAAGGGCTCGCGCCGCAGCCGGGTGCGGATGGCCGCGTAGACGCGCTTGCGGTCGGCCAGCTTGACGCCGCGCGAGCGCATCGCCACCTTGAAGGCGCAGAAGAAGCTGACCGTCACGTTGAGCACGCCGATGCCGGCGATGCAGATGACGCAGGACCAGAAGGCCCACGTGGCCATCACGCCAAGGCCCAGCGCGCCGACGGCCGCAGCCAGCTGGCCGGTGGACAGCGTCACGTGGCGCACGTCCAGCCCCAGGCCGACGAAGCCGAGCAGCGCCGGCACGAGGCCCAGCATCAGGCCCAGGCTGACGTTGGCCGTGAGGCCGGAGATGTTGGCCCGCCACCAGCGCGACCAGGCCTGGGCGCGCGGCTGGCCGAAGGTGGCGACGATGCGCGGATTCCAGGCGATGGCGCTGTCCAGCCGGTAGAAGACGAACCAGTTCTCGACCCAGCCGGCGATGAGGCTGGACGCGAACAGCAGCATGCCGGTGAATGCCGCGAACAGCAGCGACGGGCCGGCCAGGCTCAGCGAATGCAGCACGTACAACGCCTGCTTCTCGCCCACCGGCGGTGCGCCGAAGGCCAGGCGGCACAGCAACTGCGCGGCCAGCACCAGCGGCGCGACGAGAACCAGGTTGCCGAGGATGCCGGCCACCTGCGAGCGCACGAGGTGGGCCACCTCGTCGACGAAGCCCTGCAGGCCGTCGTCACGGTCGATGTAGAGCAGCTTGTCCGCCATGGCCGGCGCCGTCATGGCCGGCTGCTTGGTCGCCACCGTCCAGTGCAGCAGGTGGATGAGGACGAAGCTGAGCGCGTAGTTCACGCCGGCCCAGAAGCCGCCCCAAAAGGCCGTGAAGCCGAGCAGCGCAATGCCGAACTTGAGCAGCGTCGTGCCGGCCAGCACGGCACCGCCGCCGGCCGCGCGCTTGAACATGTCGGCATATTCGGCGCGGTCGCGGGTGATGTAGTGCTCGCCGGTCTCGGCGCTGCGCTCGGCCACCTTGCGCGCGAGCAGCGAGTAATGACGCGCGAACAGCGTGCGCAGGCTGCGCCGCTCGTGCACGACGCGCACGAGGCCGGCGACGAGGCGCAGCAACTCGCGCTGCGGCTCGTGCGACAGCAGGCAGGCCAGCAGGGCCTCGATGCGCTCCAGCCGCGCGCTGAGCTGCTCGACGGAGAACATCAGGTCCACCGACACGCCATGGACTTCGAGATGCTCGGGCACCGTCTGCGCGGCGGCGCGACAACGCTCGAGCAGCGCGTGCAGGTATTGCATCGCCGACGCCAGCGCGGCCGTGTCGGCCCGCGGATTGAGCAGCTCACGCTCGACCGCCTCCCACGCCGCGGGCAGCTGGTGGAAGGGCTTGTCCTGCAGCATCGGCTCGTCCATGCGCACGCGCATCGGGCTGGCCAGGCCGGCCGAATGCACGCTGCTGACAAGGACGGTCAGCGCCGCGCGCATCTCGACGCGCCAGCCGTCATCGGGCGCGGCGGCGAACAGCAGGCTCAGCCGGCCGAGCAGCTCGTCGTCGATGGCGGCGATCCAGTCCTCGTCGGCCTCGTCGCCGAACAGCAGCTCGAACAGCGCCGCGAGGTCGCGCGTGTCGGTCGTCTGCGGCAGCAGGCGGCGGCGCACGCGCCCGAAGGCCTCGTGCCACAGGGCCACGCGCGGCGCAAAGCCCACCTCGGCGAACAGCGCCACCGCGTCGACATCGTTCCAGACACCGGCGATGACGGCAGAGAAGTTGTAGGCGTGCTCGGGGTGGCGCTCCAGCACATTGAGCAGGTGCTTGAGCCGCACGACCGGCAGCGGCGTTCCCGACGCGGTCTCCTCACGCGGTGCGTGGCGCAGCCATTCCAGCAGGCGCACCAGCCAGAGGTTGCGCTCGGCCAGCACGGCCTGCGGATCGGCCGCGTTCAGCAGCGCCGTGAGGTCCCAGGCTTTTTGCTTGATCAAATCAATGCAGACTGGCGCTGTCGGCGAGCAGGAATTCGTCGACGTCGGCGTGGAAGATGTCGCAGCCCTCGGTGACGCACAGGAAGCGCCCGCGCATCGTTCCCTGGGCCGTGGCTATCTGCGCCCAGGAGCTGTACTGGAAGCTCTGCCCCGGTGCGAGCACCGGCTGGTGGCCGACGACGGCCAGGCCGTCGACAACCTGGACCTGGCCGCGTGCATCGGTGATCTCCCAATGCCGGCCGATGAGCTGGGCCAGCACATCGCCGCTGTTCTCGATGGTGATCGTGTAGCTGAAGGCGTACAGGCCTTGCTCGAGATGGGTCTGCTCGGGCAGGGACTGCACGGTGACGCTGCAACTGAAACGGGGGTTCGCCATCAGGGGATTGTCCGCGCAACGCTATGCTCGGCGCATGTTCGTTGGGAAGCGTGATCCTAAGTGCTGCGTTGGCTCTCGCTGCTGATTGCGCTGGCAAGCCTGGCGGCATCGGCCAAGGACCTGACCCTGCGCACGGTCCAGCAAAGCGGCTCGGCGGTCAAGTACGACCCCGATGGCAGCCCGCCCCGGCCCGGCCTGTGCATCGAAATCCTGCACGCCGTCGAGAAGGCGGACCCCGGGCTGCGCTTCAGCGGCCTGGATCAGCAGGTGCCGCTGAAGCGCGTCGAGCGCCTGCTGGCCGACGGCCTGGTGGACGCCTTCTTCTGCCTGCTGAAGTCGCCCGAGCGCGAGCGGCAATGGCGTTATGTGCCGGTGCCGCTGTACACCATCCGCCATGTCATCGTGCAGCGCGCCGATGACCCGCGCAACCTCGACACGCTGGCCGAGCTGGCCGCATCGAGCCAGCGCAAGCCGGTGCTGGTCGCGCGCGGCACGGTGCTGGCGCGCCGGCTGCTGGCGGCCAACGTGGCCATCACCGAGGTCGGTTCCGAGCGCGAAGCGCTGCAGATGCTGACGCTGGGCCGCGCCGACGTGATCTACGGCCAGGACATCAACCTGCTGCGCCACGTGGCGGAGAACAAGCTCGGCGACAAGGTGAAGCTCGGTCGCACCGTCTTCCGGGAAGATTCGCAGTTCCTCGCCGTGCGCGCCGACCTGCCCGCCGCCTACGAGGGGCGCCTGACACAGGCGCTGCGCAGGCTCGAACGCGACGGCACACTGCGTCAACTGGCCGAGAAATATCGATGAGCACGAGACCGCTTTTTTTGCCGCCCGACGGCCGCCCGCGCTGCGCCTGGTGCGCCGCCGCGCCCGGCGACGACGCCTATCTGCGCTACCACGACAC
>JAEKLF010000130.1 GCA_019509985.1 Burkholderiales bacterium | reverse complement strand
AACGGAAGATCTCGACGCAGGTGTCGCCGCGGCGCATGACGCTGCGGTATTCGCCGAGGGCGCCGACGGACTGGGAGCGGTTGTCGCTGGTCTGTTCCTCGACCCAGGCACCGGCGCCGCCGGTGGCGTCGGCGATGCGGTCTTCGAGCGTCGGGCGCGGCGTGTTGCTGCGCGGGTCGCTCAGCGCCGGGTTGCGCGCGACGGCGGACGAGGCGGCATAGCCGGGTGGCAGTGTCAGCCGCAGCGTGGTGCGCGGTGGCTCGGCGGGGGCGATGCCGGGTGGCGCTGCGGGCGGCGCGGGGTTGGCGGCGGCGGGCGCGTTCTCGATCGTGAACGCGGGCGGCAGGATGGGCGACAGCGCCGGAGCCGGCGTGTTCGGCGCCGTGAGCAGCGGCGCTGCCGGCGGCGGAAGCCGTTGCGGCCTGGGCTGGACGAGCCGGACCGTCGTCACGCGTTGGTCGCGGCCGTTGTCCAGCCGCGCGGGCTTGTGCAGCCACAGCAGGGCCAGCAGTGCGGCGTGCAGCGCGGCGACGAGGCCGCGAACGACCCAGCGGCGGTCCACGGGCCTTACAGCTTCACGCTGAGTTTGGTGCCTGCCGGCGGGATGAGGCGGGCCGCGTCGGGCCAGCTTTCCTGGCCGGTCAGCAGCGTGCAGGGCTGGCCCTTCTCGCCCTTCTTCGCGTCGGGGTCGCGCTCGCCGGCGGCCTGAGGCAGCGGCAGGCCGAGCAGCTGGCCGTTCTCGCGCCATTCGAGTTCCCAAGTGGGCGTGGCGCTGCACACGCGCACGGCCTCGATGCGAGGGAACAGCAAGCGCAGATACCAGGGCAGCAGCTCGTCGCGCAGCGTGCGGGCCACGCGCATGATCTGGCGCACCTTGGCCATGTCCAGCTGCTCGGGTGGCACGGTCAGCTCGATGGTGCCGCGGATGGCCATCTGGCCCTTGGGCACGTTGGTGGCGAACTCGGCGGTCTTGGCTTCGGCCGCGGGCAGCACGGGCAGATCAAAGCGGCCCTCGCCGTCGAGCTTGATGAGGTGGTCGGCCTCGTCGCTGCGCACGGCCAGCTTGATGGTGGACAGCGGCAGCTTGGCCTTCTCGGCATCGACCTTGAAGTCCATGCGGAACTGGCCTTCGCCGTACTGCGCCAGCTTGACCAGCAGTTCGTTGATGCGGTTGTAGGGCGCCACGTTGGCGTCGCGCTTGAGCTCGGTGGTGACGGGCGGCAGCTTCTCGGCGTCGGCGGCGTCGGTCTGCGCGTGGAGCGCGGTGGCGGCGAGCAGCAAGGTGGTCGGCAGGATCAGGCGCATGGGCGGGGGCGGGTGGGAAGACGGGTCAGCGGCGTTCGCAGCGGTAGGCGGGCTCGGCGCCCCAGGCCGTGGGCGCGGCGCTTTCGTTGAACGGGTTCAGCACGGCGCCGCGGGCGCGGTGCAGGTTGATGCAGGTATTGCCGCGGCGCAGGCGCACGAAGTCGGCGTCCATGCGCTCCTCCACCCAGCGGCCGTCGCCGCCCAGGTCGTTGGCGATGCGTGCGCCGATGCGGCTGATCGGCGTGTTGCCACGCGGGTCGTCCAGCGCGGGCTGGCGGCTTGCGGCATCGGCGGCGTGGGGCAGCGCCAGGCGCAGCGTGGCGTCGTGCGGGGCTTCGGTTGCCACCGGCGGTGAGATCTCAGGCGCGGCGGGCAGGTCGAGGCCAGGCGGGATCAATGAGGGAATCGGCGAGGGAATCGGCAAGGGGACGGCCGGCGCGGCGGGTGCGGTGAACCGCGGCGTTATCGGCGACGCGGCGGGCTGCGGCGCCGGCGTGTCCACCGGGCGGGCCGGGATCAGCCGCAGCTCGGCCCACGGGCGCGGCGGCTCGGCCTGCCGGGTGCGCGCCGGCCAGGTCAGCAGCACCGCCACGTGAAGCGTGATGATGAGCAGCCAGACCGGTGCGGACGGCGCGCGGCGTTCAGCCCACATCGTCGCCCCCGTCGGGCTCGGGGCCGGGCTCCCAGGCCAGCAGCTCGCCGGGCTGGCATTGCAGGACTTCGCAGATGCGCGAGAGGGTGTCGAAGCGCACGCCGCGCACCTTGCCGCTCTTGAGCAGCGACAAGTTGGCCTCGGTGATGCCCACGCGCTCGGCCAGCTCGCGCGAGCGCATCTTGCGGCGCGCGAGCATGACGTCGAGGGTGACGACGATGGGCATGTCAGTGGCTCTCGCACGGGCCGAGCGCCGGGCCGCTCCCAAGCCGGCCCGCCATGGCGATGTGCTTGCGGCTCAACGCCGCAAGCATCGCCGTCCCCTCGGGGGACCGGCCAAGGTGGGCCTTGGACGAGGGGCTCATACGAACTCGGCGTTCTCGTCCGCGACCCGGGCGGCTTCGGAAAGTACCTGGGCCAGGGCCAGCAGCAGCAGGCCGAAGAGCAGGGCGAGGTAATGGTCGGCCGACAGGCCGAACCACAGCTGGCGCTCGCCCTTGGGGTTGCCCCAGGTCAGCGCGAGGATGGCCAGCGTCTGGCCCAGCGGCTGGGCGGCCGCCAGCGCGCACAGGCCCAGGCCCAGGCGGCGCAGATGCTGGGCCGGCCGCTGCGCGAGCAGCTCGCCCTGGGCGAAGCAGCCGAACAGCGACCACATCTGCCACAGCGCGAACAGGCTCACGGAGGTCGGCAGCAGCGAGGCGGCCAGGCCCCAGAGCCGCGAGCCGAGGTCCAGCTGCAATTTGTTGACGTTCCACAGGCGGGCTGCCACCTCGACCACCCAGTCCGGCTCGGCCCAGAAGATGAAGGGCAGGGTGCCGATGACCACGACGCCCATCAGGCACAGCAACCGCACGACCCAGGCCAGGCGGCGGATGCGCCTGAGGCCGTCTGCGGAAAAGGAGTCGGGCATGGCGGCCTTCGGAAAACAAGAGAAACTTACTGTAAAACAATAATTGATTGCCGCAAAACAGAATCTCTAGGCTCCCCGAGAATTGAGGGATGAGCAAGAAGACCGCCCATGTCAGCGAGACCCCGGCGACCCAGGCCCTGAAGCGTGCCGGCGTCGTGTTCACGGAGCACATCTACGACTACGTCGAGCACGGCGGCACGGCCGAATCGGCCAAGCAGCTGGGCGTCGCCGAGCATGCCGTCGTGAAGACCCTGGTCATGCAGGACGAGAAGGCCGAGCCGCTGATCGTGCTGATGCACGGGGACCGCAGCGTCAGCCTCAAGGAGCTGGCGCGGCAGATTCCCTGCAAGAAGGTCGAGCCCTGCAAGCCCGACGTGGCGCAGCGCCACAGCGGCTACCAGGTCGGCGGTACGTCACCGTTCGGCGTGCGCAAGGCAATGCCGGTGTTCGTCGAGGCGACGATCCTGGAACTGGAGAAGATCTGCATCAACGGCGGGCGCCGCGGCTATCTCGTCGGCATCGCGCCGCGGGTTCTCACGGAGTTGTTGGGCGCACGGCCCGTGCACTGCGCGAACGCACAATGACGGGCATGCAAGAGACCCTCTTTCCCCTGCTCGCAGCCGTGGCCGGCTACCTGATCGGCTCGCTGTCCTTCGCCGTCATCGTCAGCCGCGCGATGGGCCTGTCGGATCCGCGCAGCTACGGCTCGGGCAACCCTGGTGCCACCAACGTGCTGCGTTCGGGCAACAAGGCCGCGGCCATCCTGACGCTGGTGTTCGATGCGCTCAAGGGCTATCTGCCAGTGCTGGCGGTGTTCATCTGGGGGCCGCGCTGGGGCCTGGGCGAAGGCACCGCGGCGCTGGTGGGCCTGGCGGCGTTCCTGGGCCACCTGTGGCCGGTGTTCTTCCGTTTCCAGGGCGGCAAGGGTGTGGCCACGGCGGCCGGCGTCATCTTCGCGCTCAATCCCTTGCTAGGGGTTGCGACGCTGGCGACCTGGCTCATCATTGCCTGGTTCAGCCGCTATTCGTCACTCGCGGCCATCGTGTCCGCCGCCTTCGCGCCGATGTACCAGTTGCTCATTTGGGAAGCCGGCCCCACCGCATTCACCCTGATCATCATGGGTTTGCTGCTGGTGTGGCGCCACCAGGCCAACATCAAGAAGCTGCTGGCCGGCACCGAGAGCAAGCTTGGGGCCAAGGCCGGCAGCACCGCAGTTTCGAAACCCGCCCACGCCGCCAAGGCCAGGAAGAAATCATGAGCAAGCAAGAGATCCAACGCTTCGACATCGGCGCCCGCCTGTCCGAGATGGCCGTGCACGACGGCGTGGCCTACCTGGCCGGGCAGGTGCCCGAGGACGCCAGCGCCGACATCACCGGCCAGACGGCCCAGGTGCTGGCCGCCATCGACCGGCTGCTGGAGCGCGCGGGCAGCGACAAGAGCCGCATCCTGCGCGCGCAGATCTACCTGGCCGACCGCGCCGACTTCCCCGGCATGAACGAGGCCTGGGATGCCTGGGTGTCGGCCGGCCACACGCCGCCGCGCGCCACCGTCATCGCCGGTCTGGCGCGGCCGGAATGGAAGGTGGAGATCGTGGTCACTGCGGCGGTTTGACGGGCTGCCGGGCCGGCGGTTTGAAGTCGGCTGGCACTGCGGACGGCGTAAGTTCCAGCGAGAACTTTTCTCCCGTGTCGGGATGGTCGAATTCGATGCGGGCCTTCAGGCCCCAGGCCGTCGCCACGCTCGGGTGACCCAGTTCCACGCTGGGCTTGCCATGGCTGACCCGGGTCTCGATCAGTACCTGGTTCTCGCCGGTTTGACGGGGGCGCAGCTCAATCGACAACGGCTCTGTCGTCCAGTTCGGCTGGTCCGTGGCGATGGGATCGAGACGCAGACCCATGCGTTCGCCATCTTTGCCGACCAGCCGAAGTGTTTGTGTGGTTCGGCTGCTGGTGCTGCCGCCTTGGCTGCGCTCGACCTTCAACTCCAACTGGATAAGGCCTTTGCCTGCCGGCGGCCTGCCTTCGGCTGCGTAAGCCAGCGCTGAGGCGGTGGCCACTGCCGTTGCCAGCAGCAGCCTGCGGCGACGGTTCAAGGGGCGGAGTCGGTTCAGCATCGCAATCCTTTCGACGAGGGGATGGGCCGTGCCCCAGCGGCTCGCCAGCGGCGCGCCGTGGGCCGTGAGGTCATGCGCCGCGAGCAGGGCACGGCTGTAGTCGGCGACATCGCCCGGCCTTGAGGCCAGCACGGCAGCGTCGCAGGCCAGTTCCTGGTCGGCCCGCATGCGGCGTGCCGCCCACCAGGCGAGCGGGTTCCACCAATGCAGCGCCGTCAGCGTGCAGGCCAACAGGTTCCACAGGTTGTCCAGGCGCTCGCGGTGCACCTGTTCGTGGGCGAAGATCAGTTCTCGCTCGGCGGGCGCGAAACGCCGCTCGAAGTCCGCCGGCAGCGCGATACGCGGTCTCCACAGGCCGACGAGAGCCGGGCTGCTGCCGGCGGGCAGTTGGATGCCGAGGCGCGCGAGCCGCCATTGGCGGGCCGCCTGCACCGTGGTGACCAGCAAGCTGCCGCCCACCCACAGCGCCAGCCAGATGGCATCCGCGCTTGCCGCAGTCGCGGGCAGGGCGGGCAAAGTCGCCGTAGTTGGCGCGTTGGTGGCCTGCAGCATGACGTACAGCGGTTCCTGCGCCGGCCTTGGCAGCAGGGGCGTCAGCATGAGGGCTGGCACGATCCACCAGGCCGCGTAGACCGCACCGGCGCCGAGGCGCTTCAGCAGCGGTCGGGCAACGCCAAGCAGCGCGATGGCCAAGCTCAGCAGCAGGGTCTGGCGCAGCATTGCGGCGAGCAGCGCTTCAGTCATGGCCTTGCTTCTTCAACAACGCCTTGAGCGCAGCAAGGTCATCGGGCTTCAACTCGCGCTCCGACGCGAACTGCGCCACCAGCGGCGCCAGGCGCCCCCCGAACAGCCGGTCGATCAGCGACAGGCCGGTGTCGGCCACCCAGGCGGCTTCGGGGATGGCCGGGGCGTACAGGAAGCGCCGGCCGTCGCGTTCTGCAGTCACGGCGCCTTTTTTCAGCAGGCGGTTCAGCAGCGTTTTCACGGTGGCGAGCTGCCAGCCTTGCTGCGGCCCGAGCGCTGCGGCGATCTCGTCCGCGGCCTGGGGCGCGTGCTGCCAGAGCTGACGCATCACTTGGGCTTCGGCGTCGCTGATCGGTGGTGGCGTGGTGGTGGGCTTGTTCATGATTACGTGTGTAAACGATGGCAAATGATTACGTCTGTAATCGCCGCCGTCAAGTCCTTCTTGTCACAGCCCCGCCACATCGCCGGCCTAGCGTCGCAGGCCTGCCGCCTTCGCGGCCTGGAGCCCTCGTGAGCCACATCGAAGACGAACTGGTGAAGCGCATTCACCGCGACCTGCAGGACGATTTCGACGAGGAGCTGGAGCTTGAACTGGAGGATCGCGACTACGGCGCGATGGCCAGTGACGCGCCCGCCGACGCCTCCACCGAGCGCAAGCGCTACTTCCGCGAGCTGTTCCGCTTGCAAAGCGAGCTGGTCAAGCTGCAGGACTGGGTGCAGCACTCGGGCCACCGGGTCGTCATCCTGTTCGAGGGCCGCGACGCGGCGGGCAAGGGCGGCGTCATCAAGCGCATCACGCAGCGGCTGAACCCGCGCGTCTGCCGCGTGGCGGCGCTGCCGGCGCCCAATGACCGCGAGCGCACGCAGTGGTATTTCCAGCGCTATGTGTCGCACCTGCCGGCGGCCGGCGAGATCGTGCTGTTCGACCGCAGTTGGTACAACCGCGCCGGCGTCGAGCGGGTGATGGGCTTCTGCACCGACGACCAGTACGAGGAGTTCTTCCGATCGGCGCCCGAGTTCGAACGCATGCTGGTGCGCTCGGGCATCCAGCTCATCAAGTATTGGTTCTCGATCAGCGACGACGAGCAGCGCGTGCGCTTCCTGGGCCGCATCCATGACCCGCTGAAGCAGTGGAAGCTCAGCCCCATGGACCTGGAGTCGCGCCGCCGCTGGGAGGAGTACACCAAGGCCAAGGAGGTGATGCTGGAGCGCACCCACATCCCCGAGTCGCCGTGGTGGGTCGTCAAGGCCGACGACAAGAAGCGTGCGCGGCTGAACTGCATCCACCACCTGCTGGGCCAGATGCCCTACGAGGAGGTGCAGCACGCCGACATCGAACTGCCGGCGCGCGAACGCCGCGAGGACTACACCCGCCATCCCGTGCCCGACAGCATCGTCGTGCCCGAGGTCTATTGACGCCAGGAGCGCCCCGTCATGAATACCGCATCCCTTGCCGACGCGTCGGCTGAAGGCGCGTCGACCAAGCCGCGCCTGGACCAGAAGTCCGGCCCGGTGACCAGCCTCGTCTTCGCCGGTCTGCTGGCCGCCGGCCTGCTGTTCGCCGGCTGGAGCCTGATCGGCGACGTCACGGATGCCGGCACCGGCTCCACCGCCTGGCTGCCCTATCTGCTGCTCGGCGTCGCGCTGCTGATCGCCCTCGGCTTCGAGTTCGTCAACGGCTTCCATGACACGGCCAACGCGGTCGCGACGGTCATCTACACGCATTCGCTGCCGCCCAACGTCGCGGTCATGTGGTCGGGCTGCTTCAACTTTCTCGGCGTGCTGGTGTCCAGCGGCGCGGTGGCCTTCGGCATCATCTCGCTGCTGCCCGTGGAGCTGATCCTGCAGGTCGGCTCGGGCGCGGGTTTCGCGATGGTGTTCGCGCTGCTGATCGCGGCCATCGTCTGGAACCTCGGCACCTGGTGGCTGGGCCTGCCGGCATCGTCCTCGCACACGCTGATCGGCTCCATCATCGGCGTCGGCGTGGCCAACGCGCTGATGCACGGCCGCGACGGCACCAGCGGCGTCGACTGGGGCCAGGCGGCCAAGGTCGGCTATTCGCTGCTGCTGTCGCCCCTGATCGGCTTCTTTGCCGCCGCCCTGCTGCTGCTGGCGCTGCGTGCCTTCGTGAAGAACGCGGCGCTCTACCGCGAACCCGTCGGCAACCGGCCGCCGCCTTGGTGGATCCGCGGGTTGCTGGTGCTGACCTGCACCGGCGTGTCCTTCGCCCACGGCAGCAACGACGGCCAGAAGGGCATGGGCCTGATCATGCTGATCCTCATCGGCACCGTGCCCATGGCCTACGCGCTGAACCGCGCGATGCCCGCCGACCAGGCGACGCAGTTCGCCGCCGTGGCCCAGGTCACCGCGCAGGCGCTGCGCCAGACGACGACGCTGGCCGCGCCCGCCCAGCCTCGCGCCACGCTGTCCGACTACGTGCGCACGCGCACGCTGACGCCGGAGGTCGTGCCCGCGCTGGCCGCGATGGCCGACAGCATCGGCCAGCAGGTGCGCCAGGCGGGCAGCCTGGCCAAGCTGCCCGCCGACGCGGTGGCGAACGTGCGCAACGACATGTACCTGACGTCCGAAGCCATCCGCCATCTGGACAAGGACCCGACGGCCAAGCTCGACGCGTCCTCGCAGGTCAACCTGAAGGCCTTCAAGAAGCAGGTCGATGACGCGACCAAGTTCATCCCGCTGTGGGTCAAGGTGGCGGTCGCCATCGCGCTGGGCCTGGGGACCATGGTGGGCTGGAAGCGCATCGTCGTCACCGTGGGCGAGAAGATCGGCAAGACGCATCTGACCTATGCCCAGGGCGCGTCGGCCGAAGTCATCGCGATGCTGACCATCGGTGCGGCGGACCTGTACGGCCTGCCGGTGTCGACGACGCATGTGCTGTCCTCCGGCGTGGCCGGCACGATGGCCGCCAACCGCTCCGGCCTGCAATGGAGCACGATCCGCAACCTGCTGATGGCCTGGGTGCTGACGCTGCCGGCCGCGATTGCACTGTCCGGCGGGCTTTACTGGCTGTTCGTGAAGCTGTTCTGAGTACGGCCTAGCATCGGGGCATGAAGTGGCCCCCGCTTTCGCTGTTCGTCGTCATCGGGCTGACGGCCCTGGCCTCCTGGGCCTGGCGCGGCCATGTCGCGGCGCAGGACGGGCAGCTGCTCGCCCAGCGCGCGAAGCCGGGCGACATCCGCATGATCTCGTCCGAGACCTGCCCCTACTGCCTGGCGGCGCGGCGCTGGATGACGCAGGAGGGCATTCCCTTCCAGGAATGCTTTATCGAGCGTGATGCGAAATGCCTGTCGGACTACCAGGCCCTGGGCGCCATCGGCACGCCCACGCTGCTCGTGCGCGGCCAGCGCGTGATCGGCTTCGACCGCGCGCGGCTGCTGGAGATCCTGAAATAGGCTGAGCCGAGGCGTCAGCGCTGACTCAGCAGCGCTGGCGACTCGGCTCGGCGGCGGTAGGAAAAGGCGTCATCTGCATGTCGGGTCGACGCCGGGTTCAGACGCGCTTGGTGCTGGTCTTGGCGGCGGCCAGGGTCTGGCGGGCCAGCGTGGCTTCGCTGTAGCCGACGACGACGACGCGCGGCAGCTGGGCGACAACTTGAGCTTCGGCGCGTTGGGCGTAGCCGGTCACGACGACACGCGGCAGTTGGGCGACTTCTTGCGTGGCCGTGCCGGTGATGACGACGCGTTCCAGCTTGACGGTCGCTTGCGGGGCGGCTTGCACGGCGACGGCCGAGAAGGCCAGGGCGACGGCGGCGAAGAGAGTGATTTGCTTGCTCATGATGGACTCCAGAATTCCCGATTTGGGTGGGTTTCGAACCGCGTGATTGCTTGTTCGATGGAGTCAGTTTCGGCAATGAGCCCGGGCGCTTCCAGGTGCCTGCGATCAAGCGCGAGCCGCGCGGGATGAACTGCAAGCTGCGCGGATGAAGCGTCGCCCGCGAGGCCCCCGGGTCGCGGGTCTCGGGCCCCGGTCCCGGGACCAAGGTCGGATTGCCGCCCCCTGTGGGCGTCGCAACACTGCGGCCCGCGGTCCCCCTGAGTCAGTTTTCGGGCCTGGCCCGCGAAATCCTTCAATGACATCAGGGAGAGTTCCATGAACAAGTTCCATCAGGCGCCCAGGTCGTGCCGCAAGCCGCTGGCCGTCTTCGTCGCGGGCTGCCTCGCGGCCGCCTGCGCACAGGCCACGACCTCCGTACCCGGCGCGGCGCTGACCTTCCAGGACAGCTACACGCTGACGACCAGCAGCCAGGCGCTGTTCGGCGCGAACAACGGCTGGAGCTATGACAGCGGCTTCGTCGGCGCCAGCTGGGGCACCTATGCCGGCGGCAGCGCCGTGACCGGTGGTATTTCGGCCATCACCGGCAACGAGCACGAGATCATCGTGCCCGGCACGCCCGGCACTCCTGGCACGCCCAAGACGTGCGACAAGTTCACCGGCATCTGCTTTCCCGCGATTCCCGGGATCCCGGGGACGCCGCCCGTCACTGCCGACACCCGCACCGGCGCGGCGATCACCTCGTCGATGTCGGGCCGCGTGGGGCTGGACGTGACAGCGGCGGCCTCCGGCGGCAGCATCGGCGTGAACCTGCAGACCAACACCAAGCTGCAGATGGGCGCCCTGGTCACGCACACACCCGTGCCGCATTCCAAGGACGTGGCCTACACGACCTTCACGGTGAGCGCCAGCAACCAGTTCGGCAGCCTGTCGACTCTGTCCGTGAGCGCGCCTCAGTTCAAGGCCGGCATCAATGGCGTGATCGACCTGAACAACAGCTTCAGCCTCACCGGCTGCGTCATCGGCTCAGGCTGCAGCTCGACGAACAAGACGGCGAACTTCAGCGCCAGCCCCTTTTCCATCCTGGCGGTCGACACCAGCAAGAGCAAGCCCATCTCGGTCTTCGGTGAGGCCTCGTCGCTGAGCTACGGCCAGTCCTACGACATCCGCGCCAACAACGGCTTCGGCCAGGACTGCGGCAAGGCCTGCCAGAACCTGGGCGGCGTACTGCTGGCCACCGTCTCGGCCCAGCAACCGCTGGCCTGGACGGTGTCCGGCCTGGCGGCGGGCAACACCCAACCCGCCCTGAGCCTCAGTGCGGACCTGACCGGCATCGCCCAGGAGGCCAAGGCCGCACCCATCGACATCCTCAATCCGTCCTATTCGCAATCGGGCGAGGGCACGATCAAGGGTTCGCTGGTCGACGCCAAGGCGCAGGCTTCGCTCGCGCTCACCAGCAGCGTGAGCTTCACGCCGCATCTGACGGCGACGCTGACCTTCAGCCAGCCCGTGGTCGAGTACCTGATGCAGGAATGCGGTCGTGGCCGGCCTACCGCGGGTTGCACCAACACGGACAACAGCCCTCACTTCGAGCATGTGGCCCACAACCTCGGCACGACCGTGACCGTGGACCTGGACAAGGGCCGGGAACTGGGTTGGGCCGGCGCCGTCGGCACGCTGGTCAGCCGCACCTACGCGATGGCCAGCAGCAACAACCTCAGCATCGACACGTCGCTGAGCATCACGCCCACCATCCCGGTCAAGGCGGGTTGCTTCGACATTGAGCTCGCTGGCGGCCTGGGCGGCACGGGCATGCATTGCGCCTACAACAACACCTTCCAGACGGTCGGCGCCCAGCAGGTCAAGGCCTATTCGTCCTCGATCGACATCGCCGGCTTCAACACGGCCACGTTCGCGGCGGCCGTGCCCGTGCCCGAGCCGCAAAGCTATGCGCTGCTGCTGGCCGGTCTGGCCGCGATCGGCGCCATCGCGCGGCGCCGTCAGGCTCGCCGCTGACCAGGCTCAGAGGTGCAGGCCCAGCCGGGCCAGCTCGCCACGGCCCTGGCGCACCAGCACGGGCTCATCGCCCTGGCTGAGGTCCAGCACGGTGGTGGGCTGGGCCGGGCAGGCGCCAGCGTCGACGACGACCTGCAGCTGGCGGTCCAGCCGGTCGCAGACGGCCGAGGCGTCGTTCATCGGCTCGGTCTCGCCCGGCGGGATCAAGGTCGTCGACAGCAGCGGCTCGCCGAACAAGGCCAGCAGCTCCTGCGTGACCTTGTGGTCAGGCACGCGCAGGCCGATGGTGCGCCGGCTGGGGTGGGAAAGGCGCCGGGGCACTTCCTTGGTCGCCGGCAGGATGAAGGTGTAGGGCCCGGGCGTGGCCAGCTTCAGCAGGCGGTACTGGCGGTTGTCCACCATCGCGTAGGCGGCCAGCTCGGACAGGTCGCGGCACAGCAGCGTCAGGTGGTGCTTGTCGTCGACACCACGCACGCGGCGCAGCGCCTCGGCGGCGGCCTTGTCGTCCAGCCGGCAGACGAAGGCATAGCTGGAATCCGTCGGGATCGCGCCCAGTCCGCCGGCCTGCAGCATCTGCGCGGCCTGGCGTAGGAAGCGCGGTTGCGGGTTGTCGGGGTGGACTTCGAAGAGCTGGGCCATCAGGCTTGAATCCGGTCCGCCAGCTCCGCCCAGACCGGCGTCAGCCGGGTCGACAGCGGCGGCAGCTGCCCCAAGTCGATGCGGCTCTCCTCGGGGCAGTGGAAGTCCGAGCCGCGCGAGGCCAGCAGGCCGAACTCCAGCGCGGTGTCGCTGTACTGCACGAACTCCGCCGCGGTGTGGCTGCCGGTGACGACCTCGATGCCGCGCCCGCCGTGGGCGATGAACTCGGTGATCAGCGCGTACTCCTCGGTCGGCGTGAAGTCATAGCGTCCCGGGTGGGCGATGACGGCGACGCCGCCGGCACGCGTGATCCAGCCCACAGCGTCGCTCAGGCGTGCCCACTTGTGCGGCACGAAACCCGGCTTGCCCTCGGTCAGGAAGCGGCGGAACACCTCGGGGATGTCGCTGCAATGGCCGGCATCGACGAGGAAGCGCGCGAAATGCGTGCGCGAGATCAGATCCGGGTTGCCGACGTATTTCAGCGCGCCCTCAAAGGCGCCGTGGATGCCGGCTTGAGCCAGGCTGGTCGCCATCTCGCGGGCGCGCGCCTCGCGGCCGCCGCGCGTCGCGCGCAGGCCTTCGATCATCTCGGCGGCAGTGTGGTCGAAGCCCAGGCCGACGATGTGCACGACGCGATTCGCGAAGGTCACCGAGATCTCGGTGCCGGTCAGATAGGGCAGGCCGACGGCGCGCGCCGCATCCATGGCACGCTGCTGGCCGCCCAGCTCGTCGTGGTCGGTCAGCGCCCACAGCTGCACGCCGCCCACCTTGGCGCGTTCAGCCAGGGCCTCGGGCGTCAGCGTGCCATCGGAGATGACCGAATGGCAGTGCAGGTCGGCGTTGAGCGTGGGGTCGAGGTTCACGCCTGGATTGTGTCAGGCGCCTCATCGTCGATCGGTTACCAGTGGCTAATCGCGGCGGCTAGGCAGCAAGCAGCGCGCGCTGCGGCGTGCGGCGGTCGACGAAGAAGCGGCTGCCGCCGGCGCGGCCCTTGGCGACGCGCTTGGGCTCGGCCAGCGCCGCGCTCAGCGCCCGTGCGCTCTCGAAGCTGCCCGGCAGATGCGGCACGGCACCGGCCGAGATCGTCGGCAGCGGATGGAAACTGGGCTGGTTCTGCCGGTTCAGCGTCACGTAGCCGCCGGCAGCCAGGTGCTCGGCCGAGAAGAAGCTGCGCACGCCGGCATCGAAGGCCTCGCAGACGCGCGCGAGCCGGTCTTCCCAGTCGGCACTGCTGAGCACCATGACGAAATCGTCGCCGCCGATGTGGCCGACGAAGTCCAGCTGCGGGTCGGCGGCCTGGGTGAGCACGCGGGCGGCCAGTCGGATGATGTCGTCGCCGATGCGGTAGCCGTAGACGTCGTTGAAGGGCTTGAAGTGGTCGATGTCCCAGACGACGGCCGCGAAGGTCTCGCCGGCCTCGATGAGGCGGTCCAGGTGGTTGTCGATGGGCACGTTGCCGGGCAAGAGTGTGAGCGGGTTGGCGTAGCGCGCGGCATGCACCTGCAGGTCGGACACGGCCTTGAGCAGGTCGGAGCTGCGGCCCGAGCCGAAGTAGGCGCCGTCGCGCGTGACGATGAAGCCGTCGGTCAGCAGGCGCTCGTCGAGGTTGGCCATCGCGTCGCTCATCGCGCGCAGCGGCGTCGCGACGTCGAAGGTGAGGGGGTTGGGGTCCATCAGCTCGACGCAGCTGCGCTTGTCGAAGATGTCCATGAAATAGCGCTCGGTGCTGCGCTTGAGCACATGCAGCGAGCGAAGCAGGCCGACCGGGCGCTGCTGCGGGTCCAGCACAGGCACGGCGAGCAGTTGGTCGTCGCGGTGGAAGAGGTCGACGATGCTGCGGCAGTGGGTCTCGGGCGTGACGGTCATGACGCGGCGCGCAAGCTGGGCGGCGCTGGTGATGGCGCCATGGCTCAGCGGCAGCGCCAGGTCGTTCTGCATCAGGCGCGGCTGAGCGTCGGCGGCCAGGCGCCCGCTCCACTGCGCGCTCAAGGACGCGCGCGGCGCGGCGCTGGGCCGGGCGAACAGATAGCCCTGGCAGATCGTGATGCCCAGTCGGCGCAGCACGGCGAGGTCGGGCTCCTGCTCCAGGCCTTCGGCGACGACCTCGCAGCCGCTGGTGGCGGCCATCTCGACGATGGAGCGCACGAACTGCTGCTTCAGGGGCTCCTGGGCGATGCCGTCGATGAAGTGGCGGTCGATCTTGACGAAGTCGGGCCGCATCTCCATCCAGCGGCGCAAGCTGGCGAAGCCCTCGCCGAGGTCGTCCAGCGCGACGCGAAAGCCGCACTCGCGCAGGGCCTGCAGCGCATCGTCGAGCTGGGCCAGGTCCTCGATGGGGCGGGTCTCGGTCAGCTCGATGACGACGCGCGAGGTCGGCAGGCCGAGCTCGGCCAGTTCAGTGGCCAGCAGGCCGACGTGCTCGCGGGCGCCAAGCAGCGTGTCGGCCGTGACGTTCAGGAAGAGCTGGCCGGGCAGGCCCAGGGCCTTGAAGCGCTGCAGCGCACGGCGAATGATGAGGTGCTCCAGCTCGACGAGGCGGCCGAACCGCGCGGCGGCCTCGAAAAGCACGAGCGGCGAATGCAGCGGTCCGTCGGCCGGCGCGCGGGTCAGCGCCTCGAAGCCGAAGATCTCGGCGCGGTCGATGGCGACGAGGGGTTGGAAATGGATGTCAAAGTTGCGCTGCTCGATGAGTCGATGCAGTGCTTCGGCAAGGGGGTCAGGCGCGTTGTCGCGCATTGGGGGCTCCGGCTGGCGCGCGCGCCCGAGACGTCCGGGGCCACTGCCGGCGCCGATTCTTGAAAGCCGGTGTGACAGCTCGGTGACGTCGGCACGGTAGCGTTAGCATCGTGCCAACTCCGTCACGCCTTGCGGGCCGAGCGCCGGGCCGCTCCCTAGCCGGCCCACCTTTGGCGATGCTTACCGGTCGATCCGGCAAGCATCGCCGTCCCCTTGTGGGACCGTCCAAGGTATGCCTTGGACGAGGGGCTTCATGCACATGCCTCGATGATGTACTGCACGCGCTGCTGGCCCTGCCATTCGTCCAGGCTGAGGCGGTAGGCCAGCGTGGCGCGCTCGGGCAGCATGTCGATGCGGTTGAACCAGATCGCGTCGATCAGGCTGCCGGCCCGGCGCAGGCGCAGCTTCAGGTGCTTTTCGCCGACCAGCCGCTGCGAGATGACCTCGAAGCGGTCGCAAAACACCGGCGCCTCGAAGCCCTGGCCCCAGACCTGAGCGTCCAGCAGCCGCGCCGTTTCGGCCGTGGCCGCGTCGGCGGGCAGTGCGCCGTCGTGGCGCAAGGTGCGTGTCAGGTCTTGCTCGTTCAACCACTCCTCGGCCACGCGTGCCAGGGCCAGCGCAAAGCGGCTGATGTCGCCGAGATCAGAACCGGCCAGCGTCGCACCAGCCGCCATCGCATGGCCGCCGAACTTGGCGAGCAGGTCGGGTTCGCGCTTGCTGACGAGGTCCAGCGCGTCGCGCAGATGAAAGCCCGGGATGGAGCGGCCGGAGCCCTTGAGCTTGCCATCGGTGCCGCGTGCGAACACGAAGGTCGGGCGGTGCACGCGGTCCTTGATGCGCGACGCGACGATGCCGACGACGCCTTCGTGGAAATCCGCGTCGAACAAGGCCACGGCCGGCGGCAGAGTGCCGGACAGCGCTTCAATGAGGCTCTCCAGCCGCGCCTCGGCCATCTCGCGCATGCCGCTCTCGATCTCGCGGCGCTCGCGGTTGATGGCGTCGAGCTGGGTGGCGAGTTCCAGCGCCCGCTCGGGGTCGTCCGTCGTCAGGCATTCGATGCCCAGCGTCATGTCGGCCAGCCGGCCCGCCGCGTTGATGCGAGGGCCCAGCGCAAAGCCGAGGTCGAAGCCCTGAGCCTTGCTCGCGTCGCGCTTGGACGCGCTGAATAGGGCCATGACGCCCGGCTGCGCACGGCCGGCGCGCATGCGCCTGAGGCCTTGCGCGACGAGGCGGCGGTTGTTGGCGTCGAGCTTGACGACGTCGGCCACGGTGCCCAGCGCCACGAGATCCAGCAAGCCATCCAGGCGCGGCTCGGGCGAGGGCAGGGCAGCCCGCGCCCGCAGCTCGGCGCGCAGGCCCAGCAGCACGTAGAAGGCCACGCCGACGCCGGCCAGCGACTTGCTCGCGAACGCGCAGCCCGGCTGGTTGGGGTTGACGATGGCGTCGGCCTCGGGAACGACGATGGCGTCGTCAATGAGGGCGGGCAGGTGGTGGTCGGTCACCAGCACCTTGAGGCCGACGGCGCGCGCGTGGGCCACGCCGGCGAGGCTGGCGATGCCGTTGTCGACGGTGACGAGCAGCGCGGGCCGCTGCTCCAGGGCCAGGTCAACGATGGCGGGCGTCAGGCCATAGCCATGCACCGCGCGGTCGGGCACGACGTAGCCGAGCTGGCCGGGCTGGGCGCCGAGCAGGCGCAGGCCGCGCAGCATGACGGCGCAGGCGGTGGCGCCATCGCAGTCGTAGTCGGCCACGATGACGAGGCGCTGTCCCTGCTGGATGGCATCGGCCAGCAGCCGGCCGGCATCCGCCAGGCCTTTCAGCTCGGTCGGTGGCAGCAGCTGCGTGAGGCTTTCGTCCAGCTCCGCCGCCTCGCGCACGCCGCGCGAGGCCAGCAGCCGGGCCAGCAGCGGCGCGATGCCGGCCTGTTCCAGCGCCCAGGCAGTGCGTGGCGGCACGTCGCGTTCGATCAGCTTGGGCGCGTTCATAGCGCCTCCAGCAGGGCCGCCACGTCGGGTGTCCGCCAGCGGCGTTTCAACTTCTCCATCAACGACAGCGGCTGCGCCGTGAAGCGGCGCGCGAAGCGGTCACCGCACAGCGTCAGGCTGGTCAGCGGCCGGGCCAGCGGCCCGGCGTCCAGGCGCTGCCAGGCCTCCACCCAGGCGGCGAGGTCGCCGTTCAGCAGCGGCTCGGTCAGGCGCGCGTCGACCGTCACGTCGGCCGGCCGGCCGTTCGCCCGGCCGATGTCACCGATCCAGACCGAGTTGATCGCATGCTCGCCGCGCGCCTCGCGTTCGACGTTGAGCGGGTGTTCGTGCAGCAGCATTTGCGCCTCGTTCTGCCAGCGGCGCAGCACGCGGCTGTCGGGCAGCCAGGGTTCGATGGGCCGGCCGGCGGCGCGTTCGATGCTGGGGGCCGTCAGTTCGTCGAGTGCATCGGCATGGCCGAGGGCCCAGTGCGTCGCATCCAGCACGCGCCATTGCCAGCCTTCGGCCTCGGGCCACAGCTCGTGAAGCACGGCGGCGAAGCGGGCCGCGTCGGACTCGGACAAATGCAGGGCCGCCGGGGGCAGCACATCGACGCCGTCGGTGCCGACGGCCAGGTGCACGGGGCTCAGCAGCGCCCAGGCCAGCTCGGGGCCGGCGTTGACGCTCCAAGCGGCGGCACTCGGCCCGGCCTGGCCACGCAGCGCGGCGAGGGCGAGGTGATGGGGCGGCTGGGGCGAGAACTCATCGCTGCCCCAGATCTCGGCCGGGCTGAGCCGGGCCAGATGCGCCGCCAGGTTTGGCAGGGCCAGGCTGGAGAACGCATGCCGCACGGACTCGTCCAGCGCGCTGGCATGGGGGATCATCAAATGCATGTCCCGATTATCTCGGGGGCAACTTCAAGACCTTGTCACACAAGCTTCATACACTTTTCGTCATGACCGACCCGACCCCGTTGAAGCTGCTCAACCGCGAACAAGCCATCCTCGAATTCAATCGCCGGGTGCTGGCCCAGGCGCAACGCGAGGATGTGCCGCTGCTGGAGCGGCTGCGCTACATCTGCATCGTGTCGAGCAACCTCGACGAGTTCTTCGAGGTGCGCTTCGCCGACATGCTGGAAGCCGCGCGCGACCCGCTCAGCACCGTGACCGGGCAGGACGTCGACCGCGTCGGCCGCGCGGCGCACACACTGATCGACGAGCAATACCATGTCTTCAACGAGCAGCTGACGCCGTTGCTGCTGAAGCAGCGCATCGTCGTGCTCAACCACGCCGACCGCGACGAGCCGCAGCGGCGCTGGGTGTCCAAGTTCTTCGAGCGCGAGGTCAAGCCGCTGCTGGTGCCGGTGGGCCTGGACCCGGCGCACCCCTTCCCGCAGGTGGCCAACAAGTCGCTGCACTTCATCGCGCGGCTGTCGGGCAAGGACGCGTTCGGGCGCGACAACCGCATCGCCATCGTCAAGGTGCCGCGCGTGCTGCCGCGTGTCATCAAGCTGCCGGCCAGCGTCTCCGACGGTCGCCAGGCCTTCGTGCTGCTGACCAGCGTCATCCGTGCCCATCTGGAGGAACTGTTCCCCGGCCGCAAGGTCGAAGCCTTCTCGCAGTTCCGTGTCACGCGCGACTCCGACCTGGAAGTGGATGAGGAAGAAATCGCCAACCTGCGCCACGCGCTGCGTTCCGGCCTGACGACGCGGCACTTCGGCCGCGCGGTGCGGCTTGAGGTGGTCAACACCTGCCCGGCCGAGCTGTCGGAGTTCCTGCTCGAGCAGTTCGGCCTGCCCAACGCGGCGCTGTACCGCGTCAATGGGCCGGTCAACCTCGTGCGCCTGAACGAGCTGATCGATCAGACCGACGCGCCGGCGCTGCGCTTCAGGCACTTCGAGCCGGCCTGGCCGAGCGGTCGCCTGCCGCGCCACAAGTCCATTTTCGAGAAGCTGAAGAAGGGCGACGTGCTGCTGCACCACCCCTTCGAGAGCTTCGAACCGGTCGTGCAGATGCTGCGCGAGGCGGTGGTCGACCCCGACGTGCTGGCCATCAAGCAGACCATCTACCGCACCGGCGCCAAATCCGAGCTGATGGACCTGCTGATCGAGGCGGCGCGGCGCGGCAAGGAGGTCATGGCCGTCGTCGAGCTGAAGGCGCGCTTCGACGAAGAAGCCAACATCAACTGGGCCGAGCGGCTGGAGGCCGTGGGTGCCCAGGTCGTGTACGGCATCGTCGGCTACAAGACCCACGCCAAGCTGCTGCTGATCATGCGCCGCGAGAACGGCCGGCTGCGCCGCTACGGCCACATCTCGACCGGCAACTACAACCCCAAGACGGCGCGCCTGTACACCGACCTGGGCCTGCTGACGGCCGATGCCGACCTGACGGCCGACGCCGATTCGGTGTTCCGCCAGCTCGCGTCGCTGGGCAAGTTCAAGGCGCCGCGGCGCATGCTGCTGGCGCCCTTCAACATGCACAGCCGCATGCTGGAGCTGCTGGCCCAGGTAGAGGCCGCGGCGCTGTCGGGCTACAAGGCGGCGCGCGTCGTCGTGAAGATCAATGCGCTGACCGACGCCGAACTCATCCACGCGCTGCTGCGCACGGCCCAGGCCGGCACCAAGGTGGACCTCATCGTGCGCGGGGCCTGCATGCTGCCGCCGGGCCTGCCGGGCGTCAGCGACAACATCGTCGTGCGTTCCGTCGTCGGCCGCTTCCTGGAGCATTCGCGCGTTTGCTATTTCCGCTGGGCCGAGGCCACGGAGAGCGACCCCGGCGAGGCGCTGTTCCTGTCCAGCGCCGACTGGATGAGCCGCAACATGTTCCGCCGCATCGAGGTGGCCTGGCCGGTGCAGGACGCCCGGCTGCGCC
>JAEKLF010000047.1 GCA_019509985.1 Burkholderiales bacterium | reverse complement strand
CAACATCTTCACCATCGACATCCAGTGGTACGAGCCCGGGGCGTCGAGCTACAGCTACAGCGCCAACCCCGAGCCGGCCATGGACGGCCACGGCCGGCTGATCCCCGCCGAGAACCGCTTCCCGTCCAGCGCCGAAGGCCGCGGCTTCGCGCCGCTGGCGGCGGATGTCCATGCCATGGGCCTCAAGTTCGGCATCCACCTGATGCGCGGCGTCCCGCGCCTGGCGGTGAAGCGCAACCTGCCCATCCTGGGCACGCCCTACCGCGCCGCCGACATTGCCGACACCAGCAGCGTTTGCACCTGGAACCCCGACATGTACGGCGTGGACATGCGCAAGCCCGGCGCGCAGGCCTACTACGACAGCGTCTTCGCGCTCTATGCGTCGTGGGGCGTGGACTTCATCAAGATGGACGACATGAGCCGCCCCTACGACGCCCACGCGCCGGAGATCGAGGCCGCCCACCACGCCATCCTGCGCACGAAGCGGCCGATGCTGCTCAGCCTGTCGCCCGGCGAGACGCCCGTGAGCCGCGCCGAGCACGTGCGCCAGCATGCGCAGATGTGGCGCATCTCGGACGACTTCTGGGACGAGTGGCATGCGCTTGAGGCCCAGTTCACGCGCCTGGAGAACTGGAACCCCTGGCGCCGCCCGGGCGCCTGGCCGGACCCCGACATGCTGCCGCTGGGCCGCCTGGCATTGGGCGAGCGCAACACCAAGTTCACCCCCGACGAGCAGCGCACGCTGATGACGCTGTGGGCCATCACCCGTTCGCCGCTGATCATGGGCGGCGACCTGCGCCACCTGGACGAGCCGACGCTCGCGCTGCTGACCAATGCCGAGGTGCTGGCCGTCGACCAGGCGAGCGCCGACAACCGGCCGCACTTCGTCGAGGACTTCGTGCGCATCTGGTCAGCCAAGCCGGCCGATGGCAAGGGCCGCTACGTCGCGTTGTTCAACCCAACGGACAAGGCCCGCGAGGTCGGCATCGCGCTGCGTGACCTGGGGCTGGACGGCGTGCGCCAGGTGCGCGACCTGTGGGCGCGCAAGCCTCTCGACACTGCATCGGGCCGGTTCGCCCAGGTCCTGCCGTCGCACGGTGCCGGGCTTTACCGGCTCAGCTGACGGTTCAGCGGGCTACTTTGGCGAGCAGCTCCTGCAGCAGCAGGCGCTCGCCGCTGGACAGCACACGGTCCAGCGCCTGCTCGGCCACCTGCAGCGCCGCTAGGCTCTGTTCGGCCAGACGCTCACCCTCGGGCGTGAGCCGCAGATGCAGCGCGCGGCGGTCGTTGGCGTCGCGTTCGCGCTCGACCCAGCCGCGCTCCTGCAGGCGGTCGAGGATGAGCGTCATCTGCGGTGCTGGCACGCGCAACAGGTCGCACAGGCGCTTCTGCGTGGTGTTGCGGTTCGAGAAGATCAGCTGCAGCAGCGTGAACTCCACCGGCCGCAGGCCGAGCGGTTCATTCACGCCTTGGCCGAACAACTGGTTGGTGGTAACGGCCGCCCGTGCAATGGCGTAACCCAGCGTATGGGCCAGACGGGACTGGTCGAGGGGAGGGGACTTCTCGCGCAACGGGCTCATGGCCGCGCAGAATAACCGTGGCCAGCCGAGTTGGCGGCCATCGACGAGCTCACCCACGAGAACGCCTTCCTCAAGCGACTGCAGTTCGCAACGCAGAGCGAGCAGTTCAGCGCCGAGCAGAAGAGCCTTCTGAACGAGACTGCTGGACAGCGTTCTGGCGGCGGTTGCCGCCGAGATTGAGGCGCTGCAGCCAGCGCGCGCCGCTGGCGAGAGGTAACAGCCCCGGCGCGAGAAGCTGGCGCCGCACCTGCCGCGCCGCGACGTGTGCCACGAGCCCCAGAGCACCACCCGCGGTTGCGGCCAAGCCATGCAGCGCATCGGCGAGGACGTGGCCGAGAAGCTAGAGCCCACAGCCGGCCTGCTGGCCTCAGTGCTGGTCGCGAAGCACCTGGACCACCTGCCGGTCTACCGGCAGGACGCTATCTTCGAGCGTACCGGCCACGCCATCGCCCGTTCTAGCCAAGTCGGATGCTTTTACTCGCCCCAGGCAGTCGTCTAACGCCCAAATGAAGTGGCGGGACGAATCGTTGGTAGTGCGTGAAGCTGAAGCGACAGAAATGACTCGCTTGCCACGAACGCATCGAGCAACATCCTTTTCGTCTCCACGATATGTTCAGTGCTCACGCCCTCGACTGACCCGGCATCTCCTTTGCGCACCGCGGCCAATAGCTGGTCTTGCTGCTTGGAAAGCACCTTCGTCAGGTCCACATGGAAATAGCCCAGGTGCAGCACCCGCTCCGACTCGTCTAATAGCTGGCCGAGCATGCGCACGAGCCGGAAATTTCCAGCCGTTCGCGCAATGGCAAGCCGCAACTCCTTGCTCGCCGCGAGGAAAGCGGTCGGGCTTTTAAGCGTTTCCGGCTTGCGTGTCTGGCGGATCGCCGGTTCGAGGGCGGCCAGCCCGTGCGGCGTCATCGCCAATGTCCCGAGCTTGAGGGCGATTGGCTCCAGCACGACTCGCGAATCGAAGATTTCATTGACGTCCCGAAGCGTGATCGAACTGATTCGGTATCCACGCCGCGGTTCGGAGCGCACGAGCCCATCCTGAGACAAGCGGGCGAGCGCAGCGCGCAATGTCGCCTTCCCGATCTGGTAGCGCTCCTGCAGTTCGCCCTCGGTGATTTGGTCGCCGGGCTTGAGCAGGCAGGCCACGATGTCGATCTTGAGTTGCTCGTACGCGGTGTCACTGCGCAGCGGGTCCATGCTTGAGAGGATCCTCTTGCTCATGTGCAAATTGTTGGGGCGCAGCGGCTTGACATGCTGGGATGATACAAACTCTAATCTGAGCATCTCAGTGGAAGTTTTTGAGCCTACTAACGCTAACCCATGGTCGCTGCAACCCTTCCTACGCTCGCATCTGCCGTGCTCGACCTGATTGAAGCAAGGGCCACGAGTGACCCGCTCAACGCATTGAGAGACGTGTTGCACATGTACGTCCAGCAATTCCACTCGACGGGCAGCCTCGTTCAAGAAGCAGTCGACGACGAAGTCCTCTTGCATGTGAGCCCCTCGCTCACCGTCTATCACATCACCCTGTCCCCGGGCGTTCAGTACCCGCCGCACAACCACCTGATGGACGCCCTGGTCGGCATCTACAAGGGCTCGGAGATGAACTTGATCTACTCGCCCAGGGACGGGAGTCGCGTCTCTGCCGCCACGCGGCAAGAGGTGCACGCGCCGAGCGTGATCCACATGGATGCCAACGCCGTCCACGCAGTCGCCAACACCGGGCCCGGCCGCTCAGGGGCGTTGCATGTCTATCTGGGCGACCTGCCCGGCACGCGTCGCCAACTGTGGGCCGCGGACGGCCTACAGCCGGAAGACTTCGACAACGCCCGCTATCTGGTTGGCGCGCGCCCGATCGCGCTCAATTCGAACCTTGAGGGAAAGGAGACTTCATGACCGTCAAGCGTATGGAAGGAGCCTCCATGGCCGTGAGCAGGAAAACTTTCACCGTGGTCGGCGCCGCCGGCGATGCCGGCAACGCCGTCGTGCCGCACCGCGAAGCCGCCGGCCACGCCGTGCGGCCCGTGTCCTGCCATGCCGGCGTGCCGCTGGACAACCCCGCCGCCTTGCGCGATGCGTTCTCAGGTGCGTTCGGCGCCTTCGTGATGATGCCTTCGACCTGGCGGCGCCCGACCTGCGCGAGGTCGAGCGCGAGTTGTGCACACGCCTTGCCGACGCGGTGCGAGGTGCCGGGCTGGTGCGCGTCGTCGTGCTGAGCGGCTTGAGCGCCGACCTCAGGCGCGGCAGCTCCCTGGGCGCGGCGCTGCTGGAAGACTCGATGTCCGCACTGGACATCCCGCAGCTGGTGTTCCTGCGCGCTGGCTGGTTCATGGAGAACTTCTCCAAGATGCTCGACTTCGCCGCGGAAGCAGCGGACGGCACGTTCGCCACGCCGTTCTCGCCGGGCCGCCCGATGCCGATGGTCAGCGCCGGCGACGTGGCCCACCGCGCCGCTGACGCCCCCCACATCGCTTGCGCAGTGAACGCGCGAACACCTAGCTTGAGGACCTCCCCATGAAGCGACTCATCGTGCAGATGCAGATCTCGGTCGACGGTTTCGGTGCCACAAACGATCCCGCCGTCGACTGGATGCTTTGGGACTGGGGGCCGCGTTGCCCCTGGGATGGCGCGCTCAAGAAGCGCTTCAACGAGACCATCGAAGGCATCGACACCGTGTTGCTCAGCGGTCCGATGGCCGAAGGCTACATCGACCACTGGACGAACATGGCGCAGCAGAAGGCGGGCGATCCAGACTATGCGTTCACCCACCGCATCGTCGCGGCCCACAAGCGCGTGATCAGCCGATCGCTGACGGCGCTGCGCCGGCCGCGTACCAGCATCGGCCGGGGCCCCTTGCTCGACGAGGTTGCGGCCCTCAAGCAGGGCGAGGGGGTGGACATCATCTGCTTCGGTGGCACCACTTTCGCCGCCGCCCTGCTCGATGGCGGCGCCGTCGACGAACTGCAGCTGTATGTGAACCCGTTCGCCATCTCTGGCGGGCAATCCGTCTTCAAGCGCTCGCGGGCGCTGCGATGCCTGGAGGCCACCGCCTATGAGTGCGGGATCGTCGTGCAGCGCTATCAGCCCTGACCCGACGTCGCCAAATGGCCGTGCCCCGTCGCCGCCGCCTTGGTGGCTTGACGCGTTCAACTCGTCGCGCTCTCGAGCGGATGCCGGCCCCTTTCTGCGGCTGGCCAACCAGTTGCTCGCCGGCGAAGACGTTGAGCCGCCGCTTCGTCAGACATTCTTCAGAATGTTACGGAGGCAGGGCTGCACTGGGACGGGCCGCCCTTCAAGCTACCTGGCGTCGTCGCGAGTGGATTCAGACGAGATTCGCCGAGCTCCCAGCCGAGCGCGCATCCGTCTGTCGTCGCGCGCCAGCGACGGGCACCTGTCCCAAGCGCCACAGCAGCGCCTGCTGCTACTGCGAGCAGGGCAAGTGCGATCGCAAGCACAGGCACTACACCGGCAGCTTCGCCGGGACGAGCCTTGGGCGTATCGACTTGGCGCCCCCGCACGCCAAGGTACGGCTTGACCGATGCGATCACCAGCGGCACGGCCCCGAACGCGATGAACACCACGTCGCCCGGCATGCGCATCCATTCGAGCCGGTGCGAACGTTCGCTGGCGTGCGTCGTCGCTGGTCTGGCGCAGCACGAAACCGGGCAGGTCAGCATGACTTGCGAAGCCTGCCCAACTCGCCGCTTACCCGTTGCCAAGCTCCTCGCGGCGCGGCATGTCCGCCCCCGCCGCGTGCACGTCATGGACGCCGCGCCGGACGCAAAATCAAGGGCGACCGAAACTGCTGAGCATCGAGCGATTCGACCGCCGAAACAGACAGCATTCCCCTCTCCGAGAGCCAGGTCGGAAGTGCTGCCTGGAACGTGTCCCCTGCACCCATGGTGACCGCAGCGCTGGGGCCGGTACTGTTGCGCCACGACAGGTTCGCCGAAGCGCCGCCCGCGCTGCAGAAGGCGCTGGAGTGGGCTGCTTACGGCCTGGCGGCCGACGGTTCAGCCGGCTCAGTTGCTGTAGTTGTTGCCGCCCGGGCCGCGCACGCACCAGATGCCCAGCCGCTGCGACTTGAAGTCTGTAATCACCGACCCTCGCGAACTGAAGCCCTGGGCATAGGCCGTCTGCACGTAGATCGCATCGGTGGTGGACGACCAGTAGTTCACCAAAGTCTGGATGTTCTTGAACGGGTGGCCGATCGGAAGCATCAGACCAGACGACGCCCCGGACGCGTCGTACAGCGATTGCAATTCGCTGATCGACGGCAGCCGCCAGCCCTTGCGCCCACCGGTGTGGCTCTGGATGCAGAGCGAAACGGCGTTGCCGAACACCTCTTGGGCAAATGTCGGACTGCGCTCGTTCAACGGATCACGCTCCCACACCAGCCCGGTCTCGCGGTCCAGCACGGCCTTGCTGTCCCAGTTCGACAGCACGATGAAGCGGGTGGCGGCGGGGATTTGCTGGTCCCACGACGGCGTGGCGTAGTAGGGGCCGGCGGCGGTGGTCTGCGCCGGAGCGGCCAGCGCAATGACGAGGCCGGTGGCCAGCAGGCTGGCCTGGACGATGATGAACTTCATGGTTGGCAGCTTTCATGAGCGATGTGGGAAAGGGGGCGGGGCCGGACGCGACGGCGGGCCTGCCAGGTGCCGAGCAGCGCCGCCGCGCACACCAGCCCCAGCGTGGACGGCTCCGGCAGGGCCTGCGGCGCAGGGTCGTCGACCTGCACCCCGGGGTCCTGCCCGTCGTGGCCGGCCAGGTACTGGAACAGCACGTAGGCGATGACGCCGTCTCCGCTGACTGATGGGTCGAAGTAGCCGGAGACGTCGTCGAGGCGGCCATCCAGCAGGAAGCCGCTGCCGGTGATCTGCGAGATGGCGCCGATGCCGAAGTCGGCCTGGTAGGTGCTGAAGTAGAGGCCACCCACGTCCACTGGCGTGGCCACGTCAGCATCGAAGCGCAGGTCGAACTGCCACTCCGCCAGGTCATCGGCGCTCTGGGCCAGAACCGGCACCAAAAACTGCGACGGGCTCAGCGACAGCGTGCCAAGGGAGTCGACCAGAGTCGTTGGCACAGTGTTCAGGCTGGCGCCCACAGCCAACTGGGCAGCCTGAGCCGGCGAGATGGTGATCGCGCCAGTCAAGGCGCAAGACAGCGCCAGCAGCGCGCTGGCCCAGCGCCCCGGCCACAACGGTCGGTCCATCTGGCCGCTCAGCCGTCGTGCCAGGCCCACAGACGCCCTCGCGCGAGGTGGCGCCGTCGGTGGCATGGCGCTTCTGCGTGGGGTCGACATCAAGGCGTGCATCGGTCTGATCTCCTGTGGCGGGTCGTGGCGCGGCGGCCAACCATGGCGTGCCCCTCGTTTACTGAACGGCTTTGGCCGCCAAATCCGGACAGGCGATGGTCTCGCGCACCCGGTTTGCGGGGCCATCACTCGAACGGCGGCCGGGACGTCGTTTCGAGGGCAACGCTGCGGCGCTACCGGTGCTTGCAAAGACGACCCCAAGGTGTGCAACGAGCGCGACTGCGGTCGTCCAGTCACTGGACGACAACGGCCCCTCCCAAAGGATAGGCATCGTTGGCCAGTGCGATGGCGTTAGGCCGGCGGATCAGACTCGTCGAGGAGGTCTGATGCCCGTGAGTTGCACGCATCGGTCCTGAAGTACCCGACCAGACTGCCTGTCGACCGGTTGAATCCGCCAGCGGTTGCGGTCTTCCGCTCCATCGAACTCGACGCCCGGAAGCTGCCGTTCAACGTTTGAGTTAGGCGTCTGTTTCAAGGCGCGCTCACGACCACAGGGTGGCGAGCACTGCAGAAGCGAAAGCCACGAGGTTAAGCACCGCCGAGGCCGCATGCGAGTATTCCCATTTGCGGCGCAGCAGTTCCCAGTGAGGGGGAGCTTGGGTCCAGTTTTGTGTTGCCCTGTTGGCCGGGAACGTGAACACCCAGAAGACGCCCTGCGTAGCCGCTATGGCGAGGAAGGCAATGATGGATGCTGCCCCTGATGGCGAACCGGCAGGCCCCGCGCTGCCGACGAGCATGCCCGTGCAAATCAGCGCAAGGATGACGATCGGCGCCACGCGTTGCCAGCCACGGTAGAGTTTCTGCGCGACGAAGTACTCGTCCTTGGATAGGTGAATCTTGTTCGGTAGTTCTAAGGCGTGTGCGGCGGACGGGACGAGCGCAAGACCGCAAAAGAACACGGCTCCAAACGAGACTAGATCGTGCGGCATACGAAGCGGCTCCTAATGGCATCGACGCCAGGGACGGTTCAGGCGCCTGACGAATGAAAGGGACTTCCCCGTCCCGAACCCGCCGCGTTGCGGCGAACGGCATCCGAGTGCCGCGATGAGAAGTGCGATCTCTCGTCAACTGTTTCGGAAGGGGAAGTCCATGACGATTCTGGCCGGTGGTATCGACCTCGCCAAGAACGTTTCGCGGTCCACGGCGTCAACGATGTTGGCAATGCCGAGCTGGTTCGGCCGGCCGTGCCACGCGACAAGCTGCATGAACTGATCGCGTCTGCCGCCCTGCGTAATCGGCTTGGAGGCCTGCTCGGGCGCCCACCATTGGGCGCGGCTGTTCCAGGCATCGGGCCACACCGTGCGGCTGATCGCGCCGAAGTTCGTCACGCCCTACCGGATGACGGGCAGGCGCGGCGGATGCAGCCGCCATCTGCGAGGCCTCATGGCGACTTCGGCGGCTCTGCGAACGTAATGGTGTTGCCATCCTTGTCGGCCAGCTGCGCAATCTTGCCGTAGGTGCCTTCGGAAATTTCTCCGAGGTGCACGCCGCGGCCTTCCAACTCTGCCTTTGCCTTGGCCATGTCCGGAACCACAAGCGTCATGCGGCTACCACCGGGCGTGCCCGCTCCTTCGAAGAGCTGGATGCCGGCAGCCATGCCGAAGCCCCGCCACTGAATCAGCGTGGGCATCGGCCGGTCGTCAGGCTCTCGGCCAAGCACCTTTGAGTAGAAAGTCTCCGCAGCCTTTAGGTTGGAAACCAGCATCGCGGCGTACAGCCCTTGGACCATCAATGGGTTGGACATGTAGCACTCCTTCCATGGACGTTCGACTTCACGTCGTTCGATACCGTACCGCGAGGCAATAGGGGCCGACGTCAGACGGCGCCGCATATCCCTTAGGGCTGAAAATCCCGGCCAGGCGTGGCCCCGTCAACCTTGCCCGTGAAAAAGAGCAGCCCCCTGCGCGTGGCAGCGGGCACTCAGTCGATTGCGCCGGTTTGGATGTCCCGTTTGACCATCGACGTCCCTAGGCCGACCTATAGCGATCAATGCTCACAGTGTTCGCGAGGCCCCCGCGTCTTTATCGGGACGGCAACGGTGGCCCGTAACTCCTTCATCGCCTTATAGAACGTCCGCCCGTTGCGCTGAGCCGGTCTTCCTTGTTGTTGTTCATGACCACATGGACACCGGACTCGCGATAGCGGTGCATGGGCCGGAGCGAGAATGGCCTCTCGTATCGGCATTCATGGGAACGAGATGGTCCGCGTGGTTGGGGAAGACGCTCCTGAACAGAAGGCTATCGACGACATCGCAAAGTACGGCTGGCACTGCGTCACGTCATGGCCGATGGCGACAGTCCGCCGTTCTCCTTCACGGTAGGGTTGTTTCACACCTACGGGCACCCCGAGTTCGTCATATTCGGCCTTCGGTCAGAGGTGGCGCATCAGGTGCTAAACATCGCTGTTGAGGCCGTCCAGGCCTGTCGACCAATCGACTTGGCCGAGCCTACCGACGATCTGCTTGAGGGCGATCCGTGCTGCTTCGTCAGGGTGCCTGAGTCGGAGTATTACGAGTACCTCGGCTTCGGGCGGTGGTACTACACGGGGAATGCATTCCTCGCCTACCAAATCGTGTACCCGTCTCGGGACGGCCACTTCCCATGGCACCCTGAAGCGACTGAATCCTTCAGAGCGTTCCAGCCGGTGCTCGGCATTCCACACAAGGGCACATAGGCAACTCATCCCGGGTGGCGTCACCGAATTGCGGCCAGGCCATGCAGCGCATCGGCGAAGACGTGTCCGAGAAGCTGGACCACCAGCCCGGCGTGTTCACGGTCGAGCGCGATGTGCGCGGCAAGTGAGTCTGCAAGTGCTGCGCACGCATCGTGCGGCCGGATCGACGAGCTGCTGCCGCATCGCTGGTCGCCAGCAGCAGCTCGCTCAGCCGTCGTAGCTGGTCGTGAAGAAGGCGCCCTTGTGCTCAAGCGGCGGGTTGTTAGGGGTCAACATGTGAGCAGCAACAGCAAGGCCGCTCATGCCACGATCGGCCGCTTCCATGGTGATCCTTTTGGAATCAATCACGTCATCTGACTGGCTGAGCAGCGCCCGGAAGGACAGCTTGTCCTCAAGCTGTGCACGCACACCATGGAAGTCGAAGCTTTCCATCTTCCGGGTGACGTAGCTGAAGTCCACACGTGGCAGGTTGTCACTGCTGACTTCGAGGTGGGAGACCGTCGTAGCGATAAACGCCTCTGCGGCACCCTTGAGAGCCGTGTTGGCGTTCAGCTTTGTTTCCAGCCACTTTGCATCGTCGGCGTCGAGCCCCGTCACTTTGAACTTGCCATCGACAAGCTTGGCGTCCCACCCTCCCGCCAAGTCGGGACGTCGCTTCGCGATCATGGCTTCGATTTTCCCCAGCTCCTTCTTGATCGTCTCCATGCTGCGGCCTGCCTCGGTGTATTGGCCGTGCCGCACCTCGCCAAACTGCTCGATCGGCTTAGGCAGCTTCGAATAATCGATGATCGTTACCTCGCCCAGCGCTGGATCCTCATAGGCACCTCCGTTCGCAAGAGCCTTGGCTAGCCGCTCGGCAAGGACCTCTTTGGAATCAACCGTGGGACGCGGCGAGCTAGTGAGCTGCGCAATATTGGCTTGAGAAATGCTGGAAATCACGTCGACCCCTCCGCGTCGTGGTGTGCTTAGGCGGAGGGCCGGAGACACCGATGCCGGACCTCTCTTTACTCGGCAGAGCATGGCGAAACTTGAGGGCGGGCGGATCTAGATGGAGAACAGGCCGGCTAATATGTATTGACGTCTTTTGACCGGAGAATTGAGATGCTTCACTTCGACGCCCGCCGATCGCTAACTGTTTATGCACTATGCGCCGCTGTGCTTGCCTCCGGCGTAGCCGACGCTGTTGCGAAGGACACGCTCGAGCCGCTAGTCGGAACCGCGCAGATCACCGAAACGCTGGTTGTGCCGAGCCCTGATGGTGCTTGCCAAGCTTCAGCAGAGCACCCCGGTCTTACCGCAACAGGCAAGATCATGGGCCAAGGCCTGGGTACGCCGATCGGCGGCTTTGCGATCACCTCCATCGACTGCATCCGCTCCGACATTCCCGGCCAGTTCACCCCTCCGTTCGCGTTCAGCAGCAGTACGCTGACACTGACTGCGCGCAACGGCGACCAGCTTGTCGCGAGCTACAGCGGCACCGGTACGCTAAGCCCGCTCGGCCTTCTGATACTGAAGGGCAGCTTCAAGATCACCAGCGGCACCGGCGCTTTCCACGGCGCCGGCGGCAGCGGCACGCTATCCGGCGTCGAAAACGTCGTCACCCAACCGGCGAGCGGCTTCGTGACGCTGAGCGGGCAGATTACGCGCTGATTCAAACGCCACGCCATCGAGGCAGAACAGGCAGCCTGCAGACTTGTCGGATTGAGACCGCTCGCCGGCAGCCTTCGCGCGAGTAAGCGATAAGCGTCCAGCGAATCCATCTTGAATGGCTGGCTTGAGATGGCCAGGATGGTGTCCACCAAACCAGTTAGGTGGGCACCATGTCAGACGCCAAGCCGGCCAGTCGCCGGCGTCACGATGCAGACCTGAAGCGTCAAGTCATCGCCGCATGCGCGGCGCCAGGCGCGTCGGTGGCCCAGGTGGCGATGAGCTACGGCCTCAATGCCGACCTCGTGCACAAGTGGCGGCGCCTGGCTGGCCAAGATGGCGAGCCCGCTGGCTGCCCTTCATTTGTTCCGGTCTCGTTGGTCACCGAAGCGCCACCCTGCGAGCCGCCGCAGTCCATCGAACTGGAACTGCAGCGAGGCCCGGTCCATGTACGGGTTCGGTGGCCGATGGCGGGCGCTGTTTCCTGCGCCGCCTAGCTGCGCGAGATGCTGCGTTGATCCTGGTGGATGCGGTGTGGCTGGCGGTTGAGCCGCTGGACATGCGAGCCGGCACCGAGGCTGCCCTGCGGCGCGTGGTGGCCGTCTTCGGCGCCGCCCGGCCCCACCACGCCTACCTGTTCGCAAACCGCCGAGCCAACCGGATGAAGGTGCTCGTGCATCACGGTATCGGGGTGTGGCTGGCAGCGCGCCGCCTCAATGCGGGCCGCTTCGTCTGGCCTCGCGACTTGACTGGCACGCTGAGCCTGAGCCGCACTCAGTTCGACGCCCTGGTGCTTGGCCTGCTCTGGCAGCACGTCGGCGAGGCCGGCGTCATCACGCTGCTTTAGCGGCGCGTCCATTGCTGCATCTGCCGATGACCGGCGCGGCGCGGGGGGCAGGCAGCATCACCACTCGTGATTGCCGACGACCTCGACACTCTTGATGCCCACCAACTCCGCGATGCCCTGCGGCCCAAATTTTCGAGTTACTGTGTTAGTTACTGCAATGTGATCTCGGATCTCGTGGGATCTTACGGGGCCGTAAGAAAAAGAAAAAGCCCTAGAGCGTTGATTCTCAAGGGCTTTTCGGTTTTCATGGGACGGTGCGGGACCGTCTGGAATGATCGGGTGGTGGAGAGGAGGAGGATCGAACTCCCGACCTTCGCATTGCGAACGCGACGCTCTCCCAGCTGAGCTACCCCCCCACGCGAGCCAAAAGTATAGCCCGGCGGGCGGCTGCTATCGTCGTTGGCCATGACGCCTCGCAAGCCGCCGGTCTGGTTCGACGCCCAGTACAACAACCACGCCCGCGTGCTGGAAAGCGCCGAGATCCTGGCGCACTGGGCCGAGGCTTCCGCGCTGGTGCGAGAGCGCGCGAGCTGCCGGCTGGACCTGCGCTACGGGCCGGGCGACAAGCAGACGCTGGATGTCTTTGAGCCTGATCCTGCCTTTGCCGGTGGCTTCGCGCCGGTTCTCATCCTCCTCCACGGCGGCTGCTGGCGCGCGCTCGACAAGTCCGACTATTCCTTCCTGGCCGCCAGTTTCACGGACGAGGGCGCTCTCGTCGTCGTGCCCAACTACGACCTTTGCCCGGCGGTCAGCATCGAGCGCATTGCGATGCAGCTGACCGAGGCGGTGGCCTGGGCCTGGCGGCATGCGGCCGAACATGGCGGCGACCCAAGTCGCATCGTCCTCATCGGCCACTCGGCCGGCGGGCATCTGGCCGCGATGCTGAGCTGCTGCGACTGGAAGCGTGTCGGCGTCGATCTGCCGCGCCGGCTGGTGCAGGGCGCGATGTCGGTGTCGGGCGTGCATGACCTCGCGCCACTGTGCCGCGCGCTCTTCCTGCGGGACGACTTGCGCCTGGACGCGGCCAGCGCGCGCCGGCTCAGCCCCGTCCACTATCCGCCGCCGGCCGTGCCGCAGACGCTGATCGCGGTGGCTGGCGAACTTGAGAGTGAGGAGTTCCGCCGCCAGAACCGACTGATTCGCGCGGCCTGGGGCGCGCGCGCCGTGCCCGTCTGCGAGGAGCTGCCAGGTTGCAACCACTACACCGTGCTGCATGACCTGGCCGACCCGCAAGGCCGCGCCCACCAGCTGGCGCGGCAGCTGCTTGGCCTGCGCTGGTATAGCGGCCTGCTATAGGGTGCATTGAAAGGCTTGTGTTGCAGTGCCGGCCCAGCCGCGCTAGCGTCGCGGTCTCCCCACCCCCGACCGGAGACTGCGATGAGCTTGAAAGGTTCCAAGACCGAGCAGCACCTGAAGGACGCCTTCGCGGGCGAATCCCAGGCCAACCGCCGCTACCTCTACTTCGCCAACAAGGCCGACATCGAAGGGCAGAACGACGTCGCCGCGCTGTTCCGCTCCACGGCGGAAGGCGAGACGGGCCATGCGCACGGCCACCTCGAATTCCTGGAGGCCGTGGGCGACCCCGCCACCGGCTTGCCGATCGGCAGCAGCCGCCAGAACCTGGCGGCGGCCGTGGCCGGCGAGACGCACGAGTACACCGACATGTACCCGGGCATGGCCAGGACGGCGCGCGACGAAGGCTTCGACGAGATCGCCGACTGGTTCGAGACGCTGGCCAAGGCCGAGCGCTCGCACGCGAACCGCTACCAGAAGGCGCTGGACGCACTGGTCGACTGATCCATCCCGCCATGCGGCCGCCCCGTGCGGCCGCAGTCGCCTGTGCGTGCCCGGCGCGCAGGCGACTGCGCCTGGAGCCGTGATGAGCACAAGAGAAGGCAATCTCGAAGCCCCGACCCGCCACGCGCTCGACTGGAAGAGCGCCGAGTTCAACGACGAGCAGCAGTGCCTCGACGAGATGGCCCGCGTCTTCGACATCTGCCATGGCTGCCGTCGCTGCGTGAGCCTGTGCCAGAGCTTCCCGACGCTGTTCGACCTGATCGACGAGGGCAAGACCGGCGAGCTGGACGGTGTGGCCAGGCAGGATTTCTGGCAGGTCGTCGACCAGTGCTATCTGTGCGATCTCTGCTACATGACCAAGTGCCCCTACGTGCCGCCGCATCCGTGGAACCTGGACTTCCCGCACACCATGCTGCGGGCCAAGGCGATCAAGTTCGGCAAGGGCGGCGTCGGCGGCGGCGAGAAGTTCCTGGCGTCGACCGACGTGCACGGCCAGTTCGCGGGCATCCCGGTCGTCGTGCAGGCCGTCAACGCCGTCAACCGCACGAAGTTCGCGCGCCGCCTGCTGGACAAGCAGCTCGGCGTGCACCCGGACGCCTGGCTGCCCGAGCTGGCCACGCAGCGCTTTCGCTGGGGTGCGGCGAAGAGCCAGACGCAGGTCGTCACCAACGGCGAGCGCACGCCCGGCAAGGTGGCCATCTTCTCGACTTGCTACGTCAACTACAACGAGCCCGGCATCGGCCACGACCTGCTGAAGGTGCTGGAGCACAACGCGATTCCCTACGTCATCGTCGAGAAGGAGAAGTGCTGCGGCATGGCCAAGCTGGAGCTGGGTGACCTGCGGACCGTGGAGCAGCACAAGGCCGCCAACATCGCCGTGCTGGCGCCCTATGCCCGGGACGGCTTCGCCATCCTGTCGGCCATCCCGAGCTGCACGCTGATGTTCAAGCAGGAGCTGCCTCTGATGTTCCCGGACGAGGCGGACGTGACGCTCGTGCAGGACGCGATGTGGGACCCCTTCGAATACCTCGTCGCCCGCCACAAGGACGGCCTGCTGAAGACCGACTTCAAGCAGGCACTGGGCAAGGTCAGCTACCACGTGCCCTGCCATGGCCGCGTACAGAAGATCGGCCGCAAGACCGAGGAGATGTTCAAGCTCATCGGCCAGAGCGTGAACGTCAAGCTCAACACCGTCGAGCGCTGTTCGGGCCATGCCGGCACCTATGGCGTGAAGACGCTCACCCACCCGGTCGCGATGAAGATCGGCAAGCCCGTCTTCAAGGCCATGGCCAAGGACGAACCCGACGTCATCGCCAGCGACTGCGCGCTGGCCAGCCACCACATCGCCCAGGGCATGGCGCAGGCGGGCACGCCAGCCAAGGCCGTGGCCCACCCGCTGACCTTGATGCGCACCGCCTACGGATTGCCATGATCACCATCGACAGCCTGATGACGCTCGAGGCCTACGCCAAGTTCCGCAAGGCCGAGAAGGCGTCGATCGTTGCCCACCGCCGCCAGCGCAGCGTGCAGCTTGGCGAGCACCTGAACCTGCAGTTCGAGGACGAGCGCACCGTGCGCTACCAGATCCAGGAGATGCTGCGCATCGAGAAGATCTTCGAGGCCAAGGGCATCCAGAGCGAGATCGACGCCTACGCGCCGCTGGTGCCCGACGGCACGAACTGGAAGGCGACGCTGCTGATCGAATACCCCGATCCCAACGAGCGCCGGCGCGAGCTGGCGCGGCTCATCGGTGTCGAGGACCGGCTCTTCATCGAGGTCGAAGGCCAGCCGCGCGTCTATGCCATTGCGGACGAAGACCTCGACCGCGAGAACGACGAGAAGACCTCGGCCGTGCACTTCGTGCGCTTCGAGCTGAGCACGGCGATGCGCGAGGCCGTGAAGGCGGGTGCCGGCGTCAAGCTGGGCTGCGACCACACCCACTACCCGGCCCATGTGCAGATCGTGCCCGAGACCCTGACCAGCCTCGCGGGCGATCTCGACTGAACAGTCGCTCTTTGCTGGCACAGTCTGGCACCACGGGCCGCCGAGCCCGGGCAATGCTGACACCAGCAGGGAGACATTGATGAGCTTCGAATCGAACCGCTTTCCAAGCGGGCTGTTGCGCCTGATCCAGATCGTGGCGGTGGTGGCCGTGCTCTGGTTGCTGGCGCCCTACGGCATCGTGCCGGCGGGCACGCGCGGCGTCATGACGACCTTCGGCAAGCCGGCCGACGAGGTGCTGGACGAAGGCATCCACTTGCGCATCCCGCTGGCGCAGACCATCCACCTGCTCGAGATTCGCGTGCAGAAGAGCGAAGGCGAAGGCGACGCCGCCTCCAAGGACCTGCAGGCCGTGCACACGCGCGTCGCCATCAACTACCACCTTGAGCCGCACCAGGTGGCCCAGGCCTTCCGCGCCATCGGCACCAGCACCGACATCATTGCGGACCGCATCATCCTGCCGGCCGCGCAGGAGTCCATGAAGGCGGTGACGGCGCGTTTCACGGCCGAAGAGCTGATCACCCGCCGCACCGACGTGCGCGAAGGCATCGCCTCGCTGCTGCGCGAGAAAATGCAGCGCCACGGCCTGGTGCTGGACGAATTCGCCGTCATCAACTTCCGCTTCTCGGACAGCTTCTCCAAAGCCATCGAGGCCAAGGTTGGCGCCGAGCAGGACAAGCTGCGCGCCGAGCGCGACCTGCTGCGCATCCGCGTCGAGGCCGAGCAGAAGGTCACCCAGGCCAAGGCGGAGGCCGAGTCGCTGGCCTTGCAGCGCGCCCAGGTGACGCCGGAGCTGCTGAAGCTGCGCGAGGTGGAGAACCAGCGCGCGGCCATCGCCAAGTGGAACGGCGTGCTGCCGACGACGACCTACGGCCAGGTGCCGCTGATCGGCATCGCCGCGGCGGCGGCGAAGTAGCTCAGCCCGACAGCAGAGACCGCGCCGCGGCCTGCATGGCCGCGGGGCCGCCGTCGGCCAGCGTCAACGTCTGTGCGCGCGCCAGCGCCGGGAAATGGCCGCGCAGCGAGCGCTCATAGCCGGGGTCGTAGTGCTCGCGCATCAGCTCCGCAAAGACGCCCGCCCAGTCGCCCGCACGGGCACGTGCTTGCCAGGCCTCGACGCGGGCGTGGCCGCGCAGCTCGATGAGCCCGTCCAGCGCACGGCAGAAGCCATCGGGGTCGGCACTGAAGTGGCCGTAGTCCTGCAGCAGCAGCTCCACGCGCGCGGCCTCGGGCATCTCGATCCAGACGCAGCCACCGCGGCTGCGCATCGCATCCAGCAGCGCCTCGGTCACGGTGATGCGGCCGATCTTGCGGCTCTCGCTTTCGACGAAGACGGGCCGTGCCGCATCCAGCCCGCGCAGCGCCGCCCACAGGCCGCTGTCGAAAGCCTTCTGGCTGGGCTGCGGCGCATCGGGCAGCGCACCGAGCACCGAGCCGCGGTGGGCGGCCAGGGCTTCGAGGTCCAGCACCTGGGCGCCCTCGGCGGCCAGCGCCTGCAGCAGCCGCGTCTTGCCGCTGCCGGTTCGGCCGCACAGCACCTGCCAGCTGAAGCGGCCGGGCAGGGCGTCGAGGTCGTCGCGCACCTGGGCGCGGTAGGCCTTGTAGCCGCCGACGAGCTGGCGCGAGCGAAAGCCGATCTGGCCCAGGAACCAATGCATGGCGCCCGAGCGCTGGCCGCCGCGCCAGCAGTAGACGAGGGGCCGCCACGTCTTGGGGAACTCGGCCGCACTGGTCTCCAGGTGCCGGGCGATGTTGCGCGCGACCAGGGCCGAGCCCAGCTTGCGGGCCTCGAAGGGCGAGGTGGCGTAGAGCAGGCCCACGTCGTGGCGCTCCTTGTCGTCCAGCACCGGCCAGTTGATGGCGCCGGGCATGTGGTCCTCGGCGAACTCGGCGGGCGAGCGCACATCGACGATGGCGTCGAAGCGGTCCAGTTCCGCGACCGCTTCGGCGATGGTGGTCGTATAGCTCATGCCGGCAGCGACACGGCGTCCAGCAGCTCGCTCTCGATCTGCAGCTGCGCCTTGTTCTGCTGCAGCGCCGGGCCGTCGACGAGGAAGGTGTCTTCGACGCGCTCGCCCAGCGTGGAGATCTTGGCCAGCTGCAGGTTGATGCCGTGGCGGGCCAGCACGCGGGCGATGGCGTAGAGCAGGCCGGCGCGGTCGCTGGTGGAGATGGTCAGCAACCAGGCGGTGGCGCGCTCGTCGGGGCGCAGCGAGATGCGCGGCGTGTAGGGGAAGCTCTTGACGCGGCGTGACAGCCGGCCGCGCTTGGGCTCGGGCAGCGGGCCGACGGTCTGCAGTGCGGCGGCGAGCTTCTGCTCCACCAGCGGCACGAGGTCGCGGTGGTGCACGTCCGCCTCGGGGCGAATGACCTGGAAGGTGTCCAGCGCATAGCCGCCGCGGGTCGTGTGGACCTTGGCGTCGAGGATGTTGAAGCCGGCGGTGTCGAAGTAGCCGCAGATGCGCGCGAACAGGTCCTGCTGGTCCGGCGAATAGACCAGCACCTGCAGGCCCTCACCGATGGGCGAGGGGCGGGCGCGCACGACCGGCACCTGGGTCTCGACGTGGCGCCAGAGGGATCGCGCATGCCAGGCCAGCTCCGCGCCGTCATGCCGCGCGAAATAGCTGACGGCGAGCTTCTTCCACAGCGGCTCCTCGGTGCCGGGCAGCTGGGAGTGCAGGGCCAGGTCCTGGCGGGCCTCCTGCTTGCGGGCTTCGATCTCGGCGTCGAGGTTGATCTTGGCGCCACCGAGTGCTCGCAGCGTGATGCGGTAGAGGTCCTCGAGCAGCTTGCCCTTCCAGGCGTTCCAGACCTTGGGGCTGGTGCCTCGGATGTCGGCGACGGTCAGCAGGTACAGCGCCGTGAGGCGCCGCGCGTCGCCCACCTTGGCCGCGAACGCCGCGATGACCTCGGGGTTGGACAGGTCTTCCTTCTGCGCCACGCGCGACATCGTCAGGTGGTGTTCGACGAGGAAAACGCACATCGCCGTGGCGTCGGCGTCCAGCCCGTGCTGGCGGCAGAAGCGTTTGACTTCGACGGCACCGAGTTCGGAGTGGTCGCCGCCGCGGCCCTTGGCCACGTCGTGGAAGAGGGCGGCGATGTAGAGCTGCTCGGGCTGGTCGAACTGCGCGGCCAGCTGCGAGCAGAACGGGTACTCGTGGGCATGCTCGGGAATGAAGAAGCGCCGCACGTTGCGCAGCACCATCAGGATGTGCTGGTCCACGGTGTAGACGTGGAAGAGGTCGTGCTGCATCTGCCCGACGATGGCGCGGAACACCCACAGGTAGCGACCCAGCACCGAGGTCTGGTTCATCAACCGGAACGCATGCGTCTGGCCCTCGTGCTGGCGCAGCATGGCCATGAAGGTCGCGCGGTTGACGGGGTCGCGTCGCCAGGCGGCGTCCATCAGGCCGCGCGCGTTATACAGCGCGCGCAATGTGCGCGCCGACAGGCCTTTGATGCCCGGCGTCTGCTGGTAGACGAGGAAGGTGCGCAGGATGGCGTGCGGGTCGCGTTGGTAGAGGTCGTCGCTGGCGACCTCCAGCATGCGGCCGCGGTCGAGGTAGTCCGGGTGGCCCTCGATGGGCCGCAGCAGACCCTGCTGCGAGCCGTTGACCTGCTCTTCCAGGTTCAGCAGCAGGATCTGGTGCAGCTGCGTGACCGCCTTGGCGGCCCAGTAGTAGCGCCGCATCAGCACCTCGGATGCGCGCTGCGAGGCGGTGCTCTCGAAGCCGAAGCTCTGCGCCACGGCGGTCTGCAGGTCGAAGACGAGGCGGTCCTCGCGTCGGCCCGCGACGGCATGCAGCCGCGCGCGGATCAGGCGCAGCTGGCCTTCGTTGCGCTGCAGCTGGCGGCTCTCGAAGGGCGTGATGAGGCCGCGCTGGGCCAGCGCCTTCCAGGTCTTGCCCAGGCCCGCAGCGCGTGCGATCCAGATCAGCATCTGCAGGTCGCGCAGGCCGCCGGGGCTTTCCTTGCAGTTGGGCTCCAGCGCGTAGGGCGTGTCGTCGAACTTGGTGTGGCGCTGCAGGCTCTCCAGCGTCTTGGCGCGAAAGAAGGCCTTGGCGTCCATGGCCTGCATGAAGCGCTTGGACAGCTGGCGGAACAGCTTGGCGTCGCCGGCCAGCGCGCGGGCTTCGAGCAGTGCGGTCTGGATGGTCACGTCGCTCTGCGACTCGCTCAGGCATTCGCCCAGCGTGCGCACCGACGAGCCGATCTCCAGGCCAACGTCCCAGCAGGACGTGATGAAACCCTCGATGGCCGCCTTGACTGGGCCGGGCACATGGGCCTCGACGCCGTCGGGCAGCAGCACGAGGACGTCGACGTCGGAGTGCGGGTAAAGCTCGCCGCGGCCATAGCCGCCGACGGCCGCGAGGCAGGAGCCCTCGGGCATGCCGGCCAGCATGGCCTGCGCCCACAGGCCGCGCAGCGTGTCGTCGACATGGCGGGCCAGGCGGCGCAACAGCGTCTGCGCGCCGGCTTGTGTCGGCCGCTCGGCCAGGAAGCCGTCGATCAGCGCCTGTTTGCCGGCCTTGAACTGCTGGCGGAGATCGGCGATCGTCGCCACGGCGTCAGGCTGCAGCAGTGGCAGCCTGCAGGGTGATGAATGGGGGGGGCGGCGGGCTGCCGGCAGACAGCGTCATCAGCTCGTAGCCGGTGTCGGTGACGAGGATGGTGTGCTCCCATTGCGCCGACAGCGACCGGTCCTTGGTGACGATGGTCCAGCCATCGCCCATCTCTCGGATCTCGCGGCGGCCGGCGTTGATCATAGGCTCGATGGTGAACATCATGCCGGGCACCAGTTCGTCCAGCGTGCCGGGGCGGCCGTAGTGCAGCACCTGCGGTTCCTCGTGGAAGACACGGCCGATGCCGTGGCCGCAGAACTCGCGCACGATGGAAAAGCCCGCGTTCTCGGCAAAGGTCTGGATGGCGTGGCCGATGTCGCCCAGGCGTGCGCCGGGGCGGACCTTGGCGATGCCTTTCCACATGGCCTCGTAGGTGAAGGCGCACAGCCGCCTGGCGGCGATGGAGCCCTCGCCGACGACGAACATGCGGCTGGTGTCGCCGTGCCAGCCGTCCTTGATGACGGTGACGTCGATGTTGACGATGTCGCCGTTCTTCAGCGCCTTGTCGTTCGGGATGCCGTGGCAGACCTGCTGGTTGACCGACGTGCAGATCGACTTGGGGTAGGGAATGTAGCCGGGCGGGCAGTAGTTCAACGGCGCCGGGATGCCCTGCTGCACGTCGACGATGTAGTCGTGCGCCAGCTTGTCCAGCTCGTTGGTCGTGACGCCCGGCTTGACGTGGGGCGTGAGCATGTCCAGAACTTCGGACGCCAGGCGCCCGGCGATGCGCATGCCCTCGACATCGGCAGCGGTCTTGATCGTGATGGCCATCTGCGAATTATCAATCCGCCCAGACCACGGTGCCGGTGTACCAGGTCAGCAGCACCACGATGCCGAAGGCAATGCGATACCAGGCGAAGGGCACGAAGTTGTGGCTGGACACATAGCGCAGCAGCCAGCGCACGCAGGCCCAGGCGGCCAGGAAGCTGACGATGAAGCCGACGGCGAACATCGGCGCGTCCGCCATGGACAGTGCATGGCGTTCCTTCCACAGGCTGTAGCCGCCGGCCGAGATCAGCGTCGGGATGGCGAGGAAGAAGGAGAAGTCCGTCGCTGCCTTGCGCGACAGGCCCAGGAGCATGCCGCCGATGATGGTGGCGCCGGAGCGGCTGGTGCCGGGAATCATGCCCAGGCATTGCACGAGGCCGACCTTGAGGGCGTCCAGCGCGCTCATGTCGTCCACGCTCTGGATGCGCACCTTGGGCTGGGCGCGCTTCTCCACCCACAGGATGATCAGCGCGCCGACGATGAAGGCGCCGGCCACGACCGGCGCGTTGAACAGATGGGCCTTGATGGCCTTGTAGACCGTCAGGCCGACGAGCGCCGCCGGCAGGAAGCCGATGATGACGTTGGCGACGAAGCGGCGCTGCTTGGGGCTGTTGCCCAGGCCGGCCAGCGCTTCGCGGATGCGTGCCCAGTAGACGATGAAGACGGCCAGGATGGCGCCGCTCTGGATGGCGATGTCGAAGACCTTGGACTTGGCGTCGGTCATGCCCAGCAGGCTGCCGGTCAGGATGAGGTGGCCGGTCGACGAGATCGGCAGGAACTCGGTAAGCCCCTCGACGATGCCCATGATGGCGGCTTTGATCAGCAGGATGACATCCACGTAACGGCTCCGGAGCGAACAACAACAAAAAAGGCGGCGCAGTGTAGCTACCGGGTGTGATCGCGGCTTGCCGTCGGCTGGCGCGGGCGGCTACATTACTGACCCTTCGGTCATTAACTGTGCAACTTGGCCACCGCCACCCCCCGTCAACGCCGCAAGGATGCCCGCCCGCAGGAACTGCTGGAGGCGGCCCTGGCGCTTTTCGTCGAGAAGGGCTTCGCCGCCACGCGCAGCGAGGAAGTGGCCACGCGCGCCGGCGTCGCCAAGGGCACGCTGTACCGCTATTACCCGAGCAAGGACGAGCTGTTCAAGGCCATGGTGCGCGAGAACCTGTCCGTGCACATCGCCGAGTCGGTCGCTCTGGCGGCGCAGTACGAAGGTTCCATTGCCGAGCTGCTGAGCCAGATGATGCAGGCCTGGTGGGCCAAGGTCGGCCACGGCAACGCGGGCGTCGTCTGCAAGATCATGATGATCGAGGCGCGCAACTTTCCCGAGCTGGCGCAGTTCTACGTGGACGAGGTCATCACGCCGTCGCAGAACCTGATCGGCGGCCTCATCCAGCGCGGCATCCAGGCGGGCGAGTTCCGCCCCGTGCCCATCGAGGCCACCGTGCACCTGTTGATCGCACCCATGCTGCACATGCTGCTGCACGAGCACTCCTTCGGCGAGCATGACATCTGCCAGCAGGCGATGAGCCCGGAGGAGTTGCTGAACGCCCAGATGTCGCTGCTACTGCACGGCCTGCTGGCCAAGCCGGCATAGAAGCCGTGAACCGCCGCAGCTTCTGACCTCTAGAATTTTGCTTTTTTCAGTCAGCCGCCCCGCGTCCCGGAGAACAAGATGAACCTCGAACAAGCCCGCTTCAACATGATCGAGCAGCAGATCCGCCCCTGGGACGTGCTCGATCCCAGCGTGCTGGAGCTGCTGCACGTCGTGCACCGCGAGGACTTCGTGCCCGAGGCTCATCGCGCCCAGGCTTTCGTCGATGTCGAGCTGCCGCTGACCGCCACGCGCAAGATGCTGGCGCCCAAGGTCGAGGCCCGGCTGCTGCAGGAGCTCAAGGTGCAGCGCCACGAGAAGGTGCTGGAGATTGGAAGCGCGACGGGTCACCTCGCGGCCCTGCTCGGCCACAAGGCCCAGCGCGTCATCGCGCTGGAGGCCGATGCCGGCCTGGCCGCCCAGGCCGCAGCCAACCTCAGGCGCGCCGGCGTGCTCAACGTGACGGTGCTGAACCAGGACGGCGCCACCGGCCTCGCGGCCGAGGAACCCTTCGACGTCATCCTGCTGTCGGGCTCCGTGGCCGAGGTGCCGCAGGTGCTGCTGAACCAGCTCAAGGTCGGGGGGCGTCTGGCGGCCATCGTCGGCGGCGAGCCGGTCATGCGCGCCGTGCTGGTCACTCGCACCGGTGAGGCTGATTTCCGCTCCGTCGAGTTGTTCGACACTGTCGCCGGCCGCCTGCCGGGCTTTGCCGAAGCCCCGGCCTTCAGCTTCTGAAGCTGGCGCAGCGCATGCAGCCCATCGCCGCAAAACGCCGATTGCTGCCCTTGCGGGCGCAGGTCGTCGCATGGCTTCAGTCATCGGCGGGCTTTGCGTCTATAACCCCGGCCGCTGCTTAAATTCACTGTTCCAGCCAAGGAATCCCATGCCCTTCGTCCCAGCCCAACGCCTGATCCTGCAACCGCTGGCCCTTGCCGTCAGCCTCCTGCTCGCTGGCGCGGCCCAGGCCCAGAGCCTGCAAGAGCTCTACGACGCCGCACGGGGCTATGACGCGACCTATCTGGCGACCAAGGCCAGCGCCGATGCCGCCGCCGCCCGCGCGGCACAGGCCGAGGCGCTGATCCGCCCGTCACTGGGCCTGTCGGCCTCGGGCACGCAGGCGCGCACCGAGCCGCCGGGCGGCTCGGGCTCGCCGGGCATCAACAGCACGACGCTGACGGCCGGTCTGCAGGGCAAGTATTCGGTCTACAACGCCGCCAACATCCCCACCATCGACAAGGCCCGCCGTGGCTACGCCGCCGCGCAGGCCGACCTGGATGCCTCGGAGCAGGATCTCATCGTGCGGCTGGCCACGGCTTACTTCGACGTGCTGGCCGCCAAGGATGCGCTGACCACCTCGCAGGCCAACAAGGCGGCCATCGCCGAGCAGCTCGCGTCGGCCAAGCGCAATTTCGAGGTCGGCACCGCCACCATCACCGACACGCGTGAAGCCCAGGCCCGCTACGACCTGGCCGTGGCCCAGGAACTGGCCGCGGACAACGACCTTCGCGTCAAGCGTGTGACGCTGGATCAGTTCGTCGGCCGCGTCGGCGTCGAGCCCAAGGGCCTGGCCGTGCCGGTGGCACTGCCGGCCCTGCCCAGCGACAACGTCGACACCTGGGTCGCCACCGGCGACGACCAGCATCCCGCCATCCGCAAGGCCCGCCTGGGCCTGGAAGTGGCGCAGCTGGACACGCAGATCGCCCGCGCCGGCGAGAAACCCACGCTGGATGCCAACGCCACGCTGGGCGGCCAGAACCTGCACAACAGCCTGAACGGCGCCGCCGCGACGGCCTCGGGCGTTGGCACCAGCAAGACGGCCAGCATCGGCCTGACGCTGACCTATCCGCTTTACACCGGCGGCCTGACGCAGAACCGCATCAAGGAAACGCTGGTGTTGGAAGAGAAGGCCCGCAACGACCTGGACTTCGCGCGCCGCAGCGTCTCCGAGGCCACGCGCCGCGCCTTCTTCGGCGTGCAGTCGCTCAAGGCCCAGGTCAGCGCCTTCGAGGCGGCCGAGTCATCCACCAAGCTGGCGCTGGAAGCCACGCAGCTCGGCTACAAGGTCGGCGTGCGCGTGAACCTGGACGTGCTGAACGCGCAGACCCAGCTCTACACGACCCAGCGTGACCTGGCCAAGGCGCGCTACGACGTCGTCGTCAACAGCCTCAAGCTGCGCCAGGCCTCGGGCCAGCTGCACCCCGAGGACGTCAATGCGGTCAATGCGCTGCTGGTCAAGTAAGCCCGGCGGCCGCCGATCAAGCTCCTGAAGCCCCGCCCTGGCGGGGCTTTTTCCTGGCCGGCGCCGCCACCGCTGCCAGCTCGGGTTCGGCGGTGGGCAGCGGCTTCAGCGGTGCGTGCTCGCGCAGCGCGCGCAGGATGATGGCGGTGGACGTGGGCGTCTGCTGGCAGAAGCGCTGCAGCACGGCCTTCAGGTGCACGACATCGCGCACGGCGATCTCCAGCACCCAGCTGTCCTCGCCGGTCACGTCGTAGGCGGTCAGCACCTCGGGGCTGGACTCGAGGGCTCGCAGCATCAGCGACTCATCCATGGCCTCGATGCGGATGACGGCCCGGATGGCATAGCCCAGCTTGCCGCCGTCGACGATGGCCCGGTAGCCGCGGATGACGCCGCCATCCTCCAGCTTGCGCACCCGCTCGGTCACGGCGGGCTGGCTCAGGTGCACGCGCCGGCCCAGCTCGGCCATCGTCAGGCGGGCGTCGGCCTGCAACTCGGCCAGGATGCGATGGTCGTGCTGATCGAGCTCGATGGCCATGAAAGTCCCTGCAAAGTGCTGAAAGGTTCTTTGATATTAAGGTCAGGCGCTGCGTCAACCTTCAAGAGCCCATGTTGCGCACGGGCCGAAATTTCTACGATACCGGCCCATGAACTCCACCACCCTGCCGCTCAAGACCTCCCCGGGCCTGAGCCCGAAACTGCTGCTCTGCCTGGCCGCCACCTGGCTGGTCTGGGGCTCGACCTATTTCGCAATCAAGCTGGCGCTGGTCAGCCTGCCGCCCTTCTTCCAGATGGGCAGCCGCTTCCTCGTCGCCGGCGTACTGCTGGCCGGCTGGATGCGCTGGCGCGGCGCGCCCTGGCCCAGCCGGCGGCAATGGCTGCACGCCGTCGTCATCGGCGGGCTGATGCTGGGCGGCGGCATGGGCGGCACGGCAACGGCCGAGCAGACCGTGGGCTCGGGCCTCGTCGTCGCCTTCATCGCGGTGATGCCGTTGATGATTGCCGGCCTCAATCTGCTGTGGGGCGAGAAGCCGACGCGGCTGGAGTCCCTGGGCATTGCCTTCGGCCTCGTCGGTGTGCTGCTGCTGACACAGGGCCAGGGCTTCGGCGCGTCGCCCACGGGTCTGGTCGCGATCAGCGTGGCCTGCGCGAGCTGGGCCGTGGGCAGTGTGCTGTCGCAGCGTCGCCTGCCGCTGGCGCCGGGCCCCATGGGCTTTGCCAGCGAGATGCTCACCGGTGGCGCGCTGCTGATGGGCCTGAGCCTGGCCACGGGCGAGGCGCTGCCGACCCACGTCGAGCCGCAGGCACTGTGGGCCTGGGTCTACCTCGTCGTGTTCGGCTCGCTGGTGGCCTTCAATGCCTACATGGTGCTGCTGGCCGAGGCGTCGGCCGGGCTGGCGTCGAGCTATTCCTTCGTCAACCCGGTCATCGCGATGCTGCTGGGCGTGACGCTGGCCGGCGAGCAGATCAGCAGCCACGAGTGGGCAGCTGCGGGCATTGTCCTCATCGGCGTCGTGCTGCTGCTCATGGGCCGGGCGAGGGCGGCAGCGCGTTGATCGGGATGCGCAGATAGGCCACGCCATTGGCCTCGGCCGGCGGCAGCTGGCCGGCGCGGATGTTGACCTGTAGCGCCGGCAACATCAGTGCGGGCACGCCCAGCGTCTTGTCGCGGGCCTGGCGCATCGCGACGAACTGAGCCTCGCTGACGCCGTCGCGCACATGGATGTTGGCGGCGCGCTGCTGAGCGACGGTCGTCTGCCAGTGCGCCTCGCGCCCTTGCGGGTAGTCGTGGCAGACGAACAACCGCGTCTCCGGCGGCAGCGCCAGCAGGCGCCGCATGGAGCGGTACAACTGGCCCGCGTCGCCGCCAGGGAAGTCGGCGCGGGCGCTGCCCAGGTCGGGCATGAAGAGGGTGTCGCCGACAAAGACGGCGTCCTCGATCGCATAGGCCAGGTCGGCCGGCGTGTGGCCGGTCACGAGCAGCGCTTCGACCTCCACGTCGCCCAATGGCAGGCGCTCACCGTCGCGCAACAAGCGGTCGAAGCCGTCGTCGGCGACGGGTTGGTTGTAGAGCCGGCCGAAGGTCGCCTGCACCTCGCGGATGTGCTCGCCGATGGCGATCAGTCCGCCGGCCTGCCGCTGCAGGTGGCGGGCCGCAGACAGGTGATCGGCATGGGCATGCGTTTCCAGGATCCATTGCAGCCGCAGCCCATGTTCGCGCAGATGGGCGAGCAGCGCGTCGGCGGAGCGGGTGGATGTGTGCCCCGAGGCCGCCTCGAAATCCAGCACCGGGTCGATGACGGCAGCCTGGCGGGTGGCCGGGTCGTGCACGACATAGCTGACCGTGCCGGTGGCGGGATCGTGGAAGCCTTGGATGGCGACTGGCATGAGTGGTCTCTGGCAGAGAGTGAGCCATCATTATATAGATTGATATAATGAATGCCATGATCCGCCCACCGACTCTTGATGCGCTCGCGCTGCGCCAAGCCGCGGGCGAGGCCGTGGCCGCGCTGAAGGCGCTCGGCAACCGGGAGCGCCTGCTGCTGCTGTGCCAGATGTCGCAGGGCGAGATCAGCGTTGGCGACCTGGAAGCCGAGCTCGACATTCACCAGCCCACGCTCTCGCAGCAGCTCGGCGTGCTGCGCCGCGAGGGCGTGGTCGCCACCCGCCGCGAGGGCAAGAAGGTGTTCTACAGCGTGGCCGACGCACGACTGCTGGCCTTGCTGCGCACCCTCTACACCCTTTACTGCCCCCGGGAGACCGCATGAGCCTGGACTGGAACCATTTCACGCCGGGGCCAGCCCTGGCCGGCGGGCTGCTGATCGGCCTGGCGGCCGGCATGCTGGTGCTGTTTGCCGGTCGCATCGCGGGCATCAGCGGCATCGTCGGTGGGCTGCTGCGCCCCGTGGCCGGTGATCGCGCCTGGCGGCTGGCCTTCCTTGGCGGCTTGTTGGCGGCGCCCTGGATTTACGCGCTGCTCGCCGGGCCGGTGCGGCCGCGCATCGATGCCGGCTGGGGCACGCTGCTGCTGGCCGGTTTGCTGGTGGGCATCGGCACGCGCTATGGCGGCGGTTGCACCAGCGGCCACGGCGTCTGCGGGCTGTCTCGCGTGTCACCGCGCTCGGCGGTCGCGACGGCGGCCTTCATGGCCACCGGCTTCGCGACCGTCCTTGTGCTGCGGCATCTGCTGTGAGGGTGCGGTGATGAAGGTGCTGGTTGCGGCGCTGGCGGGCCTGCTCTTCGGGCTGGGCCTGATCCTGTCGGGCATGGTGTTTCCGGCCAAGGTGCAGGGCTTTCTGGACCTGGCCGGTGCCTGGGACCCCTCGCTGGCCCTCGTCATGGCCGCGGCGATTGCGGTCGGCCTGCCGATCTTCGCGCTGGCACGCCGCCGCGGCGTGGCCTGTGCCGGCGTGCCAGCGCAGGCGCGCGGCATCGACCGCCGGCTTGTCGGCGGGAGCCTGCTGTTCGGCATCGGCTGGGGGCTGGCGGGGCTGTGCCCTGGGCCGGCCCTGGTCGTGCTGGGTCTGGGCGACCCGAAGGCGGTGGGCTTCATCGTCGCCATGCTGGCGGGCATGGGCCTGTACGAACTGCTGGAGCGCCGGGCCGGATGAGCCCCTGGCCTGGGCCAAAATCCGCGCCCATGCTGTTCCTGCTCTCGCCCGCCAAGTCCCTCGACTACGACACGCCGACGCCGCCCGAGCTCAGCGCCGCGCTGACCCGCCCGCAGTTCCTCGACGACACCGCCGCCCTCATCGACATCCTGCGCACCCGGAGCGTTGCCGAGGTGCGCGCGCTGATGGACCTCTCCGAGCCGCTGGCCCAGCTCAACGTCGACCGCTATGCTGCCTGGCGCCCGCGCTTCACCGAGCACAACAGCAAGCCGGCCATGCTGGCCTTCAACGGCGACGTCTACGACGGCCTGCAGGCCCGCTCGCTGTCGGCCGACGAGCTGGCCTGGGCACAGGCCCATGTGCGCATGCTATCGGGCCTGTACGGCATCCTGCGCCCGCTCGACCGCATGCAGCCCTACCGGCTGGAAATGGGCACGCGCCTGGCAACGCCGGCCGGCGCCAGCCTGTACGACTACTGGGGCGACCGCCTGGCCCTGCACCTGAACAAGCTCGCTTCAGGCCAGAAGGTGCCGGTCATCGTCAACCTCGCCTCGCAGGAATACTTCCGCGCGGCCGACCGCAAGGCCCTGAAGCCACGCGTGGTCGACTGCCAGTTCGAGGATTGGAAGAACGGCGAATACAAGATCATCAGCTTCTTCGCCAAGCGCGCTCGCGGCCTGATGGCGCGCTTCGCCATCCAGCAACGCCTCGAAACCCCCGAGGGCTTGAAAGGCTTCGACCTCGACGGCTATCGTCTCGCGCCCGCGGCCTCGTCCAACGAACGTCTTGTCTTCCGTCGCAAAGCAGCAGCATGAGCCAGCAAGTCATCACGCCCGAACTCTGTGAGTGGATTTCCGAGCAGTCCCGTGCTGGCCACGCGTCCGAAAGCATCCTGGCGGCCATGCTGGGCAGCGGCTGGGACGAGGGCGTCGCCCGCCAGGCGCTGGCGCGCACGCTGGGCCAGTCCGCGACGCTGACGCCGCCGCCCGGCGCGACACCCGGCCTGCCCGAGCCCGACCTGAGCCGCTTCGCGCCCGTCGTCGACGCCGGCGACCGCCAGGTCAAGGTGCTGATGGCGCTGCGCCAGCCGCGCGTCGTCGTCTTCGGCGAGCTACTGTCCGACGCGGAGTGCGACGGCGTCATCGCCCTCGCCACCAAGCGCCTGGCCCGCTCCGAGACCGTGGCCACCGGCAGCGACGGCAGCGAGGTGAACGCCGCGCGCACCAGCGACGGCATGTTCTTCGAGCGCGGCGAGGGCGACCTGATCCGCACCGTCGAGACCCGCATCGCCGCGCTGCTGCGCTGGCCGCTGGACCATGGCGAGGGCCTGCAGGTGCTGCGCTACCGGCCCGGCGCCGAATACCAGCCGCACTACGACTACTTCGACCCCGGCCACGTCAGCACGCCCAACATCCTCAAGCGTGGCGGGCAGCGCGTGGGCACGCTGGTCATCTACCTGAACACGCCCACGGCCGGCGGTGCGACCATCTTCCCGGACATCGGCCTGGACGTCGCGCCGGTGCGCGGCAACGCCGTCTTCTTCAGCTACGACCGCCCGCACCCGTCCACGCAAACCCTGCACGGCGGCGCACCCGTGCTGGAGGGCGAGAAGTGGGTGGCGACGAAATGGTTGCGCCAGGGCGTGTTCACCTGATCAAGCGGTTACGAAGATCAGCGCAACCAGGCCGCCCGCCGCCAATCCCAGCAGCGCGAAGTAGCCGATGCTGAGCAGCAAGCCCCGCCACACCGCGCCGAACCACCCCAGCGTGTAGACCCGCCGCAGGGCGACCAGGCCGTGACCAAACACGGCCAGCGACACCAGCGCGTCGAAGCCCGTCGCCATCGCCAGCAACAGCGCCAGGAACCACAGGCTGTGGCAGTGCAGCGAGAACACGAAGTGTTCGGCATAGCGCCGCCCGCTGCCGGCAAAAAGCGCCAGCAGCAGTGCCGCGAAGATCGGCTGCAGCGCCAGCATGCCGTAGGGCGCCGCAGCGGTCATGCGCGTGGTCCATTGCTCGCGCGTCATCGCGCTGGCCTTGGCCGCGTGAGCGTCCAACCAGGCCTCGGTACGGCTGCAGGGCTTGCCGGCGTCTGTCTTGCATTTGAGTTTGAGGTCTCCCACCAGCGGCGCGGGTTTGCCGCCGGCACGCTCGGTGGCGCTGGCCGCCGCGGCCAGGGGGCTCTCGTTCGGCCGCACATTCACGCGGACCGGCGCCCGGCCCGACTCAGCCGGCTTGACGCTCAGGCCTGGGCGCTGCTCCTCGGCGTCGTCGGGCGCTTCGGCATGCGGCAGCAGGTGCGACCCGACGAAGAACACGAAGCTCGCGCTCAGATAGATCCGCAGCGGCAGCACGTAGCGGCGCCGCTGGCCGTGGAAGTAGGCGTTCGTCAAATGACCCGGCAGGCAGACCAGCGCCCACAGCGTGCGCCACAGCGGGCCGTCGAAGGCGACGTAGTGGCCGAGGTACTCGGTGAACATCTCGCGCACCGAGGGCGGATGCAGGTCGGTCTCCTGGCCACAATGGCCGCAGTAGACGGGCCGCGGCGTGGCCAGCGTGAAGTGGCAATTGCGGCAGTAGGGCAGTTCGGGCGGATGCGCGGGGTGGCTCATGCGGACAGCAGTTTGTGGATCAGCTCGGGCGTGCTGCCCGCCTGGTATTTCTTCATCAGCCGGCCGCGGTAGATGTCCACCGTGCGCGGGCTCACGCCCAGGTGGCGGCCGATCAGCTTGCTGGTCTGGCCTTCCACCAGCAGGGCGGCGATCTCGCGCTCGCGCGGCGTCAGGTCGGCCGTGATCTGGCGGCGCGCGGACAGGTCCTCGAAGCCCCAGATGCCGCGTGCATGCGGGTCGGCCGGGTCCAGTGCGCGGCCGGTCACGTGGCACCAGAAGAGTTCGCCGCTGCCGAGGCGCCGCATGACGCGGTCGTCGGCGTAATTTGCCGTTGGGCCCTGGGCGTCAAGGCTGGCGACGATGCGGGCGCCGGTGCGCTCGAACTCCGCTGCGCTCGGGTACATGACCGCGAAGCTCTGGCCCACGAGCTGCTCGCGCGTGGCGCCGAACATGCTCAGCACGCGCTCGTTGCAGTCGACGATCTGGCGGCGCGCCGACAGCACCAGGCCGATGGGGGCGAGCTGGAAGGCGCTGCGGTAATCGAGGGCGGCGGGTTCCACTTAGGCGAATTCGCTTAATCGACTTCGGAAGGCGCGCGATAGTACCCTTCGCGCTTCACCCGAAAAGGCAGGAGACGGCATGAACAAGGTGTACCCGAGCGCTGAAGAAGCGCTGCGCGGCGTCGTGAAGGACGGGCAGATGCTCGCGGTCGGCGGCTTCGGCCTGTGCGGCATCCCCGAGGCGCTGATCACGGCCCTGCGCGACAGCGGCGTCAAGGACTTGACGGTCATCTCGAACAACGCGGGCGTCGACGGCTTCGGCCTGGGCGCGCTGCTCGTCACGCGGCAGATCAAGAAGATGATCTCCAGCTACGTCGGCGAGAACAAGGAGTTCGAGCGCCAGTACCTGGCCGGCGAACTGGAGCTGGAGTTCACGCCGCAGGGCACGCTGGCCGAGAAGATGCGCGCCGGCGGCGCCGGCATCCCGGCCTTCTTCGTGCGCACGGGCGTCGGCACGTTGATCGCCGAGGGCAAGGAGTCGCGCGAGTTCGATGGCGAGACCTACATCCTCGAGAAGGCGCTCGTGCCCGACGTCGCGCTGGTCAAGGCCCACAAGGCCGACAAGAGCGGCAACCTGGTGTTTCGCCGTACGGCGCGCAACTTCAACCCGGCGGCCGCCATGGCGGGCAAGCTGACCGTCGTCGAGGTCGAGCACCTCGTCGAGACGGGCGAGATCGATCCCGATGACGTCCATCTGCCGGGCATCTACGTGCACCGCATCGTCGTCAATGCCAATCCGGAAAAGCGGATTGAAAAGATGACCCTGTCGCCATCTAAGGGCCTGGGGACAGACCGCCCGAGCGAAGCGAGTAGCTCTGTCTCCCTCACTTCAAAGGACTGAGCCATGGCCTGGACCCAAGATCAAATGGCCGCCCGCGCGGCCCAGGAGCTGGAAGACGGCTTCTACGTCAACCTCGGCATCGGCATCCCGACGCTGGTGGCCAACCACGTGCCGGCGACCAAGGAAGTCTGGCTGCAGAGCGAGAACGGCATGCTCGGCATCGGCCCGTTCCCGACGGAAGACGAGGTCGACGCCGACCTCATCAACGCCGGCAAGCAGACCGTCACCACGCTGCCGGGCAGCAGCATCTTCGGCAGCCACGACAGCTTCGCGATGATCCGCGCCGGCAAGATCAACCTGAGCATCCTCGGTGCCATGCAGGTCAGCGGCAATGGCGACCTGGCCAACTGGATGATCCCGGGCAAGATGGTCAAGGGCATGGGCGGCGCGATGGACCTCGTCGCTGGCGTCAAGCGCGTCATCGTGCTGATGGAGCATGTGGCCAAGAAGAAGGACGGCAGCGAGGACCTCAAGATCATCCCGAACTGCACCCTGCCGCTGACGGGCGTGGGCGTGGTGGACCGCATCATCACGGACCTCGGCGTCTTCGACGTCGTGCCCGGCGGCATCAAGCTCGTCGAGCTGGCCGAGGGCGTCACGCGTGAATTTGCGCAAAGCAAGACAGGCGTTCCGTTGCTCTGAGGTAAATCCGGGCTCGAACCCCCAGTTCATGGGCCTCGGCGGGTCGGCGAAAGCTGGCCCGTTTTCGTTGCGGCAGGCATTCTTAGACCAACAAGCGAGGCCACCATGCGCGCACCTCCGACGCCTGAAGTCGAGACCATCGCCCCCGCACCCGAGACAGGTGCCGACCTTGCAGACCCGAGCCCAGCCATGGCCGCCGCCGCGGCCGCGGCCGCCTTGCTCGCCGCCTGCGGGGGAGGGGGCGGCAGTGCGCCGTCGCCTTCGCCCAGTCCTCCGCCGCCCCCACCGCCACCACCTCCGCCGCCCCCCGGCATCACCGACGCCGAGGCCGCCCGCTTCCTGGCCCAGGCCGGCTTCTCGGCCAGCACGGCCGACATCGCCACCGTCAAGGTCAATGGTTATGCCGCCTGGCTGGACGCGCAGTTCGCGCTGCCGGTCAGCAATGGTCATTTCGACTGGATGGTGGCCAACGGCCTGGCCGTCGTCGATCACCGCAACGACTTCGGCGGCACCGACAACACGCTCTGGCGCAAGCTGATGTCCGCGCCCGACTCGCTGCGCCAGCGCGTCGTGCTCGCGCTCAGCGAGATCTTCGTCATCTCCATGTCCGGGCTGCCCATGCCCTGGCGCGGCTTCGCGGTGGCGGCCTATGTGGACATGCTGGAGCAGCGCTGCTTCGGCAGCTACCGCGAGCTGCTGAACGCCGTCACGCTGTCCAACGGCATGGGCGTCTACCTGGCGATGCGCGGCAACTTGAAGGAAGACACCAGGACCGGCCGCGTGCCCGACGAGAACTTCGCACGCGAGGTCATGCAGCTGTTCAGCATCGGCCTGTACCAGCTCAACGCCGACGGCAGCCTGAAGCTCGATGGCGGCGGCAAGCCTGTCGAGACCTACAGCCAGACCAACATCACCGACCTGGCCCGCGTCTTCACCGGCTGGGACTTCGACGGCTACAGCAGCACCGATCCGAGCTTCATGAAGAAGCCCATGGTCAACAACCCGGCCAGGTTCTCGGTCGGCGCGAAAAAGGTGCTGGACGTCGACATCCCGTCGACGGCGGACGGCCCGGCCGCACTGAAGATCGCGCTCGATACGCTGGCCAACCATCCGAACGTCGGGCCCTTCATCGGCCGCCAGCTGATCCAGCGCCTTGTCGCATCCGACCCCAGCCCGGCCTACGTCGGTCGCATCGCCGCCGTCTGGGCCGACAACGGCGCCGGCGTGCGCGGCGACCTGAAGGCCGTCATCCGCGCCATCCTGCTCGACACCGAGGCCCGCACGGCCTCGACCGCGCCCGGCGCCGGCAAGCTGCGTGAGCCCCTGCAGCGCTTCATCCAGTGGGGCCGCACGTTCAACGTCACCTCGCCCAACGGCCTGTGGGACATAGGCAATACCAGCGACGCCGGCAAGAGCCTGGGCCAGAGCCCGCTGCGCAGTCCGTCGGTGTTCAACTTCTTCCGCCCCGGTTACGTGCCGCCCAACTCGCAGCTCGGCACGAACGACGTCACCGCGCCGGAGTTCCAGCTCTGCAACGAGAGCACGGTGGCGGGTTACCTGAACTACCTGCAGAAGGCCATTCCCGCCGGCATCGGCGACGTGAAGCCCAGCTACACGGCCGAGCTGGCATTGGTGGGCGACGCGGTGGCGCTGGTCGCCGACCTCGCGCTGCGCCTGGGTGGCGGCGGCATCTCGGCGGCCACGCAGGCCACCATCAGCACGGCCGTCGCGACCATCTCCGCCGCCAGCGACGCCGGCAAGGCCAACCGCGTGCAGGCCGCGATCCTGATGCTGATGGCCTGCCCCGAATATCAAATCCAAAAGTGAGGGGATGACGATGAAGCTCAACCGACTCCCCGAACTGCAGCGCCGCGAGTTCCTGCGTCGCGCCTCCGCTCTCGGCCTTGCGGGCACGGCTGCACCCTGGGCGCTGAACCTGGCCGGCATCGGCGAGGCCGCCGCGGCCACGGCGCCGACCGACTACAAGGCCCTGGTCTGCGTCTTCCTGTACGGCGGCAACGACCACGGCAACACGCTGTTGCCCTACGACCAGCCCAACTACGACGCCTACGCCGCCATCCGCCAGACCCTGGCCACGCCACGCGACCAGCTCGCCGCCACCGCGCTCGGCCTCGACGTCGGCGGCCGGCAGATGGCGCTGGCGCCCCAGCTCGGCAAGCTCAAGGGCCTGTGGGACAGCGGGCGGCTGGGCATCCAGCTCAATGTCGGCGCGCTGATCCAGCCCACCACGCTGGCCCAGTACAAGGCGCAGAGCGTGCCGCTGCCACCCAAGCTGTTCTCGCACAACGACCAGCAATCCGTCTGGCAGAGCAGCTCGCCCGAGGGCGCGACGAGCGGCTGGGGCGGACGCATGGGCGACCTCTTCCTGGGCGGAAACGGTACGGCCACCTTCACCTGCATCAATGCCTCGGGCAACGCCGTCTTCATGGCCGGCCACCAGGCCGTGCAATACCAGGTGTCGGTCAACGGCGCCGTGCCCATCAACGGCATCCTCAAGCCGCTCTACGGCTCGCAGGCCTGTGCCGATGCACTGCGCGGCCTCATCACGGCGGCCGACCGCAGCCACTGGATGGAGGCCGAGCTCAACAGCGTCGTCGCCCGCTCCATCAGCGCCCAGGGCGTGGTCACGGCGGGCCTGGCCGGCGTGCCCGCGCTGCAGACGCCCTTCGACACGACCAGCAGCCTGTCCAACCAGCTGCTGATGGTGGCCAAGCTCATCGCCGCGCGGCAGGCCTTGGGCGCGACGCGCCAGGTCTTCTTCGTGTCGCTGGGCGGCTTCGACCTGCACGACTTCCTGCTCGACGAGCACCCCGGCCTGCTGACGGCGGTGAACGACGCGCTCGCCAGCTTCTACGCGGCCACCGTCGAGCTCGGCGTGGCCAACCAGGTCACCACCTTCACGGCCAGCGACTTCGGCCGCTCGCTGACCAGCAATGGCGACGGCTCCGACCACGGCTGGGGCAGCCACCACGTCGTGCTGGGCGGCGCGGTGCAGGGCGGCAAGTTCTGGGGCGCGCTGCCCGAAGTCAGCATCAACGGGCCCGACGACGTCGGCCAGGGCCGGCTGCTGCCGACAACGGCTGTCCACCAGTTCGGCGCCACGCTGGCGACGTGGATGGGCGTCAGCGCGACCGATCTGCCCCTCGTCATGCCACAGATCGTCAACTACAGCCGGCGGGACATGGGTTATTTCTGAACGCGGAGCAGCCGTGGCGGTCCTTCTTAAGATCGCCGCCATGCTTCGTCTGCTGACCCCCTTGTTGCTGGCCGCTCTGCTGGCGCCGGCCCATGCCCTCGACCAACCCGAGGCCGCCACCACCCGCACGGCAAAGCAGGGCAACCTGACGACGCCGGTCAAGCGCTTCATCGTCACGGCGGCCAACCCGCTGGCCGTGGATGCCGGCGTCGAGATGCTGCGCGCCGGCGGCTCGGCCATCGATGCGGCTATCGCCGTGCAGGCCGTGCTGGGCCTGGTCGAGCCGCAGTCCAGCGGCATCGCCGGCGGCGCCTTCCTGATGCACTGGGACGGCAAGCAGGTCCAGGCCTTCGATGGCCGCGAGACCGCGCCGGCCACGGCCACGCCGGAGATGTTCCTCAAGGCCGACGGCAAGCCGCTGGCCATGCGCGACGCCATCCAGAGCGGCCTGTCCACCGGCACGCCGGGCGTGCTGGCCATGCTGGCCGAAGGGCAGCGCCAGCACGGCAAGCTGCCGTGGGCGCGGCTGTTCGAGCCGGCCATCCGCCTGGCCGAGCAGGGCTTCGCGGTCAGCCCGCGCCTCTTCGAGCTGCTCTCGGGCGAACCTGCGCTGCGCAGCGACCCGCAGGCCGGCCCCTATTTCTTCGACGCCGCCGGCCAGCCGCGTGCCGTGGGCTTCGTGCTGAAGAACCCGGCCTACGCGGCGGTGCTGCGCGGCATCGCCAGGCAGGGCGCCAAGGCCTTCTACGCCGGCCCGGTGGCCGAGGACATCGTGCGCCGCGTGAAAGGCAACGCCCGCCCGGGGTTGCTGAGCACGGCCGACCTGGCCGCCTACCAGCCCGTCGTGCGCCCGCCGCTGTGCAATGACTGGCGCAGTTATCGCGTCTGCGGCTTCGGGCCGCCGACCTCGGGCCATCTGACGCTGATGCAGATCCTCGGCCTCCTCGACACCCAGCCCGATGCGCTGTCGGCCCGGGCCATCACGGCCGGCTGGATGCACGCCTACGCCGAGTCCGCCAAGCTCGCTTTTGCCGACCGCGCCCGCTACATCGGCGACCCGGCCTTCGTCACCGCGCCGGGTGGCGACTGGCAGAACCTGCTCGGCTCTGCCTACCTGAAGCAGCGCGGTACACTGATCGGCGCCAAGGCCATGCCCACGGCCACGGCGGGCCAGCCGGCCGCCGTCACGCAGGCCTTCGCGTCCCAGGCCGAGCAGCTGGAATCGGGCACCAGCCACGTCAGCATCGTCGACGCCGACGGCCACGCGGTGTCCATGACGACGAGCGTCGAGTCGGCCTTCGGCAGCAAGGTCATGAGCGACGGCGGCACCGGCCTGGCCGGCGGCTTCATGTTGAACAACCAGCTGACCGACTTCTCGCTGAATCCGGTCGGCGTCGACGGCAAGCCGGTGGCCAACCGCGTGGAGGCCGGCAAGCGCCCACGTTCCAGCATGGCGCCCACGCTGGTGTTCGACCGCAGCGGCCAGCTCGTCATGCTGGCCGGCTCGCCCGGCGGCCCGGTCATCATTCACTACGTCGCCAAGGTCATCACCGGCGCGCTGGCCTGGGGCCTGCCCGTGCAGCAGGCCGTGGACCTGCCCAACTTCGGCCACTTCAACTCGGGCCAGCTCATCGTCGAGCGCGGCGCGCTGACGGCCGAGCAACTGGCCGAGCTGCGCGCACGCGGCCACCAGGTCGTCGAGACCGACCTGACCAGCGGCCTGCAGGTGCTGATGCGCGTGAAGGACGGCTGGGTGGGCGGCACCGACCCGCGCCGCGAAGGCGTCGTGCGTGGTGAGTAAGGTCAACGCCGTCCTGCCGCGCCGCGGCGTCTCGTCCGACATCGTCCGCCCCGTTGCGCCCACTAGGCTGGATTGCTCATTCAGCCTTGGGGCCCGCAATGGACGATGTTTGCCTTTCACGCCGGGACGTGCTGATCGCCAGCGCGGCCTCCACGACGCTCGTCGCTGCACAGGCAGCCGAGCCTGACCTCGCGATGCCGGCCGCCGCGACGACGGGCCGCGTGACGCTGGAAGTCAATGGCCAGCCGCAGACGCTGGACGTCGACACGCGCACGACGCTGCTGGACCTGCTGCGCGAACACCTGCAGCTGACCGGCACCAAGAAGGGTTGCGACCACGGCCAGTGCGGGGCGTGCACCGTGCTGCTGGATGGCCGGCGCATCAACAGCTGCCTGGTCTTCGCGGTGATGCTGCCCGGCGCCAAGGTCACGACCATCGAGGGCCTGGGCACGCCGCAGAAGATGCACCCGCTGCAGGCCGCCTTCGTCGCGCATGACGGTTACCAATGCGGCTACTGCACGCCGGGCCAGATCTGCTCGGCCGTGGGCATGCTGGACGAGCTCAAGCGCGGCCAACCCAGCCACGTGACGCCCGACCTGGCCGCGAAGCCACTGCTGTCGGCCGGCGAGCTGCGCGAGCGCATGAGCGGCAACATCTGCCGCTGCGGCGCCTACTCCAACATCGCCGAGGCGATCACCGAAGCGTCCGCAAAGATGCAGGGAGGTGGCGCATGAAGGCCTTCACCTACCTGCGCGCCCGCACGCCGGCCGAGGCGGCCGCCGCCGTTGCCAGCCAGCCCGACGCCAAGTTCATCGCCGGCGGCACCAATCTCATCGACCTGATGAAGCTGCAGATCGAGGCGCCCGCCCGTCTCGTGGACGTCAACGCGCTGGGGCTGGACCGCATCGAGGAGACGAAAGAGGGCGGCCTGCGCATCGGCGCGCTGGTGCGCAACAGCGATCTCGCGGGCGACGCCGCCGTGCGGCGCGACTACCCCGTGCTGTCGCGCGCGCTGCTGGCCGGCGCCTCGGGCCAGCTGCGCAACCGTGCGACGACGGCCGGCAACCTGTTGCAGCGTACCCGCTGCCCCTACTTCTACGACACCGCCCAGCCCTGCAACAAGCGCCAGCCTGGCAGCGGCTGCGCGGCGCAGGGCGGCGTGGCGCGCTCGCTGGCCGTCATCGGCGCCAGCCCCGCCTGCATCGCCACGCATCCGAGCGACATGGCCGTGGCCATGCGCGTGCTGGATGCCCAGGTCGAGACCATCAAGCCCGATGGCCAGGCGCGCCGCATTCCCATCGCCGACTTCCACAAGCTGCCCGGCGACACCCCGCAGACCGAGCATGCGCTCGCGCACGGCGAGCTGATCACGGCGGTGCTGCTGCCGCCACCCATCGAGGGTGTGCACGTCTACCGCAAGCTGCGCGACCGGGCTTCGTACGCTTTCGCCCTGGTATCCGTGGCGGCCATCGTCAAGCGAGACGGCAGCGGCCGTGTCGCCTTCGGTGGCGTGGCGCCCAAGCCCTGGCGCGTGGAGGCGGCCGAAGCGGCGCTGCCCCAGGGCGCTCACGCCTTCATCGCCCAGGCCTTCGCCGGTGCGTCACCCGCGCCGGACAACGCCTTCAAACTGCCCCTGGCCGAGCGCACGCTGGCCGGCATCCTGCAATCGGCGAGGGCCTGACCATGCGCTTCGACCAACCCGCCACCACCAACCCCATCGACCAGGGCCGCGTCGTCGGCAAGCCCACGCCGCGCATCGACGGGCCGCTGAAGACCACCGGCACCGCGCCCTATGCCTACGAGCACCACGACGTGACGCCGACGCCGGCCGTGGGCTTCGTCGTCGGCGCTGGTATCGCCAAGGGCCGCGTGGCCGCGATGGACCTGCGTGCGGCCCGTGCGGCGCCGGGCGTCATCGCCATCGTCACAGCCAGGAATGCCGGCAAGCTCGGCAAGGGCAGCAAGAACACGGCCAAGCTGCTCGGCGGCCCCGAGATCGACCATTACCACCAGGCGCTGGCCGTCGTCGTGGCCGAGAGCTTCGAGCAGGCGCGCGCCGCGGCGGCGCTGATCGACATCCGTTACGACACCGCGCCCGGCCGCTTCGACCTGGCCGCGCTGAAGCCGGGCACGCCGTTGGCCAAGGGCGACGGCATGGGCGGCAAGGCGACGTCCAAACATGGCGACTTCGAGCCCGCCTTCGCGAAGGCGCCCGTGCAGCTGGACGCCACCTACACCACGCCCGACCAGGGCCACGCGATGATGGAGCCGCACGCCACCATCGCCTGGTGGGAGGGCCGCAAGCTGACCGTGTGGACGTCCAACCAGATGGTCGACTGGGCGGTCGGCGACCTCGCCAAGACGCTGGGCATTGCGAAGGAGAACGTGCATGTGAAGTCGCCCTTCGTGGGCGGCGGCTTTGGCGGCAAGCTCTTCCTGCGCGCCGACGTGCTGCTCGCGGCCCTCGGCGCCAGGGCGGCGGGCCGGCCCGTGAAGATCGCGCTGACGCGGCCGCTGATGTTCAACAACACGACGCACCGGCCGGCCACCATCCAACGCATCCGCATCGGCGCGGGCCGGGACGGGCGCATCACGGCCATCGCCCACGAGAGCTGGTCCGGCGATCTGCCGGGTGGCAAGCCCGAGACGGCGGTCGCGCAGACGCGGTTGCTCTACGCCGGCGAGCACCGCTACACCGCCATGCGCCTGGCCGTGCTGGACCTGCCCGAGGGCAATGCGATGCGTGCGCCGGGCGAGGCGCCGGGCCTGATGGCGCTGGAGATTGCGATGGACGAGATGGCCGAGAAGCTCGGCCTGGACCCCATCGAGTTCCGCCTGCGCAACGACACCCAGGTCGACCCGGAGAAGCCCAAGCGCCCGTTCTCGCAACGCCACCTGGCCGAGTGCCTGAAGCAGGGCGCCGAACGCTTCGGCTGGAGCCACCGCTCGCCCAGGCCGGCGCAGGTTCGCGACGGCGCCTGGCTCGTCGGCCTGGGCGTGGCGGCGGCCTTTCGCAACAACCTGTTAATGAAGTCCAAGGCCCGCGTGCGACTGGACGCGCAGGGCCGCGCCACGGTCGAGACCGACATGACCGACATCGGCACCGGCAGCTACACCATCATTGCGCAGACGGCGGCCGAGACGCTCGGCTTGCCGCTGGAGAAGATCACTGTGCGCCTGGGCGACTCGGCCTTCCCGGTGTCCTGCGGCTCGGGCGGGCAATGGGGCGGCAACAACTCGACGGCCGGCGTCTACGCGGCCTGCATGAAGCTGCGCGGCATGGTCGCGAAACAGGCGGGCCTGGGCGACGACGCCGAGTTCACGGGTGGCGAGGTGCGCGGTGCCGGCAAGGCCATGCCGCTGGCCTCGTTCGGTGGGCTGGTGGCCGAGGACGGCATCGAATACGGCGACCTCGACAAGCGCTACCAGCAGTCCACCTTCGGCGCTCACTTTGCCGAAGTGGCGGTGGATGCCTTCACCGGCGAGATCCGAGTGCGGCGCATGCTGGCCGTCTGCGCGGCGGGGCGCATCCTGAACCCGACCTCGGCGCGCAGCCAGGTCATCGGCGCGATGACCATGGGCGTCGGTGCGGCGTTGATGGAGCACTTGCAGGTCGACACCCGCCGCGGCTTCTTCGTCAATCACGACCTGGCCGGCTACGAGGTGCCGGTGCATGCCGACATCCCGCACCAGGACGTCATCTTCCTGGACGAGACCGACCCGATCTCGTCACCGATGAAGGCCAAGGGCGTGGGCGAGCTGGGCATCTGCGGCGCGGCGGCCGCGGTGGCCAATGCCGTCTACAACGCAACCGGGGTGCGCGTGCGCAACTACCCCGTCACGCTGGACAAGCTGTTGCCGGGCCTGCCGGCCCTGGTCTAGGCGGCATCCTTGCTCAGCGCGGCCGGCTTCACCGGCATGGGTGCCGGCGGCACCGGCGGCGCGACCGGCTTGGACAGCTCGGCCTCGATGCGCATCAGCAGTTGCACGGCCGGCGCTTTCTGGGAGGCCGTCAGCTTGGTGTCGCCGAGGATGTCCTCGAGGTCGGCACGGATCGGCATCAAGTCCTTGGTCGATGCGAACGCCAGCACCTGGGAGGTCATCCAGACGTTCTCCCGCGTTCGCAGATGCAGGAGCAGCGCCGGCGTCGCAACGGCGCTGCGTGCACCTTGCAGGCGCATGCCGTTGAGCGCGGCCTGGCGCACCAGCTTGTCGTCGTCCTTCAGCAGTTGGGCCAGCCGCTGGACGGCGCGATCCGCCTGGTCGTCGGCCTTGCGCTGCCCCAGGGCGATGATGGCCAGCATGCGCGCTTCGCGCTCCGGCCATGCGGTTGCTGCGTCGACGCGCTCCAGGCCAGCGTTGGACATGTCATGGCCGACGCGTGCCAGCGCGAGAAGCCGTGCGGGGAGGGCAGCATCCTTGGCCCCGTTCCAGAGATCTTGTGCGGATTCGTCGCCCGGCGGTGGCGCGATGTACCACAGCGTCCAGCCGAGGTCCGAGGCGTAGGTCTGCGTGTGGGCCAGCAGTTCGGCCACGCGCGGGGCGGCTGCCCCGGCGCGGCTACCCAGGCGACGCAACTGCTGTTCAGCCTCCAGCGGGCCGACCATCGGCCGTGAGGCGCCGAGGCCAAACAACCCGGTGCTCGGCTTCTCGCGTGCCTCAAGCTGCGACAGCAGGTGCGTCACCAGCGCTGGGCTGGCCGCTTCCGTGGTTTGCGCTGAGCCGAGGCTTGGAAGAGCGACCAGCAGCGCCGAGGCGAGCAGGGTCGAGGCGAGCTTTGAGCGCATGGGACGTGCTGAGGAGGAAGGCGGCGCGAATTGTCCGATTCCTTCCTCTCCAACCCGCCGGCTCACGGGCGGCTCCCGTGCAATTTGACCGGGCCGGCAGCTCAGCGCCGACGATTCAGCGTCAGGAGGCCCAGCGCGCCGATGCCGACGAACAGCAGCCCGCTCCAGATCTCGTAAGGCAGGCCGACGAAGCGGTAGGCCGCGGCCTCCGAGCAGTTGGCCGTGATCATGAAGACCGAGGGCCACAGCTCCTCGAGGTTCAGCGCGGTGACGATCTTGTCGGCCAGGCCCATCGCGCAGCTCGCGGTCTGCGACGCGACCTCGTGCTGGAACACCGCTGCCGTCAGTCCCGCCGCGCACAGCAGCAGCACGACGACCAGCGCCGCCTGGCGCAGCGAGCGCTTGGCCTGCATCAGCCAACCCAGCAGCGAGAACGCGCCGACGGCCAGAAAGATGGCGCGTTGCAGCACACACCACGGGCAGGGCTTGACGCCGAACTGGTGCTGGGCGATCAGCGCCACGCCGACGGCGGCGAAGCTTGCCATGGCCATGCCGGCCAGCGCGCGTGCCGGCAGTTTCGAGGGCTGGATGAACATCAGTCCTGCACTTCCGCGATCAGCTCGATCTCGACGCAGGCGCCCATCGGGATCTGGGCGACGCCGAAGGCGCTGCGCGCATGCTTGCCCGCGTCGCCCAGCACGGCTGCCAGCAGCTCGGAGCAACCGTTCGTGACGAGGTGTTGTTCGGTGAAGTCCGGCGTGCTGTTGACGAGGCTCATGACCTTGACGATGCGCACCTTGCCGAGGTCGCCGGTGGCGGCCTGCAGCGTGCCGAGCAGGTCGATGGCGACCGCGCGCGCGGCCTGCTGGCCGGTGGCGGTGTCGACATCCTTGCCGAGCTGGCCGACCCAGGCCTTGCCGTCCTTCTTGGCGATGTGGCCCGACAGGAACAGCAGATTGCCCGTGCGCGTGAACGGCAGGTAGGCGGCGGCAGGGATGGCCAGCGGCGGCAGCGTGATGCCGAGTTCGGCGAGCTTGGCTTGGATGGCAGAAGAGCTCATGCGGGGAAGCGCGGTGGCGCAAGCGAAAAACCGCGGCATGCTACACCCCGGCCCCAATCCGGAGGGCGTGGGGAGGGGCATTGGCGAAGCGGCCTTGGGGCGCTCGGGAACTCGTGGCGGTGAGCCTGGCCTGGCTCGCGGGCCTGGCCTTGCTGCATCGCTGCGAACGCCTGCCCACGCGGTGGGAGTACGCAGCGCTGGCCGTGGCGCTCGCGCTGTTCTGGCTGTTGCGGCGCCGACATTGGCTGGCGCTGGCCGGCTGCGCGGCCGTGCTGGCCTTCACCCAGGGCGCCTGGCGCGCCGAGCTGCGCATGGCACCCGAGCTGCACCCCGCGTGGGAGGGCCGCGACCTGGTGCTGAGCGGACGCGTCAGCTCGCTGCCCATCGCCATCACCGGCCAGGGCGGCGTGCCGGGCTGGCGTTTCGAGTTCGCGGTGGAGTCCGTCGGCCCGACCGGTACCGCGCTGCCACCCGAGGTGCCACGGCGGCTGATGCTGCTGGCCTACGACGGGCCCCCCATCACCGCCGGCGAGCACTGGCGCTTCACGGCCCGGCTCAAGCGCGCCCATGGCCTGGCCAACCCGGGCGGCTTCGACGCGGAGCTGTGGTTGTTCGAGCAGGGCCTGCGCGCCAGCGGCGTCGTGCGTGCATCCGAGCGCCTGCAGGCCGCGCCCTGGTGGGAACTGGATGCCGCCCGCCAGCGCCTGCGCACGGCCATCCGCGAGCGCGTGGCCGACCCCGGCATGGCCGGCGTGCTCGCGGCGTTGAGCCTGGGCGACCAGAACGCGATCACGCATGCCGACTGGGCGCTGTTCCGCGACACCGCGGTGGCCCATCTTTTGAGCGTCTCGGGCATGCACGTGACGCTGTTCGCCTGGCTGGCCGCCGCCCTTGTCGCACCGCTGTGGCGGCGCAGCCGTTGGCTGTGCCTGCGCCTGCCCGCGCCGATGGCCGCGCGCTGGGTGGGCGTGGCGGCGGCGCTGGGCTATGCCTTGTTCTCGGGCTGGGGCGTGCCGGCCCAGCGCACGGTCGTCATGCTGGCGGCCGTGGCCGGTCTGCAGACCCTGGGCCTGCGATGGCCCTGGCCGCTGGTGTTGCTGGCCGCGGCCGTCGGCGTCACGGCGGTGGACCCGTGGGCGCTCATGCAGCCGGGCTTCTGGCTGTCCTTCGGCGCAGTGGGCCTGCTGATGGCGGCGAGCGGCGACATGGCGCGGGGCTGGTGGCCGCGCTTGAAGGCCGCGCTGCGCACGCAGGCCATCGCGACGGTCGGCCTCGCGCCGCTGAGCCTGATCTGCTTCGCGCAGCTGTCCCTCGTCGGTCTGCTGGCCAACCTGCTGGCCATTCCGCTGATCAGCTTCGTCGTCACGCCGCTGGCCTTGCTGGGCGGACTGTGGGCACCGCTGTGGGCCGTGGCCGCGGTGCTGATGCATGGGCTGATGGCCTGGCTGAAGCTGCTGACTGCGCTGCCGGGCGCTGTCTGGTGGCTGCCCACTGCGCCCCTGTGGGCGCAGCTGCTGGCGCTGCTGGGCGCGGCGTTGATGGTCATGCGGCTGCCGTGGCGGCTGCGGCTGGCGGGCCTGGCGATGACCGTGCCGCTGCTGTGGCCGGCCGTGCCGCGCCCGCCCGAGGGCGAGTTCGAGCTGCTGGCGCCGGACATCGGCCAGGGCAATGCGGTGCTGGTTCGCACGCAGGGCCACGCGCTGCTCTTCGACACCGGGCCGGCCTACGCGCCCGGCGCCGATGCCGGCGAGCGCGTGCTGCTGCCGTTGCTGCGTTCGCTGGGCCTGCACCGGCTCGATGTGCTGATGCTGAGCCACCGCGACAGCGATCACGTCGGCGGCGCGGCGACGCTGATGCAGGCCTTGCCCGTGGCCGAGCTGCGCAGCTCGCTCGAGCCCGGCCACCCGCTGCTGCGCGCGGGCCCGCCCGCGGTGCGCTGCGAAGCGGGGCAGGGCTGGACCTGGGACGGCGTGCGCTTCGATGTGCTGCACCCGACGCCCGCGCTCTACGAGGCCGGGCTCAAGTCCAACGATTTGTCCTGCGTGCTGCGCATCACGTCGGCCAGGAGCCGGCGCGCGCTGCTGGCCGGCGACCTGGAGGCCGAGCAGGAGAGGCGCCTCGTGAAACGCGAGCCCGACTTGCACGCCGACGTGCTGCTGGTGCCCCACCACGGCAGCAAGACCTCGTCGAGCGCCGAGTTCCTCGCAGCGGTGCGGCCTGTGACGGGCCTGGTGCAGGCCGGCTATCGCAGCCGCTTTGGCCACCCCGCGCCGCCGGTGCTGGCACGCTACCAGGCCGCGGGCATCGCGGTCGTCGCGAGCCCGGCCTGCGGGGCCTGGCGGTGGCGCAGTGACGTTCCGGCCGCAGCCAGCTGCGAGCGCGACCTGAGCCGCCGCTACTGGAGTGACCGTGTCGCGCCGCCCATCGACCTGGGCACGTTGACGGGGCCTGAACAGGCCGCCGACGAGAGCGGCCTGTGACGAACCACCGCCGGCCAGCGAGGACGTCGATTCGGCCTGGCGGACACGCAAAAGCTGCAGCTGTCGTTGCGGGCGCCGGTCTGCCTACACTCGCTCGGTCGCTGCCCGTTGTAGGAGAAATCGCATGGAATGCTCGCAGACCCCGTCCCGGCTCCGCCGCATCGTTTCTCTCGCCTTGCTTTGCGCGGGCCTGGCCGCCGCGCCGGCTTGGGCCGGAGGCGGTAGCGCCGGCACCGGCGCCAAGGCCACGGTCAGCAGCAAGGACTACGAGGTCTATCGCAGCGGCAGCCCGGCCGATGCGCTGCCGCCCCGGCCGGCGAGCAATCTGCTCGTGCTGATGGGCGGCGGCATCGACGTCGACGACGCCTTCCGCGCCATGATCGCCAAGGCCCGCGGCGGCATGGCGGCCAAGGTCGACGTCGTCATCCTGCGCACCTCCGGCGCCGACGGCTACAACCCCTACCTGATGGCCATGGACGGCGTCGACTCGGTCGAATCCATCGTTTTGAAGAGCCGCGCCGGCGCCAGCGCCGCGGAGGTGCTGAACCTCGTCGCCCGCGCCGACGTGCTCTTCATCGCCGGGGGCGACCAGTCCACCTACATCGCGCAATGGGCCGGCACGCCGCTGGAGGCCGCGATGAAGGACGCCGTTGCGCGCCACGTGCCCTTCGGCGGCACCAGCGCCGGCCTGTCCGTGCTTGGGCAGTTCGACTACTCCGGCGCCAACCAGTCGGTGTCATCGGCCACGGCCATGGGCAACCCCTACGACCGCAATGTGACGCTGGACCGCAGCTTCCTGAACGCGCTGCCGCTGATGGCCGGCGTCATCACCGACGCCCATCTCGTCACCCGTGACCGCATGGGCCGCCTGGTCACCTTCCTGGCGCGGCTGTCGGCCGACGGCTGGGCCGGCTGGCCGGCGCTGCGCGGCATCGGCGTGGACGAGGAGACGGCGGTCGTCGTCGATGGCGACATGGCCACCGTGATGGGCAATGACGACGGGCAGGGCGGGCGTACCGGTCGCGCCTATTTTCTGAAGCCGACGATGGCGCCGACGACGGTGCAGGCCAAGAAGCCGCTGACCTTCCGCAGCCTGCAGGTCGAGAAGCGCGTCGCCGGCGGGCACTACAACGTGGCGACCTGGCCGACCGAGTCGCCCTATTTCATCTCGGTCGAGACGGGCGTGCTGATGCCCAACCCGTACTGAGCCTGGCGCTCAATCGAAGCTGCCGCGATAGGCCTGGGCCGCGTCGGCCCGCGTGTTCAGCTCGAACATCACGCCGCCGGGCGCCCGGCAGAAGAAGCGCGAGCCGCGTTCGTGGTCGATGACGGGCGTCTCCATCGGCACGCCGTCGGCAGCCATGGCCGCGTAAAGCACCTCGACATCGGCGCGCGTCGGCAGCTCGAAGCCGACGTGGAATGTCTGCGGCCAGGTCGGCGTTGCGCCGCTGCCGTTCTCGATGACGACGTCGAAGCCGGGGCGCTTGAGGATGCAGTGTTTGCCGCTCAGGTCGATCCGGAAGCCGAGGTACTTCTCGAAGAAGGCCGCGGTCTGCGCGGGGTCGCTGGACGGGAAGCTCAGATGGTTGAGCTTCATGGGGGCGAAGGTGGTGGTCATGGAAGACTCCGTGGTGCGAGGCGAACCGGGTGTTCGCGGGGCCTTCACTGTCGGCGCCGGGGCGGTTTCAGGCTACTCGCATGGGCCGTCTCCGGCGCAGCGCCGCGCGGCCGGCGCGCCTGCTCACATTTGCGCCGCACCGAGGTAGCCGAAGACCGCCGCGCAGAGCCGCCTTTCAAGCGCCACGGCATCCGTGTCGCCGCGCAGGCCGGCAGCGTCGATCAGCGCGCGGATGATCTGGCCGACGTCGTCGGCGGCGCGCGCCACGTCGGGCTGGGCCGGCAGGTCGGGCCGCGCCAGGATCTGGTGGATTAGCGCGCCGAAACCACTCTTGCCGTCCACCGCCTTGCGGGCCTCGGGGCGTTCCTCGGCAATGTCCAGCAGCCGCGCCAGTTCGGCACGGCTCAGTTGCTGGCGCACGGCGGCCTGAATGAGGTGCTGCAGCGCCGTACGACCGGTGGGTTCGCTCAGCGCCGCTGCGGCGTCGGCGCCAAACCGGTCCTTCTCGCGCTGCATCAGCGCGATGAGCAGCGCGTCCTTGCCCGGGAAATACTGGTAGAGCGAACCGATGCTGACCCCGGCGCGCTCGGCCACGGCATTCGTGTTGAAAGCCGCCTGGCCCTGCGCCTCGAGGATCTGCGCGGCAGCTTCGAGGATGCAGGCCACCGTCTCGACGGCGCGCGGCTGCGTCGGCCGCTTGCGCGGGCGCAGCGCGCTCATCGCGTCGCCTGCAGCCGCCGCGCTTTCACCGCCTGGCCCAGCTCGATGACGGCCAGCGCGTAATAGGCCGACCAGTTGTAGCGCGTGACGACCCAGAAGTTCTCCGTGCCGAGCAGCACGGTCGTCGGCTTTCGCGGGCCGTTCTGCAGCTCGATGACGGCCATCGGCCCGACGTGGTCGCGCGCGGCCTCCGACGGCTGGGCGCCGGCTTCCTGAAGGTCGGCAGCGGTGAATTTGGGCTTGATGTCCGGCGCCAGCAGGCGGCGCCGCGTGATCGGGTCGGCCGGCAGGCGCACGCTGTAGTGCGTGGCCTCGCCGGGCTTCCAGCCGTACTCGGCCAGGTAGTGGGCGACGCTGCCGATGGCGTCCACCGGGCTTGTGATCAGGTCGATGCGGCCATCGCCATCGAAGTCCACCGCGTGCTGGCGCCAGCTGCCGGGCATGAACTGCGGCCAGCCCAGGGCGCCGGCATAGCTGCCGCGCACGTCGGCGGCGTCCAGCCCGTTCTCGCGGCACAGTTTCAGGAACTCGGCCAGCTCGTTGCGGAAGAAGGCCTGGCGCTCGGCCGCGCGCGGATGCTCGCTGGGGAAGTCGAAGGCCAGCGTGGCCAGCGCATCCAGCACCTTGAAGCCGCCGGTGATGCGGCCATAGAAGGTCTCCACGCCGAGGATGCCGACGACGATCTCGGCCGGCACGCCGTATTGGCTTTCGGCACGGGCCAGGGCGGTCTCGTTCTCGGCCCAGAAGGCCGCGCCGGCGTCCAATCGTTTGGATTCAATGAAGCGGTCGCGATAGGCGGTCCAGTTCTTGGCGGTGCCGACGGCAGCGGGCAGGATGAGCTGCTTGACCTTGGGCAGGTCCAGCGCCTGCGCCAGCTGTTCGCGCAGCGCGGCGACGTCCCAGCCTTGTGCGGTGGCGAGGCCGTCGGCGAACGCGACGAGGGCGGGGCGGGGGCCGAGCGGCTGGGGTGGCGGGGGCGCCTTGGCGTGGTGGGGCTTGGCGTGCGCTACGAGGCACAGGGCGAGCAGCAGGCTGGCGCTCAGGCGAAGGACGATACGGGCACGGTTCACAGCGTCAGCATAAAGGCCGTGTCGGAGATGGCGGTCAACCGCCGCGGAAGTTGAATTCTTGTTTGAAAATGTGCGGCCCCAAGCATTGGTAGCCAGCCAGCGCCCGCAGTACAAGGCGGCGGTAGAAGCTGATGGCGCTGGCACTGGGCGTGGCTCTGGCAGGGAGGAGCTCAAAGTCGACGGTCTCCACCACGCCAGCGCGCGTCGTCGCCTCGATCTTGAAAGAGACGTGGCCACCCCAGGGCACCCTGTTGGGGTCGGAGATCTCCACCTTCGGCATCCGCTCGCAGATCATCGGATCCATTCCGTGTTCCTCGACTGACTTCTGTGGTTGCAGAGAGAACTTCATGTCGTCTGGCGGGTTCGCAGGAACGCTGGCGGGATTTTCGCGAACAGCCTTGTTGAAACTGATTTGTCGAGTGACAGCCTCGTTGATCAGTGTGGACATCAGCTCGCCCTCGGCCAGAGCCTGACGGAGATCGGGCGTTGCGTTGGGGCAATGGGCCAGCCAGACCCGCTTCGCATCCTCGGGTGCGGCTTGTGCACCTGCATCTTCCAGCGCGTGAACGATGTCTTCGAACGCAGCCCAGTGGGTCTTCATCAGGTGCGCCATGCGCCGCAGATATGGCGGCATCAGCAGGTTGCGTTCAGCGGTGAGGTTGCCAGGCTGGCAGGCCACCAGTGTCAGCGAGGGCGCGAAGTTCGCCAGCATCCAGGCGGTTTCGCCGGTCGAGTCGCGCGCGTTGATGCCTTGCCTTACACCCGGATCGGCCAACAGCGCGCGGACGACCAGCGCGTCCCCATCGCTCGCTGCCACCATCAGCGGTGTGCGACCCTGGCCGTCGGCATCGATCAGCGAAGGGTGGCTTCCGGAAGTCTGGATCAGTGCCTTGATCTGGTCTGCCACTGCGCGTTCGGCATCATCCGGCGTCGTCGACGAGCCGGAGGTCTCAAGGATTTGCCGGATCTCCACGCCGAGCCGGTCGATCAATTCGCGCGGTGTTCGGCTAGGTTCCTCGGCCCTGGCGATCGGAACCGCGAAGACCAGGGACAGCAGAACGGCGTGCAGGCGTGAAGGCATGGGCCCAGTGTCTCGCGGCTTCAGCCCTTCAGCATTCGCGCCGCCCGGTGGAATTCACCCCAGGCCGGCGCCGGCGCGTCGGCCGCGTAGCGCGAGCGCTCCAGCTTCTCCAGCCACTGCGCGGCCGGCTCGGCCTTCTGGCCGAACCGCTGCCGCAGCGCTCGCGCCCAGGCGGCCGGGCTTTCGTGGGTCGGCGCGACGACACCGGCGCGGGCGAGCAGGGCCAGGATGCGCGCGCGCTGCCGGCTCCAGGCGTCGTGCGGGCGGCTGCTCCAGCGTATCCAGGCGCCCGAGGCCAGGGCCAGCGCGAGGATGACGCCGGCCAGGGCCTGGCCCAGCGCGGTCCAGTCCGGGCTCTCGAAGCCGAGGCTCTTCAGCAGGTCGAACTGGTTCTGGCGCGAGTAGTTCAGCACCAGCTGCTGCCAGCGGTTGTTGATGGTCTCCCAGCTGTTGCGCAGGGCGCGCCACAGCGTCGGGTTCAGCTGGCCGATGACGCCGGGCTGCGGGCGCAGCGCCAGGCCCTGGGTGACGCGGTTGGGCGCGACGGCGGCGGTCGGGTCGCTGCGCAGCCAGCCCTTGCCGTCGACCCAGAATTCGGCCCAGGCGTGGGCGTTGGCGTTGCGCACGACGAGGTAGCCGTCCTGCGGCTCGGCGTCCCAGCCCTGGAACCCGGTGACGATGCGCGCCGGCACGCCCATGGCGCGCATCAGCACGACGAAGGCGGAGGCGAAGTGCTCGCAGAAGCCCAGGCGGCGGTCGAGCCAGAACTCGTCGATGACGTGCGGCGAGTCTTCGCCGTAGCGGCCGGGGGCCAGCGTGTAGAGGTAGTCGTTGGCGCGCACATGGTCGAGCAGCGCGGCGGCCAGCGCCTCGGCGCGCGGTCCGGGGGCGAGGCCGGCGAAGCGCGGCTGCTGGGCCAGCGCCTGGGCCCAGGCGACGGAGCGTGGGTTGTAGCCGGCCGGCAATGCCAGGTCCAGGGCCTGCTGCATGCGGTTGCGGTGCAGGCCGGCCTGCCAGGTCGGCTGGGCGCTGGTGTTCAGGCGCAGGCGCTCGGTGATGGGCCGCGGTGACAGCCATTGCAGTTCGGAGCTGCGAATGAGGGTCAGGTCGGGCAGGGCCAGCTCGCTGCCGACGGCGCCGGGGCTCATCTCCAGCAGCGGCAGCACGGGGATGCGCAGCGGCTCCAGCGTCATCTCGTAGCGCAGCGCGGGGCCGGAGGTGACGAGTTCGTCGCGGCCGCGCAGCCAGCTCTGGTTCGGCCGGCCGTCGGGTGCGCGCCAGGTCTTGCCGTCGAAGCGGGTCAGCACCGGGCCGCGGAAGTAGCGCTGGTCGGGCGGCGGCGGCGGGCCTTCGAACTTGAGCCGCATCGCGATGCTGTCGTCGTTGGCGATCTCGTTCATCGCGCCGAATTCGAGCTGGTTGGACAAACCGGTGCGGCCGATGGCTTCGGTCGGCACGCCCCACAGCGGCGCGATGCGCGGGAACAGCACGAAGAGCAGCACCATGACCGGCAGGCCCAGCGCCGTCGTGCCGGCGGCGCGACGGGCGGCGATGGCGATGCTGGGCACGCCCGAGGGCATCTGCGCCAGCACGACGGCGGCGAGCAGGCCCCACAGCGAGACCAGCGAGCCGATGGCCGTCAGCAGCGACTGCGAGAACAGGAACTGCGCCAGCACGAGGAAGAAGCCGAGGAAGAAGACGACGAAGGCGTCGCGGCGGGCGCGCAACTCGAGCGTCTTCAGCGCCATCAACATGACGAGCAGCGTGATGCCGGCCTCGCGGCCGATCAGCGTGCGAAACGTCAGCCAGGTCAGCGCCGAATACACCGCCACGACGGCCAGCAGCCACCAGCGGCTCGGCAGCGGCCGCTGGCGCCAGGCCAGCAGGCCGCGCCAGGCGAGGACGACGGTGGTCAGCGCTGTGCTCCACCACGGCAGGTGGCTGGCATGCGGCGCCAGCACGGCGGCGATGACGCCGAGCAGGAAGAAGCTGTCGCGCGTGTCGCGCGGCAGGCGGCTCCACCAACCGATCATTGGAGCTCCCCGTTCGATGAGTACCTCGAACGATCCCCCAAGGGGCTGGCGTGCCGGCCTGGAGCGGCCCGGCGCTCGGCCCGCTTCATGCGTTGAACCCCGCCAACTGCTCCAGGCAGCTTTGCCGATGCGCGGCGCCCAGGTTCGGCTCCGTCTCCCGGCCGGGCAGGCGCAGGCCGTAGGGTTGGCTCAGGCGCTCGGCGGCCAGCACCCAGGCGGTCAGGCGCGACAGCCGTGCCTCGACGTCGCGGCCCTGGGTGTCGCGCCAGTCCAGCCACAGGTCCTGGGCCAGCGGCGCCTCGGTTTCGCGCACCCACAGCGGCGTGCCCTGGTCCAGCGCGAGCGTGGACTTGCGCCACAGGATCTGCTTCATCGAATCACCGCGGCGGTAGCTGCGCACGCCGGAGAAGTCGCTGCCGGTTTGGGCCAGGCGCATCGACGCGGCTTCGCCGACGCCGGCCTCGGCCTGCACGGGGAAGGGTGCCAGCACGTCCTCCGCGCGCGGGTAGACCCAGACGCGGCTCGCTGGCCGCCAATAACTCCAGGCGCGGAAGAAGCCGAGCGGGAAGCGCGTCGTGACGACCAGGCGGGGCAGCTCGCGCAGGCCGCGCTTCAGGGCCGGCAGGCGCAGTTTGAGCACCGCGTGGCCCAGGGCCGGCACGTCGATCCAGGCCGGCTCGGTCGGCCCGCTGTCGAGCTGGGCGCTGACGGCAATGCCGAAGCGGGCGCTGCCGGTGTTGTGCAGGCGCAGCTCCAGCGCGTACTCGTCGCCGTTGTGCACGCCCTCGGGCGCCTTCAGGTCCATCTGCAGGCCGCGCAGGTTCGCGTGCGTCGTGTGCATGGATGCCAGGCCTGCGCCGGTCAGCGCGAAGGTAAGGGCATAACCCAGGCTCAGTTGCTCGTTGATGCTGGCCAGCAGCAGCACGCCGAGCGTGCCGCAGAAGGCCAGGCCGGCCAGCGTCGGCACGATGTAGACGTTGCGCTGCGTCGTCAGGTGCGTGTCGGCGGGCGGCTGGCGGGCTTGCCACCAGGCCTGCCAGCGGGCGCGGGCGGCAGAAATCACGGCAAGGGGATGGCTTCGACCATGGCCCGCACCTGCTCGCGCGCGCCCCGCCCGGCGCCGGCGCGCGGCTGCAGGCGGTGGGCGATGGTCTGCGGCAGGATGGCCTGGAGGTCGTCGGGCGACACGTAGTCTCGCCCCTGCAGCAGCGCGCGCGCACGGCCGGCGCGCAGCACCGCCAGGCCGGCGCGCGGCGACAGGCCTTCGACGAACCACTGGCCGGAGCGCGTCGCGGCGATCAGCGCCTGCAGATAGTCCAGCAGCGGCGGCGCGGCGTGGATCTGACGCACGGCGGCCTGGGCGGTGAGCAGCTCGGCGGGTGACATGACCGGCTTGAGCGCGCGCAGCAGGTCGCGGCTGTCCTCGCCCATCAGCAGCTCGCGCTCGGCGGCGGCGTCGGGGTAGCCCAGCGAGATGCACATCAGGAAGCGGTCCAGCTGCGACTCCGGCAGCGGGAAGGTGCCGAGCTGCTCGCTGGGGTTCTGCGTGGCAATGACGAAGAAGGGCTCGGGCAGCGGGTGGCTGACGCCCTCGATGCTGACCTGGTGCTCCTCCATCGCCTCCAGCAGCGCGCTCTGCGTCTTGGGGCCGGCGCGGTTGATCTCGTCGGCCAGCAGCACCTGGGCGAACACCGGGCCGGGGTGGAAGGCGAAGCCGTTCTTCTCGCGCTCGTAGACGGACACGCCGAGCAGGTCGCTGGGCAGCAGGTCGGCCGTGAACTGCAGGCGCGAGAACTTCAGGCCCATGGAGATGGCCAGCGCGTGGGCCAGCGTGGTCTTGCCGACGCCGGGCAGGTCCTCGATCAGCAGGTGGCCGCCGGCGATCAGGCAGGCCAGGCCGTCGGCGATCTGGGCCGGCTTGCCCTTGATGACCGTGCTAATCTGGTTTTGCAGTGCCAGCAGTTGCGCTGCCAGCGTTCGTGATGGAGCTTGCGTCATGAGCTGGACCATAGCAAGAGACAGCCGTTCGTTCATGCCCACCGCCTATTTCAACCCACCTGAATGCCGCCGCCACGACATGGGCGAAGGTCATCCCGAATGCCCCGAACGGCTGGCCGCCATCGACGACTGGCTGATCGCCTCGGGCCTGGGCCAGGCGCTGGAGTATTTCGATGCCCGTCCGGTGGACCTGAAGGACGTAGAGCTGGCCCACACGCATGGCTACGTCGCGGAGATCGGCGCGATGCTGCGCGACTGCGCCGAGAAAGGTGAGCGCTGCGCTGTCGACCCTGACACGTCGGCCAATGCCCACACCTGGGCCGCCGCGATGCATGCGGCCGGCGCGGCCGTGCAGGCGACCGACCTCGTCATCGACGGTCGCGCCGACAACGCCTTCTGCTCGGTGCGCCCGCCCGGCCACCACGCCACGCGCGACCAGAGCATGGGCTTTTGCTTCTTCAACAACGTGGCCATTGCCGCGCGGCATGCGCTGGACGTGCGCGGCCTCCAGCGCGTCGCCATCGTGGATTTCGACGTCCACCACGGCAACGGCACCGAGGACATCATTGCCGGCGACGAGCGGGTGCTGATGGTCAGCCTCTTCCAGCACCCGCTCTATCCGTACAGCGGCGCCGTGCCCAAGGGCACCAACATGGTCAACGTGCCGCTGCCGGCCTACACGCGCGGCCCCGAGGTGCGCGAGATCGTCGAGGCGATGTGGCTGCCGGCGCTGGAACGCTTCAAGCCGCAGATGATCTTCGTGTCGGCCGGCTTCGACGCCCACCGCGACGACGAGCTGGGTCAGCTCGGCCTCGTCGAGGCCGACTACGAATGGATCACGCTCAAGCTCAAGGCCGTGGCCGAGCGTCACGCGCAAGGCCGTATCGTGTCGGTCCTGGAGGGGGGCTACAACCTGCACGCGCTGGCGCGCAGCGTCGGCGTCCATCTCCGAGTTCTCGCTGACCTGTAACGCTTTCGCCTGACCATCGGTCGGCACACACGCCGCCGTGGCCTGATATGAACACCATGCATCAACCTCTGAGCCTGACCGAACTGCAGGCCCTGCTGAGCCACGTCTTCAGCACCGCCGCCTTTGGTGAATGGGCGCTGCTGCTGGGTTGCCTGCTGCTGGCCGCGCTCGTCTGCCTGGTGCTGGGCCGCACGACGCTGCGCCGCCCACGCTCGGTGCTGTTCGGCGACCGCGTCATCGACGGCGCGCTGTTTCCGTTGCTGGCGCTGGCGCTGGCCTTCAGTGCGCGGCGGCTGCTGCCGGCGCTGGGCGTGGCGCCGGCCCTTTTCAAGTTGGCGCTGCCGCTGCTGGTGTCGCTGGCGGTGATCCGGCTCATTGCCCGCGTGCTGGCCGCCGCCTGGCCCAACTCGATGGGGATCAAGGCCCTGGAGCGGCTCGGCTCCTGGCTGGTCTGGATCGTTGCGGTGCTGTGGGTGACCGGGCTCTTGCCGGTCATCATGGACGAGTTGGACGACATCGGCTGGAAGTTCGGCAACGTCCACCTGACGCTGCGCAACCTGATCGAGGGAGGCTCCACGGCGGCGCTGGTGCTCGTGGTGGCCTTGTGGATCTCGTCGGCCATCGAGGCCCAGCTGCTGCGCCGCGAATCGCTGGACCTGTCAATGCGCAAGATCGCCGCCAACGCGATCCGCGCGCTGCTGCTGTTCATCGGCCTGCTGTTCGCGCTGTCGGCCGCGGGCATCGACCTGACGGCGCTCGGCGTGCTGGGCGGCGCGCTGGGCGTGGGCCTGGGCTTCGGCCTGCAAAAGCTGGCGGCCAACTACGTCAGCGGCTTCGTCATCCTGGCCGAGCGGTCGCTGCGCATCGGCGACATGGTCAAGGTGGACGGCTTCGAGGGCCGTGTCACCGACATCAAGACGCGCTACACGGTGATCCGCTCGCTGGGTGGCAAGGAGGCCATCGTCCCCAACGAGATCCTGATCACGCAGCGCGTGGAGAACTCGTCGCTGGGCGACCCGCGCGTGCTGCTGTCCACCCTCGTGCAGGTCGACTACGACTGCGATGTGGACAGCGTGATGAAGTCGCTGGCCGAGGAGCTCGTCGCGGTGCCGCGCGTGCTGAGCGACCCGGGGCCGTCCGTGCAACTCAGCCGCTTCGCCGACAACGGCCTGGAGCTGACGGTCTACTTCTGGATCATGGACCCGGAGAACGGCAGCGGCGGCGTGCGCTCGGACGTGAACCTGGCAATCTGGCGCACGCTCAAACGCCTGGGGGTGGACATTCCTTATCCGCAGCAGGTGCAGCATCCGCCGAAGTCGGCGTCCGGTTCCCCGGAGAATCCGGCCGTCCAGTAAAGAAGACCAGGGAGGGTCTCATGAAACAACAGTGGATCGTGAAAGCAGCGGCCGGCTTGGCCGTGGCCTTGCTGGCGTGCGCGCCGAGCCTTGCCGCCAAGCCGCCGCGCGAGGCGACCGACCTGCCGGCCCGCGTGGAGCTGCACACCGAGCAGCACGTCATCGCCGAGGACGGCAGCGAGGTCGGCACCTACCACAGCATCACCCGCGTGTTGAAGGCGGAGGCCGTCGATGCCATCCGCAGCCACACGCTGAGCTACAGCGCCAGCGCGCAGAAGCTGGAGCTGCTTGACGCCCTGACGCGCAAGGCCGATGGTCGCCGCATCAAGGTGCCCAAGGGCAACTACCAGCTGCGCACGGCCTCGGGCCGCAAGGGTGCGGCGGCGCTGTTCTCGGACTGGAACGAGACCACCATCGTCTTTCCTGACGTGCAGGCCGGCGACGCGGTCGAGCTGAGCTACCGCATCGTCACGAAGCAGCCGCTCTTTCCGGGCAAGTTCTCGCGCGAGGACAGCTTCAATCGCCAATACGCATACGACCACGTCAGCATCACGCTGGACGCGCCGGCCGGCATGGCGCTGCAGCATGAGACCCGCGAGATGGAGTTCTCGAAGAAGGTCGTCGGCAAGCGCCAGTTGCTGAGCTGGACCTTCGCCAACCCCAAGCCCGTGCTCAGCGAACGCAGCGACTACACGGTCTACGACTACCGCGACGAGCCGGGCTACGCCGTTTCCAGCTTCGAGAGCCAGCGCGAGATCGTGCAGCGCTACGTCGAGCGCGCCGCACCCAAGGCGACCGTCACGCCGCGCATCCAGGCGCTGGCCGATCAGATCACCCAAGGCGTCGCCGAGCCGCGCGCCCAGACCCAGGCGATCTACGACTGGGTGGCCCGCGAGATCAGCTATGCCGGCAACTGCGTGGGCATCGGCGCCGTCGTGCCGCGCGATCTTGTCGTCGTGCTCGACAACCGCATGGGCGACTGCAAAGACCACGCGACGCTGCTGCAGGCCCTGCTGCAGGCCAAGGGCATCGCCAGCCACCAGGTGCTGGTCAACGCGGGCTCGCAGTTCCGGCTGCCGACGGTGCCGGTGGTCAGCATGGTCAACCACGTCATCAATTACGTGCCCTCGCAGAAGCTCTTTCTGGATTCGACAAGCGCCGACACGCTGTTCGGCGACCTGCCCGTCCTGGTACAGGACAAGCCGGTGCTCGCCGCGTCCGACGAGGTGCCCGCACGCACGCCGCACGACGACGGCCGCGCCAGCCAGCGCCTGCAAGCGGCCTACCGCATCGGGGCGGATGGTTCCTTCCAGGGCGAGGTCAACTTGCGGGCCGAGGGCCGCTTCGGCCAGCAGATGCGGCTGGCGCTCAAGGGCCTGAACAAGGACCAGCTCGAGACGGTCGTGAAGCGCCACTTCGAGGGCTCGCGCGTGCCGGCCGACGGCCAACTGCTCAAGACCTCCGACCTGCAGCAGCGCAGCGACGAGTTCAGCTACGAGGCGAAGTTCCAGAGCCAGCCGCTGCTGCGCATGGGTACGGCGGGTGCCTTCGGCGTCGGCCCCTTCCTCTTCAGCGCCGCGCCGGTGCCGGCCTATGCGCAAGGCGCGCTGGGGCCCGCGCCGGACCACGAGACGCTGTGCTTCTCATCCCACAGCGAGGAGGAATACGAGATCACGCTGCCCGACAACATGCAGGTGCTGTCGGTGCCCGAGGGCATCGCGGTCAACGGCCCGCTGGTGAGCTACGAGAGCAGCTACAAGCTCGAAGGCCACGTGCTGCACGTCAAGCGCTTGGTCAGCGACCGCATGCCCGCCAACATCTGCTCGGCGGAGGTGAACGCCGCCTATCGCGAAGCCCTGCAGCCGCTGCTGAACGACCTGCGCCAGCAGGTGCTCTACAAATAGCGCTCAGAAATCCGCGTCCAGCACGACGCGGTAGCGCGCCTTGCCGCTGCGCAGGTGGTCCAGCGCGTCGTTGACGCGGCTCATCGGGAAGCGCTCGACCTGCGGCAGGATCTGGTGACGGGCCGAGAAGTCCAGCATCGTCTTCAGCACGGAGGGCGGCGGCGTGGGCGAGGCCGAGAGGCTTTTCTGCCAGCTCAGCAGGCCGCCGCTCTTCAGGCTCAGCGCGTCGGTGACGACGCCCACCAGATGCATGCGGCCCTTGGGCGCCAGCGTGCCCAGCAGGGCGTCCCAGTTCAGCGCGGCGCCGACGGTGATGAGCAGGAAGTCCAGGCTGCCGGCGGCGGCCTTGAGCTCGGCCTTGTCGACGCTGGACAGCGTCTTGTGCGCGCCCAGCGCCAGCGCTTCTTCGCGCTTGGACGGTGAGGACGTGAAGGCCGTGACCTCGCAGCCCCAGGCGCGTGCGAACTTGACGGCGATGTGCCCCAGGCCGCCGATGCCGACCACGCCGACGCGGTCAGTCGGCCGAACGGCGTGCAGCACGAAGGGCAGGAAGACCGTGCCGCCGCCGCACATCAGCGGGCCGGTCGCTGCCGGATCCAGGCCGTCCGGCAGCGGGATGGCCCAGCTCCAGTGCGAGCGCAACCTGTCGGCGAAGCCGCCGTACCGGCCGATCAGCGTCGGCTGGCGCTGGGCGCACAGGTGCTGCTCGCCGCCGATGCAGAAATTGCAGTGCGTGCAGCTGCCTGTGTGCCAACCCACGCCGACGCGCTGGCCGAGCTGCCGCCCTTTGGCACGCGGGCCCAGCGCCGTGATGCGGCCGACGACTTCGTGGCCGGGCACGAGGGGGTAGCTGGCCGGGAACCACTCGCTGTCGATCATGGCCAGGTCGGAGTGGCAGATGCCACAGTGCTCGACGGTGATCTCGACGTCCTCGTCGCCCAGCGGGCCGGGGTCGAAGTCGAAGCGCTGCAGCGGGCCGCCTGCGGCGTGGGCGGCGTAGGCGCGGATGTTGGGCATGCGTGTCTCCTTGTTCATCAGCCTAGCGCATCGGGTGGGTCTTGAAGAACTGCCAGGCCGCCTCGGTCGCGTCGATCTCGGCGTGGGGCCAGAGGTGGCCCATGCCGTCGACGCGCAGAAGCTTGACCTCGGCGCCGCCCTCGCAGGCCGCGTAGCGCAGGGTCTGGAGCGGCCCGGCCTGCTTGTCCTGCGTCAGCTTCGGCTGGCAGCGGTTGTGCGACGCCCAGCCGGCCAGGGCCTCCGGCACGCTCTCGACCCACTCGCCGCCGCGGTCGGCATGGCCTTCGTAGGGATTGGTCGGGTCGGCCAGGCCATGCACGGTGAGCACGGGCACCGCGCGACCTGGACAGGGGCCGAACCAGCGCAGGCCGCCGACCGGCGCGATCGCGGCGATGCGGCCGTTGAGGCGGCAACCCAGCAGCGACGACATGCGCCCGCCGCCGGAGAAGCCGGTGGCGTAGACGCGCGCCGGGTCGATGCAACTGCGGGCGGCGACGTCATCGAGCACGTCGGACACGTATTGCACGTCGTCCGCGCGGGTGCTCGCGACCGGCACGTTCCAGCGCGAGTCCTGCGCCTGCAGCGTGGCGACGGCGAAGCCCTCGCGGGCCGCCAGCGCCTCGAAGCCGCTCTCCTTCGAGCGGCCGCTGGTATTGCCACCGGTGCCGTGCAGGTCCAGGACCAGCGGCAGGCGCTCCCGGCCCGCGACAGCTGCAGGCACGAAGAGCCGGTAGCTGCGTTTCTGGCCACCGGACGTCAGCCCGCGCAGCTCGCCGGCGACTGGGGTGGTGGTGCAGGCGGCTGCTGGAGCCTGGGCGCTGGCGAGCGGCGACAGGGCATACAGCAGCAGGAGGGTGGCGGCAGGAAACAGGCGCACGCGGCGGTCCTCGTGTGACGGTCGGGGGAGAGATCTGGGTCAGGCGACGTCGTGCGAATAGACGATGAAGCCCAGGTGCTTGGCGATGCGGTCGTAGAGGGCACGCGCCGTGGCGTTGCCATGCTGGGTATGCCAGTAGACGCGCCGGGTGCCGGCGGCCTGTGCGGCGACGTAGACGGCCTCGATCAGCGCTTGGCCCACGCCGCGGCCGCGGGACTCCGGCGTCGTGAACAGATCCTGCAGATAGCAGACCGGCTCGATGCGGTTGGTGCTGCGGTGAAAGAGATAGTGCACCAGCCCGAGCAGACGCCCTTGCTCGTCCACGGCGACGAGGGCATGCATGGGCTCGGCGGCGTCCAGGAAACGGGCAAACGTGGTGTCGCTGACGGCGGCGGGCAGAGCGGTCTCGTTTGCGCGGCCGTAGAAGGCGTTGTAGCCGTCCCAGAGCGCTTGCCAGGCGGCGCGGTCGGTGGGTTGGAGGGGGCGGATTTCGAGCATCGTGAAGCATTGTGGAGGCGATGCATACATTCCGTTCACCGTCCGCCGGCAAGATGCCGGTCATACCCACGGAGCCCGACATGAAACCTATCTTGTTCTGCAGCCTGTTGCTCGCCGCCACTGGCGCGATGGCTCAACCCCAGGGCGGCCCACCGCCCGGCGAGCATCGCGGCCCGCCGCCCGAGGCGCTGGCCGCCTGCAAGACGGCCAAGGCCGGTGCGGACTGCAGCTTCACGCACGAGAGCAGCACGGTGAAGGGCAGCTGCTGGGCGCCCGAGGGCCGGCCGCTGGCTTGCCGGCCCAAAGACATGGGCGACTGGCCGCCACAACCGCCGGGTGCGTCAGCGCCCAAGCGCTGAAAGGCCTCAGCCCGCGGCGACCGGGATCGCCACAGCCTTGCCGCTGGCGATGCGTGCCTTCCAGTCCGCCGGGCCGGTGATGTGGGCGCTGGTGCCGACCGCGTCCACGGCCACGGTGACGGGCATGTCGACCACGTCGAACTCGTAGATGGCTTCCATGCCCAGGTCGGCAAAGCCGACCACCGGCGCGG
>JAEKLF010000240.1 GCA_019509985.1 Burkholderiales bacterium | reverse complement strand
CGCATCGTGCCGCCGAGGTCGGAGTTGGCGTCGCGCTTCTGGATGCTGCCGTCGCGGTCCTGCCATTCGTCGATCAGGGCGATGACGGGGTGGGGCGTCTCGGGGTCGAACTCGGTGGAGTTGGCGTTGTCCAGGCCGGCCATGTGGCGGGCGTACTCGATGGTCGCGACCTGCATGCCCAGGCAGATGCCGAGGTAGGGGACCTGGTGCTCTCGGGCGTATTGCGCCGCGAGGATCTTGCCTTCAACGCCACGCTTGCCGAAGCCACCTGGCACGAGGATGGCGTCGAACTGGCCGAGCTGGTCCACGTTGCCGGGCTCCAGCGTCTCGGAGTCGACGTACTCGATCTTCACGCCGGCATGGTTGTGGATGCCGGCGTGGCGCAGCGCTTCGTTGAGCGACTTGTACGAGTCCGACAGGTCGGTGTACTTGCCGCACATCGCGATCTTGACTTCGGTCTTGGGGTTCTCGACCTCGAAGACCAGCTTGTCCCAGCGCTTCAGGTCGGCGCTCTTGGTGTTGAGTTGCAGCTTGGTGCAGATCAGCTGGTCCAGACCCTGCTCGTGCAGGATGCGCGGCACCTTGTAGATGGTGTTCACGTCCCACATCGAGATCACGCCGTATTCCGCGACGTTCGTGAACAGCGAAATCTTCTCGCGCTCGTCGTCGGGAATGCGGCGGTCGGCGCGGCACAGCAGCGCGTCCGGCTGGATGCCGATCTCGCGCAGCTTCTGCACCGTGTGCTGGGTGGGCTTGGTCTTCAGTTCGCCAGCAGCGGCGATGAAGGGCACGTAGGTCAGGTGCACGAAGGCCGTGTTCGTCGGGCCGGCGCGCAGGCTCATCTGGCGCACGGCTTCGAGGAAGGGCAGGGACTCGATGTCGCCCACCGTGCCGCCAATCTCGACGATGGCCACGTCGACGCCTTCGGCGCCGCGCTTGATGTATTCCTGGATCTCGTTGGTGACGTGCGGGATCACCTGCACCGTCTTGCCGAGGTAGTCGCCGCGGCGTTCCTTCTCGAGCACGGTCTTGTAGATCTGGCCGGTCGTGAAGTTGTTGGCCTTCTTCATCCGCGTCGTGATGAAGCGCTCGTAATGGCCCAGGTCGAGGTCGGTTTCGGCGCCGTCGTCGGTGACGAAAACCTCGCCGTGCTGGAAGGGCGACATCGTGCCGGGGTCGACGTTGATGTAGGGGTCCAGCTTGATCAGGGTGACTTTGAGGCCGCGCGATTCGAGGATGGCAGCCAGGGAGGCCGACGCGATGCCCTTGCCCAGGGAGGACACCACACCGCCGGTGACGAAGACGTATTTGGTCATGTCTTGCAGCACGCAGAACAGCATGCTAAGGTGGGAAATTGCGATTGTACGAGACCCGTCAATTGGAGCTCAGCAACTCCAGCACCAAGTCGGCCGTTTCCTCAGGTTTTTCAAAAGGAAAAAGGTGCGAGCCCTCCATCCAGCGCCAGTTCTCGCCGACCAGCTTCTTGGACGCCGCCGCGCCGGCCTGGCGCAGTTCGGCCGAGCGTGTGCCGCCGACGAAGGCCACCGGGCACTGCGGCGGGCGCAGACGCAGCAGCAGCGGCAGGTGATGGGGCAGCGTGCGGTAGACGTGCGCCTCGACTTCGCGGCGAAAGCGCAGTTGCACCTGGCCGTCGATCTCCTCGAACCCGGCATCGATGTAGTCGGCCAGTACACGCGGGTCCCAGCGGGCGAACATCTTCTTGGCCGAGAAATGCGCATGCACGGCCTCGCGGCTGGGCCAGCTGTGGCGCCGCTCGCGGGCGATCTTGGACGGGCCGTAACGGTGGATCAGCCCGGTCGTCTTGGCCACTGCGACGACTGCAGCCTTCAGGCCGGAGACGACTGGCGAGTCCAGCATCACCAGCCGGCTCACCAGGTCCGGCCGGCGGCAGGTGGCCATCAGGCTCAGCATGCCGCCCAGCGAATGGCCGACGAGGGCGACTGGGCCGTCGGGCTTGACGTCGTGTTCGATGAAGTCGATCAACTGGTCGCGCAGGCGGCGCCAGTCGCCGGTCACCGGGAAGCGCGGGTCATGGCCGAAGCGGTCCAGCGCCTCGACGCGCCAGCCGGCGGCGCGCCAGCGCTCGAACAGCACGCGATAGCAGCCGGCGGGGTAGCTGTTGGCGTGTGAGAAAACCAGCGTGGGCGTTGTCGTCATGGCCGCGCAGTGTGCCTGCGCTCAGTTGGGTGGCAGCTGCAGTTCGAGCACGCGGCGCTTGCCGGCGTGGATCTCGTCGAGGCTGCGCTTGAAGCTGGGAATGCTGCGGAACAGGCGGTCGAAGCTGCCGTCCGCCAACGCCGCGCGCAAGCCGCGCTCGATGCGGTCCGCCAGGGCCGGGTTGTCGCGGCTGGTGAAGAAGTAGAAGGGCACGCTGTAGTGCAGGAACAGCGTCTGCTCGATGACCAGGCCGCTGTGCTGGCGCTGCTCGTACCAGGCCTCGTAGACGCCGCGCGGCATGTAGTCGAAGCGGCGGGCCGCCAGCATTGCAAAGAGCTGCTCGTAGCCAATGGACGTGACTACCGGCAGCCCATTGGCGCGCAGCACGGTGGTCGAAGGCCAGTTGTCGCCGGCGCCGGCCGTGAACTGGCTCAGGTCGGCCAGCGTGCGCACGGCCTGGAAACGCGTCTGGTCACCCTTGCGGATCAGGAAGACGCGGTAGTCGTTCAGCTCACGCAGCAGCGAGAAGCGCACGGGCAGCAGTTCGGCCTCTCGCTTTGCGTTGCTGCCGTCCCAGACCAGATCGATGGCACCGTTGTTCTTCAGCTCGGCGAGCTGGCGTGCGCCGCTCATCGTCTGCTCGTAGGTCTTGATCTCGAAAGGGCCGTCGCTGGCGCGCGTCTTCTCCAGCGCCAGGCGCAGCAGCTGCGGGAAGTAAGTCGCGTGCTCCTGCGAACTGGGCGACAGCCTCGGCACGGTGACGCGCAGCGGCTCCGCCGCCCGGGCAGATGGCAGACAGGGCAGGCTCGCCGCGGACAGCAGAGCCAGTACGGCGCGGCGCTGGGTCATGGCGTTCAGCCGTTCGCCAGGCGCTTGAGCTGGTACAGCGCCTCCAGCGCCTCGCGTGGCGACAGCGTGTCTGGGTCGACCTTGGCCAGCGCCTGCAGCAGCTCGCTCGGCTCAGGCAGGGGCGGCGGCGCGGGTGGCGCGGCGAAGAGGTCGAACTGATCGTCGGCCGCGTTCTGCCGCGCTTCCAGTGCCTCCAGCGTCGCCCGCGCCTGGCGAACCAGGCTGGCGGGCATGCCGGCCAGCTTGGCGACCTGCACGCCGTAGCTGCGGCTGGCGGGCCCGGCCTGCAGCTCGTGCAGGAAGACGATGTCCTCGCCGCTCTCGACGGCCGACACGTGCCAGTTCTGCGCCATCGAGTGCTTTGCCGGGAACTCGGTCAGCTCGAAGTAGTGCGTTGCGAACAGCGTGAAGGCGCGCGTCTTGTCATGCAGGTGGCTGGCGATGGCACTTGCCAGTGCCAGGCCGTCGAAGGTCGACGTGCCGCGGCCGATCTCGTCCATCAGCACCAGCGACTGGTCCGTCGCCGAATGCAGGATGGCCGCGCCCTCGGTCATCTCCAGCATGAAGGTGGACTGCGCGTTGGCCAGGTCGTCCGCCGCACCGATGCGGGTGTGGATGGCGTCCATCGGCCCCAGGCGGCAACTCGTGGCCGGTACATAGGAACCGATCGCGGCCAGCAGCGCGATCAGCGCGACCTGGCGCATGAACGTGCTCTTGCCGCCCATGTTGGGGCCGGTGATGACCAGCAGGCGGGTGCGCGCATCCAGCCGGCAGTCGTTGGGCATGAACTCGGCGCCGCCGGTCTCGGCCAGGCGGGCCTGCACGACCGGGTGGCGGCCGGCTTCGATTTCCAGGCTGGGCTGCGGCACGAACTCCGGCCGGCACCAGTTCAACGTGATGGCGCGCTCGGCCAGTGCCGCCAGCGCGTCCAGCCCGGCAAGCGTGCGGCCCAGCGCGCTCAGTGGCTCCAGCCGGCTGATCAGCGCATCGATGACCTGCTCGTACAGCAGCTTCTCGCGCGCCAGTGCGCGCTCGTTGGCGGACAGCGCCTTGTCCTCGAAGGCCTTCAGCTCCGGCGTGATGTAGCGCTCTGCGTTCTTCAGCGTCTGGCGGCGCTGGTAGTCCATCGGCACCTTGTCGACCTGGCCCTGCGTGACCTCGATGTAGAAGCCGTGCACGCGGTTGAACTGCACGCGCAGGTTGGCAATGCCGGTGCGGGCGCGCTCGCGGGTTTCCAGGTCCAGCAGGAAGCCGTCGCAGTTCTGCTGGATGCCACGCAGCTCGTCCAGCTCGGCGTCGAAGCCATCGGCGATGACACCGCCGTCGCGCGTCAGCAGAGCGGGCTCCAGCGCGATGGCGCGCTCCAGCAGTTCGAGGATGTCCCCGGGCGGCGTCAGCGTGGCGTCGCGCAGCGCGGCCGGCGTCACGGCGCGCAGTTGTGGCAGCACCTGCAGCGTCGCGCGCAAGCCGGTCAGCTCGCGCGGACGCACCTGGCGCAGGGCGATGCGGGCGGAGATGCGCTCCACGTCACTGACCGACTTCAGCGCCTCGCGCAGCGGCTCGAAGCCTTCCGCGTGCAGCGCGGCAATGGCGTTGTGGCGCGAGACGGCCTCGGCCCGGTCGCGCTTGGGATGCAGCAGCCACTGGCGCAGCGTGCGGCTGCCCATGCCGCTCTTGCAGGTGTCCAGCAGCGAGAACAGCGTGGGGCTGGGCTCGCCGCGCAGCGTCTGCGTCAGCTCCAGGTTGCGCTGCGTCGCCGGTGGCAGGTCCAGCAGGTCGCTGGCACGCTGAACGCGCAAGGACCGCACGTGGGCCAGCGCGCGGCCCTGCGTGTGTTCGGCAAACGCCAGCAGCGCGCTGCCAGCGGCATGGGCCAACACCAGCTCATGCGCGTTGAAGCCTTGCAGGCTGGCCACGGCCAGTTGCTCGCACAGCTTGCGGTTGCCGAGCGCACCATCGAACTGCCAGCTCGGCCGGTTGGTCACCGGGAAGCGCGCCTTCATGACGCCTGCCGGCTGCTGCTCGCGGTTCACCAGGATTTCGGCCGGCATCAGCCGCGCCAGCCAGCCGGGCAGCTCCAGGTCGCTGCATTCGGCCAGGCCGATCTCGCCCTGCGTCAGCGATAGCCATGCCAACCCATGGCGGCGGCCATGGCCGGACACGGCCAGCAGCACGGCGTCCTGCTTGTCGGCCAGCAGCTCGGTGTCGGTGATGGTGCCGGGCGTGACGACGCGCACCACCTTGCGCTCCACCGGCCCCTTGCCGGCGCCCACCTCGCCCACCTGTTCGGCAATCGCCACCGCCTCGCCCAGCTTGATGAGCTTGGCGAGATAACTCTCCAGCGCATGCACCGGCACGCCGGCCATGACGACCGGCTTGCCGGCGCTCTGGCCGCGCTGCGTCAGCGTGATGTCCAGCAGCGCATTGCACTTGCGGGCGTCGTCGTAGAAGACTTCGTAGAAATCGCCCATCCGGTACAGCAGCAGCGTGTCCGGGAAGTCCGCCTTGAGCCCTAAATACTGGCTCATCATGGGTGTAT
>JAEKLF010000129.1 GCA_019509985.1 Burkholderiales bacterium | reverse complement strand
CTGCGCGGCGGCCGGAAGGATCATGGACAAGGCCAACATGGCTCCTTTCAACCAGTTCATCGTCATCCCTTGGTGGCGCCTGCCTGCAGGCCGGCGACGAATTGCCGTTGGAACAGCAGGAAGAGAACGACGGCCGGCAGCGACGCGAGCAGCGAGCCGGCCATCAAGACCGCGGCCGACTGCGGATTGAAGCTCAGGTCGCCGGCCATCTTGCCGAGCTGCAACGGCAGTGTCAGCGTGGCTGCGTCGTTGACGACGAGCAACGGCCACAGGAAGTTGTTCCACTCGCCCACCGCGACGGGGATGGCGATGGCCGCGAGCGCGGGCCGCAGCATGGGCAGCACGACGCTCCACCAGATGCGCAGCGTGCCGGCGCCGTCCAGCGTGGCGGCGCTGACGAGCTCATCGGGCACGGCCTGCATGGCCTGGCGGAAGTAGAAGACGACGAAGGCCTTGGCCAGCCCCGGCACCAGCAGCGCGGCGTAGCTGTTGATCCAGCCCAGCTGCGCCACGGTGACGAAGTTGGGCACGATGGTCACCTCCCAGGGCAACATCATCGATACCAGCAGCGCGCGGAACAGCCAGCGGCTGCCGGGAAAGGGCTTCTTGGTCAGCACGAAGGCCACCAGCGACGCCGCCAGCAGGCTGACGACGGTGACGACGATGGTTACAGCCAAGCTGTTGGCGTAGAAGCGCAGGAAGCCATGACCCTCGACCTGCACCTGCAGGATGCCGGCGAGGCGATCGGGGTCGGCCGTGGTGCCGGCCCAGTCGGGGTTGAAGAAGTTGCGCGTGGTGGGCGCGGCGGGCAGCAACGTGGGCGGCTGGCGCAGCAGCTCGGCCACGGTCTTGAACGCGCCGATGGCCATCCAGTAGTAGGGCAGCAGCATGGCCGGCACGAGCAGCCACAGCGGTGCTTTAAGGAGAGTGGCCCACTTCATCGCCCGCCCCCCTTGCCTTCACCACCGATCAGCTTGAGGTTCAGCCAGGTCAGGCCGAAGAGCAGCGTCGTCAGCACCCACGCGGCTGCCGACGCGAGGCCCAGATCGAGCTGGCGAAAGCCCCGGTCGAACAGATAGGTGACCAGCATCAGCGCCGAATCCAGCGGGCCGCCGAGGGTGTCGACGGCGCCGAACAGCAGGTAGGGCTCGTAGAAGACCTGGAAGCTGGCGATCATGCCGGTCACGCTGACGTAGACCAGCGTGGGCCGCAGGTTGGGCAGCGTGACGTGCAGCAGCTGCTGCCAGCGCGAGGCGCCGTCCAGCCGTGCGGCCTGGTAAAGCTCCTCCGGGATGGCGCGCAGGCCGGCCACGAAGATGACGAGGTTGTAGCCCAGCACCGACCACACACCGACGAGCACCAGCACCGGCAGCGTCCACTGCGGGTCGCCCAGGTAGCGCACCGGCTCCAGGCCGAATGCCGCGCGCAGGCTGTTGAAGAGGCCATACGCCTCGGAGTTGGCCAGCCACTTCCACGCCGAGATGGCGCCCACGCCACCGGCCACGGCGGGCAGGAAGAAGGCGACGCGCACCCACTGGTGCAGGCGCGAGTTGTTGCCGAAGCTGAGTGCCAGCACGAGGCCCAGCAGCACGGCGATGACGGACACCGAGGCCATGTAGGCCGCGGTGTTGGCGAGCGACGTCCAGAAGCGCTCGTCGGCGAAGAGCTCCGCGTAGTTGCGCAGGCCGATCCAGCGGGGGGCGTCGGTGGCGTGATAGTCCGTGAAGCTCAGCCAGGCCGAACGCAGCACGGGCCAGACGCCGAACAGGCCGAACAGAGCGAAGAAGGGCGCGACGAGCAGCCCGTCCTTGAGATGGCGGCCGTGGCGGTGCCAGATCATGGCTGCGCTCCCAAGGCGGCCAGTGCGCGGTTCATGACGGCGGCCGCGCGGCTCAACTCGGCCTGCGGGTCGCCGCCGGCCAGCACGACGCGCTGCACGGCGCGGGTGACGATGTAGTCCTGGCGCATCCAGGCCGGGCAGGGCGGCGGGCCTTCGGCGTCGGTGAGCTGGGCCAGCAGCGCGTCGAGGTGGGGCAGGGCGAGGTGCGCGACCTGATCCTGCCGGCCCGACGGCAGCCACATGCCGCCGTACTGCAACGCGGCCTCGGCCATCCGCCGCGTGACGTCGGGCTGGTAGACGGTGCGCATGAAGTCCAGCGCCAGCGCGCGGCGAGGCGAGAAGCGTGTGATGGCCAGCACGGTGCCGCCCAGCACCGCCGTGCGCCGGCCCGTCGGTCCGGCCGGCAGTGGCGCGGCGGCCCATTTGCCGACCAGGCCCTTGTGCGTCATGTCCATGCGCGACAGCAGCCACGTGCCGGACTGCATCAGCCCGTAGGCGCCGCTCTCCAGCCCGCCGTCGGCATCGGGCCAGCCATCGGTGGGCGCCTGCAGTTCGCGGTACAGGCGCGCGTAATAGGTCAGCGCACGCACGGCCTCGGGGCTGTCGATGACCGCCTTGCCGCAACTGGCGTCGTAGACCGCGCCGCCAGCCTGGCGCAGGTAAGGGTAGAAGCCCAGCCAGCTCGTGTTGCCCCATTGCTGCGCAAAGCCGTGGCCCTGGGCGCGCAGCGTGCGGGCGGCGGTTATGAAGCCGTTCCAGTCCGACGGTGCCGCGCCCAGCAGATCGCTGCGGTAGTACTGCAGCTGCACGTGCATGTCAAAGGGTGCGCCGTAGAGCCGGCCATGGCTGTCGCGGATGGCACGCAGCGCGCCCGGGTTGGCATGCTGCTCCAGCTCGCGCACGAGGTCGGGCGCTGCATCGTTCAGGTCCACGAGCGCGCCCTTGGCGCCCAGCGCCAGCGCGTAGGAGGTGCTGCCGGTCACCAGGTCCGGCCCGCGCTGGCTGGCCAGGGCCGCGGAGTACTTGGTCATCGCGTCGGCCCAGGGCACGTCGCGCACTTCGACGGCGACATCCGGATGGGCGGCGCGAAAGGCGGCGACTGCCGGCTGCATGACCTGGGGTGTCTTGTCGTCGCCCACCACCCAGATGACCAGGCGGGCGGCGTGAGCGAGCGGCGCGCCGGCTGCGAGACCGAGAACCAGCGCCGCCTGGGTGAGCAGGGCTTTCATGGCGGTGAAGCGCATGGCCGGCTGGGCCATCTTGTCTCGTTGTTGTTTACTAAACGTCAGGGATTATGTGCGGCGATTTGGTGTCTGTGTTGACTGTCTCTTCCAGAAAACATCGGGAATATCCCCGAGTGCTCGCGTTGACGTAGAGAAACAGAATGCGCAACAGAACAATGTTTAGCTTTGCTTGTGGCGAAGCAGGAGACAGGCCGGCGCCGCGGACGTGGCACGGCGCATGAACGTGAGCGGCGCTGTGCAGCCGTGCTCGCGCTGTCTCCCGCCATGGGTGGGGCGCGACCCGCAACCGCAGAGATTCCCGCGACGTGAGCCCAGAACGACTGATCGACCTGCACGATGGCTGGCAAATCGCCGACCTGGGCGATGCGCCCGCTGGCGCGGCATGCCCGGCGTTGGCCGACCTGCCGGACAGCGCCTGGCTGCCGGCCGCCGTGCCGGGCACGGCCCACGGCGCGCTGCTGGCCGCCGGCCGAATTCCCGATCCCTTCTACGGTCGCAACGAGGCCGACGTGCGCTGGGTCGGCGAGCGCCGCTGGGCCTGGCGGCTGGTCTTCGACGTGGACGAGCTGGCACCGCACGAAGACCTGGTCTTCGAGGGGCTGGACACCTATTGCACGGCCTGGCTGAACGGCGAGCGGGTGCTGGCCACCGACAACATGTTCGTGCCCCACCGCGTGGACGTGCGCGAGCGGCTGAAGCCCGGCCGCAATGAGCTGCTGCTCTGCTTCGAGCCGCCGCTGGCCCGCGCTCGCGACGTGGAGGCCGTGCATGGCAAGCGCCAGCTGTGGAATGGCGACAGCGCCCGGCTGCATGCGCGCAAAGCCCAGTACCACTTCGGCTGGGACTGGGGCCCGGAGCTGCTCGTCAGCGGCCCGTGGCGGCCGGTGCGCCGGCACAGCTGGGCGGCGCGCATTGCCGAACTGCATTGCCGCAGCGACGTCGACGTACCTGGGCGCCGCGCGACGCTGCAGGTCGCGGCACAGCTCGAGGGGGGGCACGCCAGCCTGCGCTGCGCCTTCCTGCTGCTCGACCCCGAGGGCCATTGCGTGGCCGAGCAGACCGTGCCCGCGGAGGCCGCCCGCGCGACGCTGGCGGTGGCCGAGGCGCGGCTGTGGTGGCCGAACGGCCTGGGCGAGCAGGCGCTGTACACGCTGATCGCGCGACTGCTGGATGGCGACGAGGTGCTGGCCGAGGACAGGCGCCGCATCGGCTTGCGCACGCTGCGGCTGCTGCAGGAGCCGGTGGCTGGCGAGGCCGGCAGCAGCTTCCATTTCGAGGTCAACGGGCAGGCGCTGTTCGCCGGCGGCGCGAACTGGATCCCGGACGACAACCTCCTCGAGCGAATCACGCCGGCGCGCTACCGCGAGCGCGTGGCGCAGGCGGCCGCGGCCCACATGAACATGCTGCGCGTCTGGGGCGGCGGTATCTACGAGCATGAGGCCTTCTACGAGGCCTGCGACGAGCTGGGCCTTCTGGTGTGGCAGGACTTCATGTTCGCCTGCGGCCTGTACCCGGCCAACGCGGCCTTCCAGGCCAGCGTGCGCGCCGAGGCCGAAGCCGCCGTTAAGCGCCTGCGCCACCACGCCTGCCTGGCGCTCTGGTGCGGCAACAACGAGGACTACATGCTGGCCGAGTCCGTGGGCCTGGCCGGCCCCGGCGTGCCAGCCGAGCGCTTCGAAGCGCGAGCGATCTACGAGGGCCTGCTGCCTGAGGTTTGCGAGGCACTGGACCCGGGCCGTGCCTACTGGCCCGGCAGCCCCTTCACGCCCGGCGATGCCAAGTCGTCCGACGCGACGGTCGGCGACCGCCACAGCTGGGAGGTCTGGCACCAGCAGATGCTGCCCTACCAGCGCTACGGCGATGTGCAGGCCCGCTTCGTCAGCGAGTTCGGCATGCAGTCGCATCCGTCGCTGGGGCTGTTCGAGTCGGTACTGCCGGAATCTGAGCGCTTCCCGGAGAGCCGCACCGTGCAGTGGCACAACAAGGCCGGCTCGGCAAGCGGGCCGGACGGCCATCGGCGTCTCTCGGTCTACCTGGCCGACAACCTGCGCGTGGGCCCGACATTGGCCGAACACGTCTACGCGACGCAGTTCGTGCAGGCCGAGGCCATGCGCGTGGCCTACCAGGATTTCCGCCGCCGCTGGCAGCAGCCGGGCGCACGGGCCGTGGGCGGCGCGCTGGTCTGGCAGCTCAATGACTGCTGGCCGGTGACGAGCTGGGCGCTCATCGATTCGGCCGGCACGGTGAAGCCGGCCTGGCATGCGGTGCGCCGCGTGCTGGCGCCCATCGCGGTGGCCGTGCGCCTGCAGGCCGGCCAAGCGCGGGCGGCCGTCATGAATGGCGGCGTGGCCGCCTGCGCCGTCACGCTGCAGCTGCGCCTCTTCGCGCTGGACGGGCGCGTACTGGCCGACAGCCGCGTGGCGCAGCACGTTCCGGCCTCGGCCACGGTCGAGACGACGCTGGCCTTGCCGGCCAACGACGAGCCCGTCGTCGCCGAACTCTGCGCACTGGACGCGCAGGACGGCCGCGAGCTGGCGCGTGACTGCGCCTGGACCGAGCCCTTCAGGTTCTACGCGCTGGGCGGCGCGCGCCTGCGCATCACCCGCGACGGCGACGCGCTGGGCCTGAGCTGCGACCGACCGGTCAAGGGCCTGTGGCTCGACGCGCCGGGCGTGGCCTGGGACGACAACTTCATCGATCTCGTTCCCGGCGCGCCCAGGCGTGTCGGCGTAACGGGGCGCCTACCGGCATCGCTGCGGGCCGTGGCACTGGACCACGCCGCCCGCGTCATCACTCTTTCGGATCCAGGAGGTTGAGCTGCGCCGATGGGGCTCGGCAGTGCTCGCATTCCCTATGACGGATTGCCCCAATGTTCGCTAAACATTGGTTGTTAACGTTACCAAAAAGGTTGCAGCCCTGAGCCTGCGACCGCAGCACGAGGCCTTCAAGGCCGAATGTTTCCCACCAAAGAGGAGCACGAGGATGAGACATTTCAAGAGGACAACGCTGTCCCTGGCGGCATTCCAGGCCGTGATGGTCTGGTCGGCACCGGCCATGGCGCAGACCGCAGCCGCTCCGGCCACCGCGGCCTCCGCGGCCGACAAGGGCGCGCAACAACTGGAGACGGTCATCGTCTCGGGGCGCCGCGCGGCTCTCGCCACGGCGCAGAAGATCAAACAGAACTCGGACGAGATCGTCGACTCGGTCGTCGCCGACGAGATCGGCAAGCTGCCCGATCGCTCGGTGTCCGAGGTGCTGCAGCGCATCGTCGGCGCAACGATGTCGCGCGTGGCCGCTTCCAGCGACCCCGTGCACTTCTCGGTCGAGGGCTCGGGCGTCAACATCCGCGGCCTGACCTACGTCAGCTCGACGCTGAACGGCCGCGAGACCTTCAGCGCCAACCAGGGTCGCACGCTGGGCTTCGAGGACGTGCCGCCGGAGCTGATGGCCGGTGTCGATGTCTACAAGAACCCCTCGGCAGAGCAGATCGAGGGCGCCATCGGCGGCCTCGTGAACCTGCGCACGGCGCTGCCTTTCGACTTCCCCGGCTTCAAGGGTTCGATCTCTCTGGATGTCTCCCGCAACAGCCTGGCCAAGAAGAACAAGCCCAGCATCTCGGGCCTGCTGAGCAACACCTGGAACACCGATGCGGGCAAGTTCGGCGCCCTGATCGACGTGGCGCATTCGCTGAGCTCCAACCGCACGGACGGCCTGGTGTTGGACCCGTTCTACAAGGCCACGCCGGACGCCACGACCTGGTTCTCGCGCGACATGTCGTGGAAGGAGCAGTTCTACGACCGCACGCGTGACGGCCTTTATGGCGCCCTGCAGTGGAAGAAGGACAACCTCGAGTCGTCGCTGACCTTCTTCCGCTCCAAGTTCAAGTTCAACTGGAACGAAAACAATGTCAGCGCCCAGGTCGATCCGTACAACGTCAATGTGCTGAACGGCACCTACGACGCCAATGGCGTGCTGACCAAGGGCACGTTGACCGGCAAGAGCCTGGGCAACGGCGCCTACGACGGCCTGGAGGTCGAAAACCAGACGCGCTACTCCAAGCGCGCCTCGCAGACCGATGAGCTGTCCTGGAAGATCGCCGGCAAGGTCAACGACCAACTCACGCTGACGTCCGACTTCCAGTACATCCGCTCCAAGACCAACAACTTCGACTCCACGGTCGGCACCGCCGTTTCCTTGCCGAAGGAGCAGGTGGACTACACCGGCAATATGCCGCGCCTGGTTTTCGACGCCAGCGACATGGCCATCCTGAACGACCCGTCCAAGTACTACTGGGCCATGATGATGGACCACTTGGACAAGGGCAAGGGCACGCAGAAGGCCTGGAAGGGCGATGCCCGCTGGGTCTTCCACGACAACAAGATCCTCAACGATCTGCGTGTGGGCGTGCGCATCGCGAAGCGCGACGCCGAGACCATCAACAGCAACCCGAGCTACAACTGGGCCACCATCACCCACGCCTGGCAGGTGGGCTGGAACATCGGCGACCTGGCCTACATCACCAAGGCGCCGGACATCCCCACCTACAAGAACAACTACGCCGACTTCATGGGCGGCGGCAAGGCCAACCTGCCCTCGCTGTATTTCCCGGCGGCTTCGGTGGCGTTCGACTGGCCCAACAGCTACAACAAGCTGCACCAGCTCTACCTGAACGAGTGCCATGCCTTCGAATCTGCCTGGAACGGCGCGGGTTGCCCGCAGCAGGCCGACAGCATCTCGGGCGGCGGCAAGTGGGCGCCGACCTCTTTCGGCACCAATCCCGCCGGCCGCAACACCCAGGCTGAGACCACCACGGCGGCCTATGGGCAGCTGCGCTTCTCCTTCGATGAGGTCGGTGTCCCCGTCGACGGCAACGTCGGTCTGCGCGCGGTCCACACCAAGAACGATGCGGCCGGCTACACCATCCTGACCACGCAGGCCGCGCCTTCTGGCGCGGTCGGCCTGCCCGTGCCTGTGCTCACGCCCTTCGCCAAGGAAGAGAACTTCAACCAGAGCTTCACCGACTTCCTGCCCAGCCTGAACCTGAAGTGGAAGCTCGCCCCGGACCTCCAGTTCCGTTTCGCCGCATCAAAGGCGCTGGCACGCCCGCAGTTCAGTCAGATGCAGGGCTACCTGGAGATGAAGCAGACGATCGAGGTCGATTCGCAGAGCGTGCCGCCCAACGTCAAGAAGGTCAACCTGACCGGCACGGCCAGTGGCAACCCGACGCTCAAGCCCATCCGCTCCGACCAGGAAGACGTGACGGCCGAGTGGTACTTCGCCAAGAACGGCTCGGTGACGATGGCCGTCTTCAACAAGAACCTGAAGGACATCATCGTCAACCAGGCCTTCAACCGCACGGTCAACGACGCCAGTGGCAAGCCGGTCACCTTCGTGTTGAACGGCCCGGTCAATGGTGCCAAGGGTTATGCGCGGGGTTTGGAGGTGGCCTACCAGCAGTATTTCGAGGGCCTGCCATCGCTGCTGCAGGGCTTCGGCCTGCAGGCGAACTACACCTACGTCGACAGCAAGGTCAAGCGCTACAACGCGGTCTACACGGGCTATTGCTCGCCGGGTGCCGGCCAGGAGAACCTGAACCTGTACATCAACGGTTGTGACACCGATGGCCGCTCCTTCGGCGACATGCCGCTGGACAACCTGTCGAAGAACACCTTCAACATCGCGCTGCTCTACGACCGTGGACCGATCTCCGCGCGCCTGGCCTACAACTGGCGCGGCAAATACCTCTACGGCGTGGCGCTGAATTCGGACAACACCGGCCCGAACCAGACCAACGCGCTGGACACCAACCCGGCCAGTGCCAACTTCGGACAGCACAACCTGCCCGTGGGCCTGCCACTGTGGGCCGACAGCTATGGCCAGCTCGACGCCGGCCTGCACTTGAAGGTCGGCAACGACCTGTCCCTGGGCGTGGATGCCACCAACCTGACGAACAAGACGTACAAGCAGCTCATGCAGCAGCACATCGGCATGATCGGCCACAACTACTTCACGTCGGGCCGTGGCTATCGCGTCAGCATGCAGTACAGCTTCTGAAGCCGCGGAGCCGGGTCAGACCCGGCTCCTACAAAAAAAAGGCACCGCTTGCGGTGCCCTTTTTGCTTCGCGGGTCCGGCGCCTACAGCGGTGCTGCAGGGCAGTAGCAGCGGATGAAGTCGGCGTGTTCGGGCATGACGGCCACGCAGGCGGCAATCGTGTCCGACACGCCCTTGAAGTAGGCGGCAGTTTCTTCCACGCCCTGCAGCTCGGCCAGGGCCAGCCAGCTCTTGGGGCGCAGGTTCTGGCCCTCCATCACCGCCAGCCAGCTCGGCTCGCGGAACAGGTCGCCGTTGACGGAGGCCAGCCGCCCGCTGGAGGAATACAGGGCCATGCGCCAGCGCAGCTTCTCGGGAATTGCCATGGCCGCGCAATCCTTCCAGAACTGGTTGTCGCCGCGCTGGTTCAGGTGGTAGTGCAGCACGATGAAATCGCGCACGTATTCGTAGCGTTCGCGGCTCTGGCGGTTGTATTCGGCGATCTCCAGGGCGTCAAAGCCGCTGTGCGGAAACGCCTCGATCAGCTTGGCCACGCCCATCTGGATCAGGTGCAGCGCCGTCGACTCCAGCGGTTCGACGAAGCCGGCGGACATGCCGATGGCGACGACGTTGCGCCGCCAGGCCTCCAGGCGCATGCCGGTGCGGAACTTGATGATGCGCGGGTCGGCCAGAAGTCGGCCATCGAGGTTCTCAAGCAGCACGCCCGCCGCCTCGTCGTCGCTGACGTGCCGGCTCGAATAGACATGGCCGTTGCCGACGCGGTGCTGCAGCGGGATGCGCCATTGCCAGCCGGCGCGGTGCGCGGTCGCACGCGTGTACGGCAGCAGCGGGCTGGTGCTCTCGCTGGGCACGGCCACGGCGCGGTCGCAGGGCAGCCAGTGGCTCCAGTCCTCGAAGCCGGTGTTGAGGGCCTTCTCGATCAGCAGGCTGGCGAAGCCGGAGCAGTCGAGGAAGAGGTCGCCTTCGACGAGTTCGCCGCTTTGCAGCTGCACGGCACGCACATGGCCCTGCGTTGGGCCGGCCTCCTCGTTGAGCAGCACCTGCACGACCTTGCCCTCGGTGCGCCGCACGCCGCGCTGCTCGCTCAGTGCGCGCAGATGCTTGGCGTAGAGCGACGCGTCGAAGTGGTAGGCATAGCCGAGCGCTTCCATCGGCGAGTTCTTCATGTCCGGCCGCGGCAGCATGAAGCGATTCGCCTTGGCCGCCATGTTGGAGATGATGTAGGCGTCCAGCGGCAGCGCGCGGCCCAGCGCGCGCAGGCGCAGCCAGTACTGCGAGAAGTCCACCGGCCACAGCGCCTCGCGGCCAACGCCGCCGAAGCCGTGGAAATAGCGCTCGTCCTGGCGGCCCCAGTTGACGAACTCGATGCCGAGCTTGAACGTGCCTTGCGTCGCTTTCAGGAACTCGGCCTCGTCGATCCTGGCCAGGCCGTTGAACATGCGGATGGGCGGGATCGTCGCCTCGCCGACGCCGATGATGCCGATCTCGTCGGACTCCACGAGGCGGATCTCGTAGGGCGGTTTCAGCACCGCGCTCAGCGCCGCGGCCGACATCCAGCCGGCGGCGCCGCCGCCCACGATCACCACTCGCTGAAGCGGCTTGGCCCAGTTCTCCATTCAATGTCCCCGTGTTCCTGGCGCGAGTCTATGGACGCGCTTTCACTTGGGCATGCGCGCTATCCCGCAGCGCGCTCCCGCAGAAAGGCCGCGTAGGCCAGCGCGCTGCGCTTGAAGGTGCGTTGCTGGGTCTCGAAGTCGACGTGCACGAGACCGAAGCGGCGCTCGTAGCCGAAGGCCCACTCGAAGTTGTCCAGCAGCGACCAGATGAAATAGCCACGCACATCGACGCCGTTGTCCATCGCCCGCGAGCAGGCGGCGAAATGACCTTTGATGTAGGCCTGGCGCTGCAGGTCGTCCACGTCGACACCCACGACCGCGTCGTCGCTCGACATGCCGTTTTCGGTGATGTAGAGCGGCGGCAGATTGGGGTAGTCGCGCTTGAAGGCTTCGAGCAGGTCCTGCAGGCCCTGCGGGTAGACCTCCCAATCCATCGTCGTGCGCTCGACGTCGGGGCGGCGGACCCAGTCGATGCTGTCCGGTGACGGTGAGCGCAGCACGGCGCGGCTGTAGAAGTTCAGGCCGAGGTAGTCGATGGGGCGCTTGATGATGTCCATGTCGCCTGCCAGCACCAGCGGCTCGCAGCCCTTCCACAGTCGCCACATGTCGGCCGGGTATTCGCCCTTGAGCAGCGGGTCCAGCACCCAGCGGTTCTGGAAGGTCTCGAAGAGGCTGGCGGCGTCGCGGTCGGCCGGCGTGTCGGTGTCCGGGTAGCCCGGCGCCACGTTGGCGACGATGCCCTGCAGGGCGCGCGGGGCATTCGCGCGCAGCGCGGGCAGGGCCAGCCCGTGACCCAGCAGCAGGTGGTGCATGGCCTGAGCGGCCCAGCGGTGGGACTTGAGGCCAGGCGCGTGGTGTCCGTCACCGTAGCCGAGATAGGCCGAGCACCAGGGTTCGTTGTGCGTCGTCCAGGCGGCCACGTCGCCGTGGCCGGCCAGCTCGCGGCTCATCAGGTCGGCGTAGTCGGCAAAGCGGTAGGCCGTCTCGCGGTTCAGCCAGCCGCCGCGGTCTTCCAGGTGCTGGGGCAGGTCCCAGTGGTAGAGCGTCACGAAGGCGCGGATGCCGCGGTCGCTTAAGGCCCCGAGCAGGCGCTTGTAGAAGTCGATGCCGCGCGCGTTCGGCTTGCCGGCTTCATCCATCACGCGCGGCCAGGCGATCGAGAAGCGGTAGGCGTCCACACCGAGTTGCTTGAGGATGTCCAGGTCTTCGCCATAGCGGCGGTAGTGGTCGCAGGCCACATCGCCGTTCTCGCCACGCAGCACCTTGCCGGGCGTCGCGCTGAAGCGGTCCCAGATCGACTCGAGCCGCCCGTCCTCGTGCGCGGCCCCTTCGATCTGGTAGGACGAGGTGCCCGCACCGAAGACGAAGTCGCGACGGCGCATGGCCGAGCCGGCCGGCGGTGAGACGAGGTCAGCCAGCGAGGCGATGACGGCGGGCGGGGTGGTCGGATCCATGGATGAGGTCAGGTTCAGGAGCGGTGAGTTTTATCGAGGCAGATTCGGCAAGTTGGAAATATTCTAGGCAACATTGATTGTTTAGTGAACAATCTCCAAGGCAGGGTGATCCCGCGGCACCATCGATTTCCGGCGCGTCGGCGTGCAGCCCAGGCACGGTGCCGACGTGCCCAGGGCGGCGATGCCACAATCGCCGCCGATACGCGGTGCTAAACAACAGGTGGGGTTCGGGCCATGGCCGACAAGCAGGGGGTGACGATTCGTGAGCTGGCTCAGGCGGCGGGGGTATCCATCGGCACCGTGTCGCGTGCGCTGAAGGGCCAGCCCGGCTTGTCCGAGCAGACGCGCGGACTGGTGCTCGGCGTGGCCCAGCAGATGGGCTACGACACGGCCAAGCTGCGCACCGGCAAGCCGCGGCGCGTCCTCTTCCTGTACAGCCGCAGCATCGGCTCGCTGGCTAACAACCCTTTCTACTCCTACGTGCTGCATGGCGCCGAAACGGCGTGCCGCGAGGCCGGCGTGCCGCTGAGCATCATGTCGGTGGTGGCGGGCGACGACGTCGTCGGCCAAGTGCGCCGGCACGAGTCCGATGCGTTGCTGGGCGCCGGCTACTTCGACCCCGAGGCCATGGAGGCCATCCGCCGCTGCGAGCTGCCGCTGGTGCTGGTGGACCACTTCTACCCGGGCGTGCGCTGCGTCAACGACGACAACCTGCTGGGCGCATGGCTGGCGACCAAGCACCTGCTGGACGGCGGCGCCAAGCGTGTCGCGGCGATCTTCGGGCCGCTGATCCACTATTCGGTATCGCTGCGGGCCAAGGGCTTTCGGCGCGCGCTCTTCGAGGCCGGCCGGCTGTTCGACCCCGAGTACGAGGTCACGCTGGACCCCGCGCTGGAGTACCGCGACGCCGGCCGCGACGCACTGCGCCGCCTGCTGGCCCTGCCGCAGCCGCCCGACGCCATCTTTGCCTACAACGACTCGACTGCGCTGCACGCCATGGACCTGTGCCATGAACTGGGACTGCGCGTGCCCGAGGACATCCGCTTCATCGGCTACGACGACATCGAGGACGCCGCGCGCAGCAAGCCGCCGCTGTCGACGGTGAAGATGGACAAGGAGGCGCTGGGCCACCTGGCGGCCCGCGCACTCATCGAGGGTGACACCGCGCCCAATGACGCGTCGCTGCCCGTGGAACTGGTCGTGCGCGAGAGCTCGGTGCTGCGCGCGCCTGAAGCGGCGCCCGCACGCGCCCGGTCGCGCCGCCAGCCTGCCTAGGAGACCGTGAGCTTCGGGCCCCAGCCCTTCGGGGTTGGCCTGGGCTGATCCGTCGTTGCAAATGCTCATGGCGTCGAGCCCGGTTCCGCCTTGCGCCTGGGCCGGGCCCGCTGCCGGTCCAAAGCGCGCCTGGCCTGAAGCCGACAGCGTCCTAGGTGTTTGCACCGCTTCTCGCGGGTTCGAGCGTTCAGCGAAAATAATACTGTTTACTAAAAATGCCGCCGCATTCGCAGGCGGCAAAGGAGACAGTCGTGCTTGCCGATCCTGAAGGGGCCGCTGCGCCTTTGATGCCTGTCCCCGGTAGAGCGAGCGTAGCTGCGGCCGCGCCGGCACCCGCAAGTGACCGCGTGCCCGTACCGCAGAAGATCGGCTTCGGCCTGGGCTCGTTCCTCGACATGTGGGGCCACTGGCTTTACCAGTCGCTGGCCTTTCACGTCTTCAACATCTTCCTCGGCGTGGCGCCGGGGCTGATCTCGACTGTCATCTTCCTGAAGATCGCCGTCGATGCCGTGTCGGACGCGCTGTTCGGCTGGCTGTCCGACAACACCCGCACGCGCTGGGGGCGCCGCCGGCCGTTCATCCTCGTGGGCGGTATCCTCGCGGGCATCGGCCTGCCGCTGATGTTCGCCGTCGGCCGCGGCTGGAGCGACAACGAGTACTTCATCTTCATGCTCGTCTCGACCTGCCTGTACGTGCCGGTCATGAGCTGCTTCAACATGCCCTGGAACAGCCTGGGCGCGGAGATGACGCCCGACTACCACGAACGCACGCGCGTGATGTCGTGGAAGAACGCGATTCAGAAGCTCCCCGAGCTGGCGATGTTCGTGGCGGCCCAATTCACGACGCTGGCCTTCTTCAACGATGCCTCGGGCAAGCCCGACATCCTGCGGGGTGCCCAGGTCTACACCAGCATTCTCGGCGGCGTCATGGTAGTGGCCTCCATCGCCATCTTCCTGCTGACCCGCGAGCGCTACTACCAGAAGGTCGTGGCTCAGACGCGGCAACGCGTGCCCTTCAAGGACACCCTCTACCGCACGCTGAAGAACAAGCCCTTCCGCCAGATGCTGGGCACCATGCTGACCTACAACATGGCCACGTCCATGGTGGGCATGCTCGGCTATTACGCCACCGTCTACTACGTCTGTGCCGGCAACGTCGTCGAGGCCACCAAGTGGAACTCGATGATGGGCATCGCCGGGCTGGTTTGCGGCCTCGTGGGCATCGTCTTTGCCGGCTGGGTGGCCAGGCACTGGGGCAAGCGCAATGCACTGATGACCGTGCTGGTGCTGGGCATCGTCGCCTTCATCGGCGACTGGTTCTTCTACAACCCGCAACTGCCCTGGCTGCAGCTGTTCGCCAGCGGCGGCGTGGCCTTCGTCGCCGCGGGTTTCTGGACGATCTACGGCTCGGCGATGGCGGACGTCATCGACCACGACGAGCTCGGCAGCGGCCAGCGCCGCGAGGGTTCGTTCGCCGCCTGCGGCTCCTGGATCTCCAAGGTCGGCCTCGCCTTGGGCAACGGCGCCTCCGGCTGGGTGCTGATGTTCACCGGCTTCAATGCCAAGCTGCCGGTGCAGGGCGAGGATGCGCTGTTCCTGATCCGCGTCGCCCTGTCGGGCATCCCGATCATCGGGCTGCTCATCGCCCTGTACATCGTGTCGCGCTACTTCCTGACCGAGAAGCGCATGCACGAGATCCGCGCCGAGCTGGAAGCCCGCCGCGGCACGGTTTGAAACTTCCGGAGTTCCACATGACTTCCATCTGGCTGGGCCGCGCGCTGCTGGCCCTGTCGACCTGCTTGGCGCTGTGCGCGCAGGCCGCCCCGCACGAGACCCTCAAGCTCGACGCCCCCAAGCCCAACCTGGCACCGACACCGCCGATGGGCTGGAACTCATGGAACAAGTTCGCCTGCAATGTCAGCGAGACCCTGATCCGCCAGCAGGCCGACGCGATGGTCGCGTCCGGCATGAAAGACGCGGGCTACCGCTACATCGTCATCGACGACTGCTGGCAGAAAAGCCGCGATGCGGACGGCAACATCCAGCCCGACCCGGAGCGGTTCCCTTCAGGCATCAAGGCGCTGGCCGACTACGTGCACTCAAAGGGTCTGAAGTTCGGCCTCTACTCCGACGCCGGATCGCTGACCTGCGGCGGCCGCCCCGGCAGCGCCGGCCACGAGTTCCAGGACGCCCGCCAATACGCCAAATGGGGTGTGGACTGGCTCAAGTACGACTGGTGCTACACCGGCCCGCGCACCCCCGAGGCGGCCTACACCATCATGGCCAAGGCCCTGCGCGAATCGGGCCGCGACATCGTGCTGTCCATCTGCGAATGGGGCAACAGCCAGCCCGGCCGCTGGGCCCACCCGGTCGGCCACCTGTGGCGCACCACGGGCGACATCTGGGACGCCTGGAAGGGCAAGAAGGAGTGGTCGCACGGCCTGCTGGACATCATCGACATGAACGCCGACCTGTGGGCTGACGCCGCGCCCAACGGCTGGAACGACCCCGACATGCTGGAGGTCGGCAATGGCGGCATGACGACGACCGAGTACGAGAGCCACTTCTCGATCTGGGCCATGCTGGCCGCGCCGCTGGTGGCCGGCAACGACATGTCCAAGATGGACGCGGCCACCCAGCGCATCCTGACCAATGCCGAGGTCATCAAGGTCGACCAGGACCCGCTCGGCCGCCAGGGCCGCCGCATCTGGCGCCTGGGTGACCAGGAGATCTGGGTGCGCACGCTGCAGGGCGGCGACCGCGCGGCCGTGCTGTTCAACCGCGGCGAGAAGCCGGTCGACATGGCCGTGGCCTGGGAGCAGCTCGACCTGCCGGCCAAGCTGAAGGCCGATGTGCTGGACCTGTGGTCGGGCAAGCGGACCCAGGCCGCCAGCGGCCGCCATGGCGGCACCGTGGCGCCGCATGGCGTGTTGATGTATCGGATCTCGCCGGCGGTTCAATAAAGTTCAGTAGCCGGCCGTGAAGCGGCCGCGGCGATGCTGCGGCGCTTCCAGCTCGTTGACGATGGCCACCGCCAGGTCGGCGACGCTGATGCGGCTTTCGCCTTGCGCGTCGAACACCGGCGCTTCGCCACCCAGGCGGAACTGACCGGTGCGCTCGCCCGGCTCGAGGTGCATGGCCGGCGACACGAAGGTCCAGTCCAGTCCTGACGTGTCGGCGCGCAGACGGTTCAGCACCTCGCGGGCGGCCAGGGCGCCTTGTTTCCACTCGGCCGGGAAGGCCGGCGAGTCGACCAGCTGCTGGCCGGGTGCCACGAACAGGCTGCCGGCGCCACCGACGACCAGCAGGCGCACACCGGCCGTGCGCGCCGCGTTAGCGATGGCGTCGCTGCCGCGCAGGAAGTCGTCATGCAGGTTGGGGTTGGCCCAGCCGGCGTTGAAGGCGCTGATGACGGCGTCTACGCCCCTCAGCGCTTCGGCCAGGTTGCCGCCACTCAGCACGTCCACCGAGCGCGCCTCCAGCCCCGGGCGCGCGGCCAGCTTGGCCGAGTCGCGCTGCAGCGCGCGCACCTGGTGGTCACGGTTCAGCAGCTCATCGAGCAGGGCCTGGCCGACAAAGCCGGTGGCGCCGATCAGGGCAATGTTCATCATGTTTTCCAAGGCAATTTTCGATGAGCCATTGTTCCGACTTCACAATGCGCCGATAAGCCGGCCTTTGTCGCGCAGACTCATTAGAAAAACTTCATGCTCGACCAGCTCAAGCGCATGGCCGTCCTCGCCGCCGTCGTACGCCACGGCAGCTTTGCCGCCGCCGCGCGCCAGCTGCGCACCAGCACCTCGGCGGTCAGCCAGCAGGTCAGGGCACTGGAGAAGGACATGGGCGTGACGCTGCTGCACCGCTCCACGCGCAAGCTCAGCCTGACGCCGGCGGGCGAGCGCTTCCACGCCGGCTGCGCTGCCATGGTCGCCGCCGCGGAGGCTGCGCAAACCCAGCTGCTGCAGTTGCGCGACGCGCCCGAGGGCGAGCTGCGAATTGCCATGACCGTCGGCTTCGGCCGGCGCATCGGCCCGGCGCTGGCGCCACTGCTGGCCGCGCACCCGGCCCTGCGGCTGCACCTGCAGGTGGAAGACGGTTTCACCGACCTCGTCAACCACCGCATCGACCTCGCCATCCGCTTCGGCCGCCCACCGGATAGCCAATGGGTGGCGCAGCGCATCGGCACCGTGCACACCAGCCTGTATGCCGCGCCCGGCTATCTGGCCCAGCGTGGCGTACCGGCCACATTGGAGGCGCTGCAGGCCGCCGACTGGTTGATGCTGCAGGACGGCACCGACCAGGCCCGCCGCCTGCCGGGCAGCGACGTCACCGTGCGGCCGCGTTACGCCAGCAACAACCAGCTGACGCTGCAGCAACTCTGTGAAGCGGGCTTCGGCGTGGCGCCGCTGGGCGACGAGGACGTGGCCGAAGCCGTGGCGGCCGGCCGGCTGCTGAGGCTGGACACCGAGCTCACGCTTCCCGAACTGCCCGTCTGGGCGATGACGCCGCAGCGCGACGCGCAGCCGGCCAAGGTCCGCCACGCCATCGCCGCGCTGAAGGCGCATCTCGCCGAGGCGACGCAATGAAAGGCACGTTGACGCAATGGGACGACGCCAAGGGCTACGGCTTCATCACGCCGGATGGCGAAGGCGCCAAGCTCTTCGTCCACATCAAGGCCTTCGGGCTGCGCCCGCACCGGCCATTCGTCGGCGAGCGGTTGAGCTTTCGCGAAGGCCAGGACGCGCAAGGCAAGCGCCGTGCAACCGACGTGCAGGGCCTTGCGTCGCGCGCCGCGCCGCCGGCTCCCGCGCCGCGCGATCGCGGTCGCGTGCAGCTGCTGGTGCCGGCCTTCGCGGCCTTCGTGTTGTTCAGCCATCTGCGCTGGGGCCTGCCGAACTGGCTATGGGGCCTCTACTCGGCCATGAGCATGGCGACCTTCATCATCTACGCGCTGGACAAGCGCGCCGCCGCGTGCGGCGACTGGCGGGTGGCCGAGAACACACTGCATGCGCTGTCGCTGGCCTGCGGCTGGCCGGGTGCGTTGCTCGCCCAGCAACTGCTGCGCCACAAGAGCGCCAAGCCGTCGTTCCGACGGATCTACTGGCTGACGGTGGCCGTCAACATCGCCGCCTTCGTCGCGATCTTCACGCCGCTGCTCAAAAGCTGAACTCGCCCAGGCCTTCGAAGCTCAGCCTGCCGTGGGCTTCGCCCTGCAGCGGGTGCAGCCCACCCCAGGCGCCCGTCGTCACGACGGTGCCGGCCGGCACGCTGCGGCCGTTGCGCGTCGCGTGCTTCAGCCAGGCCGGCAGCACGCCGGCCGGGTCGGCCAGCGAATGCCCGCCGCGGCGCACGATGTCGGGTTGGCCGGGCAGGCTGAGCCGCCATTCGATCCGGCCCCAGTCCAGCGCCTTGAACGGTTGCCAGTCGCCCAGCAGCAGGCCGGCGTTGGACTGGTGGTCGGCCATGCGCAGCAGCGCCGGTGCCTCCAGGCCCTCCTGCCAGCGCGAGGCGACGAGTTCGACGGCGATGCACACGGCGTCGGCTGCCCCTGCCGCGTTGACGCGTAACGCCACCTCGGCCTCGACGCCCAGCAGCGCCGCGCTGGCTGCCGGGTTCACCGGCGAATGGCTGAACGGCCCCTGGGGGCTGGCACCGCCCGACTTCCAGCGCTCCAGCCGCCAGCCCAGCGCCGTCGCGACGCCGTCCTGCACGGCATAGGCGTCGGCCTCGCTGCGGACCGCGTCGGTCCAGTCCGCAGCCTTCAGGCGGCTGCGATCGCGATGGCAAGCCACCAGGGCTTCGATCAGGGCTTGCGTCATGGGCGTTCTTCAAGTGGGGCGCCAGTGTCGGCGATGCCGACCCGTGCATGCGCCGGCGTGGGCGCCCCCACCGGGTTCACGGGAAGCGACGGGCCGGAGGCTGCCCGGCAGGGAGCTTTCGCGATACGCTGCCCGCGTGCCGCTGGCGAGCAGCGGCTGGCGGCAAAAGGGATTTCCTGTGAGTCAACTGGATGGCCAACGTCAAAGACGCCTTGTGCCCGGCCTAGTGCCCGGCCTGCTGCTGGCATCGGCATTGTTGACCTCGACGCCCCCCGCCCTCGCGCTCGACGCGCCGCTGCAGGTGGCCCAGTACGCACACACCTCGTGGACTGCCCGGGACGGCGTCTCGCTGGGCCTGGTCTTTTCGATGGCGCAGACACCGGACGGCTATCTCTGGGTCGGCGGGTCATTTGGCATGTTTCGCTTCGACGGTCTTCGGTTCGTTCCCTGGCGGCCGCCGCGGGGCCAATCGCTGCCAGACAACCCTTATGCCCTGCTGGTGTCCCGCGACGGAACGCTCTGGATTGGCACCTTCAATGGCC
>JAEKLF010000239.1 GCA_019509985.1 Burkholderiales bacterium | reverse complement strand
CGACGTGCTGGCCGGCTACCGCCTGCTGGCCAAGGCCGAGTTCTACAACCCGTCCTCCACGGCGCCCGAGCGCATGCTGCCCGAGCTGCAGGACTACACGCGCACCGTCACCGGCCTGGACGATGGCCTCGATGCCTTCCTGACCCAGCACTTCAGCCGCCTCACGGGCGCGCCAGGCAAGCCCCCGCCGATCCACATGGTGCGCACCGTGGGCAGCGATGCCGACCTCATCGACAACCTGGTGAACGAGCTGAAGCTGCGCCTGCCGCAGAAGCACCGCCGCGTCGTGGTCGTTGCGGAGCGCGACTCCATCTACGCCCAGGCCCTGGTGGAGCAGCTGCGTCAACACCTGCCCCAGCCGATGCAGGAGACCCTGCAGGTGATCTACTTCTTCCGCGGCATCGACGGCGCCACGACCAAGGAGGCCAGTGCCGCCGCGGCGCTGGCCACAGCCGCAGCCAAGGCGCCGCCGCTGGAATGGCCGGAGAGCCGCGACCAGCTCGACTACCTGCGCCGCATGGGCAACGAGCTCAAGCGCAGCGAAAGCGACCGGGCCGACCTGCCCATCGGCGCCATCGGCATCTTCGCCAATGACGTGCACGACAAGCTGCTCGTGCTGCAGGCCCTGCATGAGAACTTCTCCGACCGCATGTTCTTCACGACGGACATGGATGCGCGCTACCTGCACCCGCGCACGCAAGGCTTCACGCGCAATCTCGTCGTCGCCAGCAGCCTGCCGCTGGCCTTCTATCGCCCGGCGCCCGACAAGGCCGCCAGCGCCGTGGACCTGCAGGCCGGCACACCGCCGCTGCGCGACATCTACCAGACCAGCACCTATGCCGCCGCCCGCCGCGCCGGCTGCCGCACTGACACCTGCAAGCAGACGGAGGCCAAGGCGCTGAACCGGGTGCTGAAGAACACCTCGGTCTACGAGATCGGGCGCTCCGACATGGTGGCGCTGTCGGGCTACGCGTTGCTGGAGCAGCCGAGGCAGAGCGCGCTGGGCCGCATCTTCGTCGCGCTGCTGGTGGCTGCCGTCATCGGCTGCATGCTGTTCGCGTGGCCCTCCACGCCGTCGATGCGCCAGGCGCGCCGGGTGCTGTTGCCCACCGGCGGCCGCTCGGTGCCGGCGATGGACCCGACGGCCGTCGTGCTGGTGGCCATGCATGCGGTGCTGCTGTCCTATGCGATGGCCAGCCTCATCGAGTTCGTGCTGCCGGGGCGCTTGAACTTCAGCCACGCCCGGATGCTGGCCGCGCTGGCGGCCGGCGGGGCGCTGCTGGTCGGCCTGACGGCCTGGAAGGTGGGTGAGCGCAGGCGGCTGGTGGGCGTGCTGGCGGGGGCGCTGGTGCTGATTGCCGCCGTATGGATGGCGCTGGCCTGGCCGGCCGGGGGCTGGTTGCCGGGCGGCGTCTGCCTGACCTGCGAGCCCACGGCCTGGCTGGAAGGCGTGAGCGCCTGGCCGTCGCACCTGATCCATCTGCTGGCGCTGTTCACGCTGCTGTGGACGCTGGACTGGGCCTGGGCCGCCACGCAGGAGCAGCTGAAGCGCGACTCCGACTGGCTGCGCCTGCCGCGCCCGCGCCGGCACCCCGACCTGCTGCAGCTGCTGCGTGGCTGGTTCTCCATCGGCAGCGTGCTGTTCTGGCAGCCGGGGGTGGGCTACAGCTGCGACTTCAAGCAGCTCTGGGTCGAGTACGGCGAGCGCGGCGAGGCGACGCCGCGCGTCGTGCGCACGCTGTTCTGGTACGCGCTGACGCTCTTCGTCATTGGCCTGCTGTTCTTCGGCCTGAACGACGGCCAGGTTCCCGAGGTGCCTGCCCGCGGCAAGGAGCACCGCAGCCTGGTGCGCGTGACGCTGTACGCCGCCTTGCTGCTGCTGCCCCTGCTCATCGTCGCGGTGGCCGACGCGACGGTGCTGCTGACGCGCTTTGTGCGCCACCTCAACGTCGGGCGCAGCTTCTATCCGGACGAGACCATCAACCAGTTCGCCCAGGCACTGGGCAACGAGCACAAGGCGCTGTGGGCCAAGCGCTTTTGCGCCAAGCCGGAGGCGCGCGCGGCGGACGACTGCGGCTTCACGATGCACACCTTGCTGGACGACTGGATCGACGTGCAGGTCGTGGCCCGGCGCAGCGCGCCGATCGCGCGCCTGGTCGTCGGTCCCTTCGTGGTGCTGGCCCTGCTGGTCGTCGCGCGCAGCCGGCTGTTCGACAACTGGGCGCTGACGCCGGCCATTGCCGTCGGCGTGAGCTTCTATGTCGCCGTGCTGATCGGCCTGACCTTCCTGCTCAAGCAGGCCGCCGAAAACACGCGCCGCCGGGCGCTGGAATCCATGCAGGCCGACCTGCGCTGGCTGGCCGGCAGTGCCGCGCCACTGCCCGGTCTGGTGGAGCCCTTCAAGCGGCTGATCGCGCAGGTCGAGAACGAGCAGCACGGTGCCTTCGCGTCCTTCTTCGACCAGCCCCTGCTCAAGGCCGTGCTCGTGCCGCTGGGCGGCGCCGGCGGGACGCAGCTGTTCGACTACCTGCTGCTGGGCCGCTGACGACCGGCGGCGAAACGCCGCAGCGGGCGGATGCGAGGCACTTTCAGGTCGGCAGCGATTTCAAGCCCCAGGTGGGCAGGTCGCGGCGCTGGTCGTCCTCCGTCCATACGATGGTGTTCGCAGCCAGTGCGACTAGGCTGTTAGCAGCGGTCGCCCCGTGCTGAGGGCCCCCGCCGGGCGACTCCGGCATCGCCTCTCATGCCGGCCTGCTGGAGTGGATCATGACCTCCGACCAACGACTGCTAGCCCTCATCGGCCGCCGCCTGCCGGCCATCTTTGACGTCATCCCGCGCGGGCCCCAGGGCCTGGCGGCGATTCAGGACCGCGTCTCCGCGGTGGCCCTGAATCCCCAGCCCTTGCCGCCCGCGCCTGAGCATCTGGGCGCCGCGATGGCGCAGGAGTTCGCGCACACGGCCTGGCTGGCCGACCGTCTTGGCTTGAGCTGGAAGAGCATGGCCCAGGACCTGGACGACTGGTGCCCGACCGCGCCGCGCAAGCTCAAGCTGCCGGCCTGGTGGCCGCCGGTGCCTGACCCCGAACCGCATCCCGAATGGCTGGCCGAGCTGCACCTGGGCTTCGCGTCCAAGCTGGCAGCGATCTCGGCGGCCCACCCCGGCGGCGGCTTTGCGGCGTCGCTGGACCGCGCCGTCAATCGTTCCATCGATGCGTTGTCGCAGCTGCAGACACAGACGCAGGCCAAGTGAGGCGCTTCAGCCCGGACACCGCACCGCTTGCAGGGCGCGCGCCAGCCTGGCGGCCTCATCGCCCTGGATGTCGACCCACGGCAGGCCGTGCCCGGCCAGCGCCGCGCGCAGCCGGGCGTCGAAGCGCGCCCGCACCTCGGGCCCGTCGCGCTGGATGCCGTCGGCCTGCCAGGGCAGATCGGGCGCGCACAGCAGCGTCAACGAGCAGCGGCGCTGGAAGGCGAGAGCCCCGGCCAGCAGCGCGTCGTCGTTGAAGTAATGCTGGCTGCACAGCGCGGTGATCAGCGGCGTCGTGTCGCAGATCACTAGCGCATGCGTGCGGGCCGCGGCGCCGATGCGCGCGGCCTGCTCGGTGGCGATGTGAGCCTGCTCTTGCCGCTGCGGCGTGCGGCCGTGGGTGTCGCACCATTCGCGCAGGTATTCGGTGACGAGACCGGCGTTGAACTGCCGTGCCAACTCTTCGGCGAGCGTGGACTTGCCGGTGCACTCGGCACCGAGCAGGGTGACAAGGCGGCCGTTCACGCGTGCCGCCAAGCGCGCCAGCCGATCACGCTCATCGGGATGAAGCCGGCGTAGAGGATGACCGTCAGCCAATAGCCCTTGAGGCCGAACAGCACGACGCTGACGACATTGACGACGATCCAGGTCGGCCAGTTCTCTTCGTACTTGCGCGCCAGCAGCCATTGGCCGAGCAGGCTGGCGACGGTCGGGAAGGCGTCCCAGTAGGGCAGGGGGCTGTCGGTCAGCCGGGCGAGGAAGAGACCCAGCAGCGGCCAGGCCGCCAGCGTCAGCAGCGCGGGACGGACAAGGCCCCGCAAGCCGAGGCGGCGCACCGTCAGCGCGTCGCCGTCGCGCGTGCGGCCGAAGCGCCACTGCCACCAGCCCCACAGCGCCAGCGCCGCAAACAGCAGCTGCAGCGCGGCCTCGCCATAAAGCCGGCCGTCCCAGAAGAGCGCGAAATACATCAGCGAGCTGACCAGGGCCAGCGGCCAGGCCAACAGGTTCACCCGCATATTGCAGACGACCATCCAGACGGCCAGCACGAAGGCGACCAGTTCCAGCCAGGAGATGGGGCTGCCGAAAGCCGTGAAGGCCGGCGCCAGCAGCGCCGCCCAAGCGTCGGCGAGCATCAGCGCTTGCCCGCCGCGGATGCGGCCGGCGCGGCCAGCGGCACGAAGACTTCGTCGGACTTGATCATGCCGAGCTCGAAGCGGGCCTTCTCCTCGACCATCTCCAGGCCCTCACGCAGGTCGCGCAGTTCGGCCTGCAGCTGGGCGTTGCGGGCGCGGGCCTTGTCGTTGTCCGACTGCGCCTGGCTCAGCTCCTCCCGGAGCTGAGCGACGTGCGGAATGCTGCCCCGGCCCACCCAGAGTTGGGCTTGGATGGCCACCAGGAAAAGGGCCAGGACCAGGGCGAGCGCCTTCAACGCTTACCGGAGGTTGTAGAACGCAGCACGGCCGGGGTAGGTGGCGACGTCGCCGAGGTCTTCCTCGATGCGCAGCAGCTGGTTGTACTTGGCCATGCGGTCCGAGCGCGACAGCGAACCGGTCTTGATCTGGCCGGCGTTGGTGCCCACGGCGATGTCGGAGATGGTGCTGTCCTCGGTTTCGCCCGAGCGGTGCGAGATGACGGCCGTGTAGCCGGCACGCTTGGCCATCTCGATGGCGGCGAAGGTCTCGGTCAGCGTGCCGATCTGGTTGATCTTGATCAGGATGGAGTTGGCGATGCCCTTCTCGATGCCTTCCTGCAGGATCTTGGTGTTGGTGACGAACAGGTCGTCGCCAACGATCTGCACGTTCTTGCCCAGGCGGTCGGTCAGCAGCTTCCAGCCGTCCCAGTCGCCTTCGGCCATGCCGTCCTCGATGGAGATGATCGGGTACTTGTCGACCCAGGTGGCCAGCATGTCGGTCCACTCCTGCGAGGTCAGCTGGATGCCGCCTTCGCCTTCGAGCACGTACTTGCCGTCCTTGTAGAACTCGCTGGCGGCGCAGTCCAGGCCGATGGCGATCTGGTCGCCAGCGCGGTAACCGGCCTTGTCGATGGCCTGCAGGATCAGTTGGATCGCCGCCTCATGGCTCTCGACGCTGGGCGCGAAACCGCCCTCGTCGCCGACGGCCGTGGAGATGCCCTTGTCGCCCAGGATCTTCTTCAAAGGCGCGCCCACGGGGATGATCATCAGCTCCTGCAGGTCCAGCGAATTGTTGGCGTGGGCGCCGCCGTTGATGACGTTCATCATCGGCACCGGCAGTTGCATGCCGCCCATGCCGCCGAAGTAGCGGTACAGCGGCAGGCCGGACTCTTCGGCTGCGGCGCGGGCCACGGCCATGGACACGGCCAGCATCGCGTTGGCGCCCAAGCGGCTCTTGTTCTCGGTGCCGTCCAGGTCGATCAGCGTCTTGTCCAGGAAGGCCTGCTCGGAGGCATCCAGGCCCAACACGGCTTCGCTGATCTCGGTGTTGATGTGCTCGACGGCCTTCAGCACGCCCTTGCCCAGGTAGCGGCTCTTGTCGCCGTCACGCAGCTCGATGGCTTCACGCGAGCCGGTGGACGCACCGGACGGCACGGCCGCACGGCCCATGACGCCCGATTCCAGCAGGACGTCGCATTCGACGGTGGGATTGCCGCGGCTGTCGAGGATTTCTCGGCCGACGATGTCAACGATGGCGCTCATTCAATGTCTCCAGGAAGTGAAAA
>JAEKLF010000238.1 GCA_019509985.1 Burkholderiales bacterium | reverse complement strand
GACGGGAAGGCCGTCGTGTTGGCGCGGATGTTGTAGCCGCCGCTCTTGAAACCGCGCGATGCGGTCGTGTAGAGCTTGACCGCGTTGCTGGCCTTGTATTCCAGCGACAGCCGCGGCGAGGTGTTGGTCACCGAGCGCGAGCTGTCGAAGTTGGCCGGCACGGCGATGGGCGCGCCGCTGAACTGGTCGTTCGAGAACGCCTGGTTCAGCACCACGGCGCGCTTGCTCTCGTCGGTATAGCGCAGGCCGGTGCTGACCGAGAACTGCGGCGTGAAGCGCCAGCTCCAGTCGCCGAAGATGGCCTTGCCCTTGGTGAACACGGTGCCGTTGGTGGTGCCGAAGCTCAGGTTGAAGAAGTTGTTGCGCACCGTGCCGCCGGCGTGGCCATCGAAGTAGTAGACGCCGACGATGCCGGAGCTGCTCTGGCCCTCGTAGATGGCCTGAACCTCGTGGCTTTGCGAGCTGTCGTGGTACTCGGCGCGCACGTCGGCGATCTTGTTCGGCAGGCCGTCGAAGTCGATGCTGGTACTGGTGTCGGATTCGCGGTGGGCCAGGATGTACTTCAGGCTCCAGGCGTCGTTGGCGGCCCAGTTCAAGGTCAGCGATTCGCCCTCGCTGGTCGTGCGGTTGGCATTGGGCATGCCGCTGGCGATGTCGTAGCGGCTGGCCATGGGTGGCGTCTTGGCGGGGTCGAAGGGACTGACGTTCAGGCGCTGGAAGCCGCGCATGTGCGAGGCGTCCTGGGTGCGGTCGGCCGAAACCTGGGCGCTGAAGGTCGAGCCGGTCGGGAACCAGCCGGCCGAAAAGCGGCCACTGGTGGTGTTCTGGTCGCTGACGGGGCTGCCGTCGGTCAGATTCTTGCCGTAGCCGTCGCGGTTCAGACTGGCGCCGGCCAGGCGGAAGCGGATCTGCCCGTCATTGACGGCCGTGCCCGCGGCGCCCTTGGCGGTGACCTGACCATAGCTGCCGATGGCCAGCGTCACCTGCCCTTCGGTCTGCTGCGGCAGAGGCTTGGAGACGTACTTCACGGCGCCGCCCACCGTGTTTTTGCCGTACAGCGTGCCCTGAGGGCCGCGCAGCACCTCCACGCGCTGCACGTCGTAGACGTCCAGCAGCGCGCCTTGCGGACGGGCGATGTAGACGTCGTCGAAATAGATGCCCACGCCCGGGTCCACGCCCCACAGCGGGTCGGCCTGGCCGACGCCGCGGATGAAGGTGGTGATCGTCGTGTTGCTGCCGCGCGCGGCGTAGATGGTCAGGTTGGGCACCTGGCCTTGCAGGTCGCCGAGGTCCTTGATGGCCAGCTTGTCGAGCTGTTCGGCGGTCAACGCGGTGACGGCCACCGGCACGTCCTGCAGCGACTCCTCGCGCTTGCGCGCCGTGACTTTGACGACCTCCAGCGTCGTCACGGCCGGCTCGGCGGCGGGCGCGGTCTGCGCCGCGACCGGCAGCGCGGCCATCGCGCCGAGGGCGGCGAGGATGGCGAAATCCAGGCGTTGCACGCGCGGCAGGCGCACGGGCGCCGATGGGCGTCGGGGCATGTCTTGTCTCCAGGTTTGTTGTGTTCGAGGCCCTTGCTCAAGCGCAAGAGGCATGCCCGCGCCAGAACGGGGCGGATCAAGGACAAACCCTTGAGCGCTAACCCGCGTTTTGGGCGCGCGGCGGGCCAACACTGTCCGGATTTCAGTCGGCCAGGCTCGCCGGCACTGTCCGGCCGGCAGACAGCGGCCCTGGGGGCTGCAGGGCCACGCGGCCGCCGATATGCTGCGCCGCTGCCCCCAAACACCCCCGGAGACTCACGATGCTCAACCGCCTGCTTCCCGCTGTTCTCGCCCTTGCCATCGGTTCAAGCCTGAGCGCCACGGCCTTCGCCGCCGGCCCGCAGCTCAAGGGCCAGGCGCCCGGCTGGTATCGCCTGCAGCTGGGCGATTTCGAGATCACGGCGCTGAACGACGGCACGCTGGACCTGCCCGTCGACAAGCTGCTGCAGCAGCCCGCGGCCAACACCGCCCGGGCCCTGCAGCATGCCTACCTCGGCCTGCCGCTGGAGACCTCGGTCAACGCCTACCTGATCAACACCGGCAGCAAGATCGTCCTCGTCGACACCGGCGCCTCCGGCCTGTTCGGCCCGACGCTGGGCCGCGTGCTCGCCAACCTGAAGGCGGCCGGCTACAGCCCCGAGCAGGTCGACGAGGTCGTCATCACCCACATGCACGGCGACCACATCGGCGGCACCGCTGCCGATGGCAAGGCCAATTTCCCTAATGCGACGTTGCGCCTGGACAAGCGCGACGCCGACTTCTGGCTGTCGCCCGAGCAGATCGCCAAGGGCGGCGACGGCGCCAAGGCCATCGCGGCCAACGTCAAGGCCTATGCCGACACGGGCCGTTTCAAGCCCTTCGAAGGCAGCAAGGACGGCGTCGAGATCGTGCCCGGCGTGAAGGCCTATCCGGCCTACGGCCACACGCCCGGCCACAGCAACTACGTCGCCGAGAGCAAAGGCCAGAAGATGATGTTCTGGGGCGACCTGATGCACGTCGCCGCCGTGCAGTTCCCCGAACCCGCGGTGACCCTGAGCTTCGACTCCGACCCCAAGATGGCTGCGCCGGCCCGCGAGAAGGCCTATGCCGCCGCGGCCAAGGACGGCTACTACGTGGCCGTGAGCCATGTGTCATTCCCCGGCATCGGCAAGCTGCGCGTGGATGGCAAGGGCTATGACTGGCTGCCGGTGAATTACTCCGCAAACCGCTGAGTTCGGCACGGGCCGCGCGATTCACAATCGCCGGCCTCCCAACGACCTCCTGCTCGCGATGAAACCTCTGCTGCCCGCCCTGCTGTTGGCCATGACCGCCGCGCTGCCCATGTCCGCCCACGCCGGCCCCAAGGCCGATGCCCTGGCCGCCTGCCTCGGTGACAACACCACCGGCAAGGACCGCAAGGATCTGGCGCGCTGGATGTTCGTCGCCATGGCCGCGCATCCGGAGATCAAGGAGCTGTCAAAAGCGTCGGAGGCGGCGCGCGACGAGGCCGACCAGATCATGGGGCGCCTCGTGACGACGCTGCTGGCGGAGCGCTGCCCGGCGCAGACGCGCGAGGTGATGCAGCAGGAAGGAACCGCGGGCATGTTCAACGCGTTTCGCGTGCTGGGTGAACTGGCGATGAAGGAGTTGATGAGCAACCCCGAAGTCAGCAAATCCCTGGGCAGCTACGAGCGCTACCTGGACCAGGCCAAGCTCAAGGCGGCCCTGGGCGACCGCTGAGGCGGCGGGCCTGCCGCGCCATCCGCACGATGGTCGTCAGGTTCACCGCCGCGACCACCACCTCCAGCGCCGTGCCGCCGATGGAGCCGGCGATCAGGTTGTTGGCGATCCACAGGCCGGTCCCGCACAGCATCAGCAGCCGCATCGGCACGCCCTGCAGCAGGAACAGCGCCAGCGTGCCGAGGCAGGACGCGCCCAGCGGCAACCAGTCGCCGGGCTTGTGGGCCAGGCCCAGGCCGAAGCCGATGTTGGCCGCGACGACGCCCACCGCCACCCACGCCGAGCGCGTGTGCAGCGACAGCACGGAGCGCAGCATGGACAGCAGCGAACTCGCCACCGCTGTCGGGTTGCCCAGCAGCGCGAAGTGGGCGACGTAGGCGAGGCATTCGCCCGTCATGAACCACTTGAAGCGCCGGTCGTCGGTCTGCAGGAAGCAGCCGACGCCGAGCACGAAGGCGAGGTAGCCGACCCACTGGGCCGGCGCCAGCCAGTCAAGCGTCATCGGCGGGCGCCTCCGGCGGCGGCGTGGCGACGGCGGTGTCCGGCGCGGCAGGCGCCGCCTCGAAGCGGGTCTCGGCCCAGGCCGCGCGGTCGGGCCAGGCGCCGTCCGCGCTGAAACAGCGCCAGGCCCAGCCCACCCAGCGCAGCAGCGACGCGGCCAGCCAGAGCGCCCACGCCAGCATGGCCGCGCGATACAGCCACACCGGCGCGCTCAGCACCCAGGCGCTGGCCGTGCGCTCGGTGAAGCGGTCGCTCGTCCAGCTCAGCAGATGGCTGCTCGACCCCGGGCCGGCGACCAGCAGGTCCGGGTAGCCCAGCAGCCCCGTGCGCAGCACGTCCAGCAGCGCGGCGACGGCGCACAGCGTCCACAGCACCAGCAGCAACTGCACGCCGATGCGCAGCCAGCGCCGGCCACCCTGCCCGCCCCAGCGCCGCCGCGCCTCCAGTGCGCCGAACCAGCCGGCCAGCACGGCCAGCGCGGCCAGCGACACCGGCGCCACGCCCAGCACCAGCAGCACCCAGGCCGGCCGGCCCATCAGCCCCGGCACGCCGCGCGGCGCGACCCAGGCCAGCGCCAGCGCGACGACGAGGGCGCCCCAGATCAGCACGGCCGGCCCGATCAACGGCCCGCCCACCGCCAGCACGATGCGGTCTTCGGGCACGTTGAGCTGCAGCGTGTCGTTGACGCCTGGCAGGCCCAGGGCCAGGCCCTCATGGCGCCACAGCGTGCCCATGCCCTCGGGCTCGCGCCAGCGGATCTGGATGCGCTGCTCGCCCGGGCTCAGCGGCAGGCTGAGGGCGCCATCGCGCAGCTGCAGCGCCAGCGTCGCGCCGTTCAGGCTCACGCCCAGCAGCTCGGCACCGGCCGGCAGCTTCAGCGTGTGCGGGCCGCCGAGGCTGGTGCGCAGCGCCAGGTCCAGCTGCACGTCGGTGCTGCGTTCGCCCGGGCTGACTTCGGTGCGCACATGGTCCAGCGTCAGCGTCTGGCCGGCCACGCCGGCGGGCTTCTTCACGGCCAGCTTCAGCGTCTCACCGGGCCAGGGGCGCCATTCGGGTTGCCAGCTGCCGTCCTGCTGCAGGGCCGTCGCGGCCAGGCCGCTGGCCTCCACATGCCATTGCGGCGACGCGGCCAGCGTCCAGCGCTCGACCTGGTTGGGTTCATGGCCGGCCAGCAGCGTCAGCGCCTCGCTGGGCGGCAGGTTGCTGGCCACGTCGGCCGCCTCCTCGCCGCCCAGCTGCAGGCTGGCCACGCCGCCGTCCACCGTCACGCGCGCGTCGCCCACGGCCTCGCCAGGCAGCAGGGCCCAGCGCACGCGCAGCGGCGCGCGGCTGGGAGCGATGCGCTCGATGTGTGTCTGGACCTGCCAGCGCAGGCCCAGCTCCAGGCGCCGGTCCACGCGCACCAGCGGCGGCAGCGCGTCGCGCTGCGTGCCGGCGTCTTCAGCGCGGTTGCTGCCGGCCGTGGCCCCCCGGCTCAGCGTGATCGCGCCGGTGCTCTGGCCACGCGGATCCAGACCGGCCAGGGCCCAGCCCTTCAGCTCGGTCTGCAGTGCACGCGGCGGCAATGGCAGCGCGACGCTGCCGGGCTGCCAGCCGGTGCCCTGGCCGGGCAGCGGCACGGCGACCAGCGCCTGCGCATGGATCTCGGCGCGCAGCTGCACGCTGGAGCCGGAGGCGCTGACGAGCAGGCGCGCGAGGGCCGCGCAGTTGGGCGCGCAGTCCGGCGGCGCCGCGAGCTTGCCATGCAGGGCCTTGAGCTGTTCATCGGTGGGCCAGGCGACCTGGGCGTCGCTCGGCGTGGGCGTGAGACTCAGTGCTAGCAACAGCGCCGCGGCGACACCCGTGCCGACATCCGGCATGCGAAGCCGGCGCGGCAGCTTCCAGCCGGCGACGGCAACCAGCGCGAGCGCGAGCAGGGCCAGGCCGGCCAGCTTCATCAGCGCCGTCGCCCAGGGCGGCAGCAGCCACAGGTTCAGCGTCTGCTCCGGCGTGACCGGGCCGCTCCAGCTGAGCTGGTGGGCGCGCCAGCTCCAGGTCGGCAGGCCGGGGCCGGTCTGCACGCGCGCTGTGGGGTCGACGCGATCCAGGCCGTTGCTGGACGTGCTCGCCAAACCTTTGCTCAGCTGCATCAATGCCGGTGCCGGTGCCGGGCTGTTCCTGTCGGGCGGGGGCGGTGCCTCCACGCTGAGCTCGGGTGGCGGCACGAAGGGCGAGGGCGGCGCGACCTGGGCAAGACCCGATTCCCAGTTCCGGCCCTCCAGGCTGGGGTAGATCGCCGCCCGGATCTCCTGCACGCTGAAGGGCAGCAGCACGAGCATCAGCAGGCCCACCACGGCCAGCCGGCTGTACGCAAAGATGCGCTGCCCGCGCCCCGCCGGCAGCACGCGCACCAGCGCCGTCAACGCCAGCAAGCCGAACCACAGCGCCGCCGGCGGGCTGCCCGGCGTGTGCCAGGTCAGCACCAGCGCCGCGCCCAGCAGCACGCCGGTGCGCCAGCCCAGCAGCCGGTAGGCGGCCAGCGCCGCCAGCAGCACGAAGAAGAAGTCCCACAGCGTCCACATCGCGACCCAGGCGCCGTCGACGTGGCTCGGGCCCTGGGCATGCAGCAGGCGCCAGCCGGGCGGCAGTTGCAGCGTCGCTTCGAG
>JAEKLF010000237.1 GCA_019509985.1 Burkholderiales bacterium | reverse complement strand
GGCGTTGCCGGGTGCATCCAGCCGACCTGGAAGGCATGCTGACGGCGATGCGTGCACACACCCGTGGCGCGCAACCCAGCTATGAGGCCACATTCCGCCTGCGCAGCAACGGTTCGGGCTATCGCGTTTTGCACTCTCGCGGCCGCGTCATCGAGCGCAGCCCCGACGGCCGCGCGACGCGCATGATCGGGACCATGGTCGACCTGACCGAGCGCCCATTCACGCCGCAGGGTGGGCTGGTTGAAGGCTCACGGGGCTCCATGGAAGGATCGCTGCTGGTGCTGCCCTTCCATCAGCTGCTGAGCGTCGATACGCCCGAGACCGCCGCGGAGCGGCAGCGATTGCTCGGCGAGCTGGAAGACGTGCTCGAGGCTTCGTTGGCTGAGCTGGAAGGCCTGCGCACGCGCTAGCCACCCGGCGATTGGCCCGGTTTTCGAAGCCGACACTTCCTGTATGCGCTACCTCAGCTTCGACCTCACCGACAGCTCCGACGACATCCTCACGCTGGAAGCCATGGCCTCGACCCGCGAGGCCGAGCATGCGGCCGTGATGGCCGAGGCGGCGCAGGCGCTGGCCTGGGCCCAGACCGGGTTCGGCGGCCGCCAAGGCCCGGTGGAGGACGGCTACGCCTGGGATCACGAGCTGCTGGTGCAGCACGAGGCGGGCGGCTGGGTGACGGTAACGCTGACCTTCAGCGCGTCGGGCGAGTTCGCCGAGGCGTTTCAGGCTGCGTTCAGCGGGCAGGACGACGACTGAAGCCACATCGCGCGCCGCAGGGACGCGGCACGAGAGGCGAACCGCACGATCGAACGCGCTTCAAGAGCACCCGCAAGCCAGGCTTGCCGAAGCCCCTGCCTCACTTCGCCGCGTCGAGCTTCAGGATCCATTCGACCAGCAGGCGGGCATCGGCCTCCTTGATCGCGACTTCGTTGGGCGGCATCGCCAGGCCGCTGACCTTGCCCTTCCAGTGGCTGCTGTAGGGGTTGGAGCCGGCCATCACGGTGCGTGTCAGCGGGTCTGCCGCGCCCGCTGTGCCGCGGTACTTGGTGGCCACGTCGCGCCACGCCGGACCGATCGGCGGGATTCCATCGGGACCTTTGGCGCCGGGCTCAATGTGGTGGCAGGTCATGCAGCCGCTGCCGCTGGCCAGCTTGAGCATTGCGCCGTCGTCGGTGGCCGGCGCTCCCCAGGCCGGCAGCGTTGCAAGCGCGACGGCAAGCAGTGAAATGGTCCGTGATGTCATGGTGTCCCTCCGTGGACGAAGCCGAGTTCGAGCGCAGGCTAGGGACGGCTTGTTGAACCTGCCTTGACGCCCGTCAAGCGTGTCGACGGAATTGCCAGGCTGGAGCAGGCCGGCGTTGTTGCCGGCCTGCCAGCGCTCCGGCGTGGAGCAGTGCGGGCGACCGGAACCGTCACGGTTCGGTACACCGGCTACGTACGCGCATGCGTCGTGCGGTTCTTCGCGAAGCCGCTGTCGCCGAACGGGCTCCTGAAGGAGCTGCAGGGCTCAGTACAGATCCCTTGCCGCCAGCCGCACCTCGTGCAGCAACTGCCTCGCCCCCGGCGACATCAGGTGCCCCTCGCGCGTGATGATGCCGAACGCATCCATGTGGCAGGGCAGGTCGATGGGCAGGATGGCCAGCACGTTCAGCGACGCGTAATAGCGCGCCACTTCGACCGGCATCACGTGCAGCGAGTCGGTCTGCTGCAGCAGCGCGGTGATCAGCAGCAGCGCCGTGGTGTCGACCGCATTGGCCGGCGGCTCCAGTGCGGCGCGGCGGAACATCAGTTCCCAGCGGTGGCGCAGCAAGCTGCCCTGCGGCGGCAGGATCCAGGGCTGGTCGGCCAGGTGGGCGAGCTTGAGGTTGTCTTCCTTCAGGAGTGGGTGGCCCACGCGCGCCACGGCGCAGGCCGGCTCCACCGTCAGCTCCTCGTAGTGCAGGCCGGCCGCGCCTTCCTCCTCGACGATGCGGCCGATCATGAAGTCCAGCTTGCCGCGTTGCAGCATGTCCAGCAGCACCTTGCTGGTCTCCATCTGCACGCCGATGCGCAGCATGGGCGCCTGCAGCTTGATGCGGGCAATGGCGCGTGGCAGCAGGCCCATGGCCGGGGTCATGATGACGCCCACCTCGACCTGGCCGGACAGGCCGTGCTTGAGCGCGACGATGTCGTCGTGCGCGGCGGACAGGCTCGTCAGCGCCATGCGCGCGTGGCGGATCATGGTCTCGCCGTAGAGCGTGGGCTCCATGCCGCGCGGGTGGCGGTCGAAGAGCTTCACGTCCAGCATGTCCTCCAGGTCCTTGAGCTGCTTGGACGCGGCGGGCTGGGTCATGCACAGCACCTCGGCGGCGCGGTGGATGTTGCGCTCGTCATCCAGCGCAATCAGCAGCAGCAACTGGCGCGTCTTCAGCCGCGCGCGCAGGAACCAATTGGGGTTGGGGCTGGCGTCGGTCAGGCTGCCGTCGTCATCGTTGTTGTTGTCGCGAGCCATGTCAGCTATTCACTCCGCGTGTAAGGCGGCCGTAGTGCATCGCCCCCGGGCCGAGCGCCGGGCCGCTCCCAAGCCGGTCCGTCATGGCGACGTGCTTGCCGGTCAAGCCGGCAAGCATCGCCGTCCCCTCGGGGGACCGGCCAAGGTACGCCTTGGACGAGGGGCTTCATGTCACGCAAGATTGACTCGTCCGTCGCTGGCCAGCACGCTGCTGATGTCGGCGCTGGTCTCGTCCAGCTGCACGAGCGTGGCCTGGCGGGCGCCGAGCGGGTCGCGGGCCTGCAGGGCCGTCAGGATGGCCTTGTGGCGCGGCAGCGAGAGCTCGTGCGTGTTGGGCAGCTGGCTGGACAGGATGATGGACTCGCGCAGCGCCAGCGACAGCATGTTGCCGATGTAGGCCAGCAGGTCGTTGCCGGTGGCTTCGGCGATGCGGCGGTGAAAGGCCAGGTCGGGCTCCAGCAGCTCGGCCGTCGTCTTCGCGGCGGCCATGCCCTCGTAGGCGGTGGCAATGGAGCGCAGCTGCTCGTCCGTCGCGGCGCGGGCGGCGAGCGCCGCGGCGGCGGGCTCGAAGATCTGGCGCACTTCCAGCAGCGTCTGCACGAAGTCGACCTGCGGGCGGGCCTGGATCAGCCAGTACAGCACGTCGGGGTCCAGCAGATGCCACTCGTTGCGCGGCCGCACGATGGCGCCGGCGCGCTGGCGCGAGATCACGAGGCCCTTGGCGACGAGCACGCGCACGGCTTCGCGCAGCACGGGGCGGCTGATCTCATAGCGCTCCAGCAGCTGCGCCTCGGGCGGCAGCTTGTCGCCAGGCTTGAGCTCACCACCGACGATGGCCAGGCCCAGCTCGCTGACGATGCGGCCGTGCTGGCTCTTGCCCTTGCCCTCGGTTTGAGCGCTGTAGGTGGAGTGGTCCGCTCGGGTTCGCATGGGTGCCAGGCTGGTCAATAGAGCCTTCATTATCGAAAGCGCGCGACGAAGCCGCCCTTGGGGGGCAGCGTCAGCTTGGCTGATGGCGCGGTGAGCTTGCCTTCAGCGAACTCGCGCTCGCCCACACCATCGGTGATGAGCTGGCCTTCGCGCGCGCCCAGCCAGGCGAGGTCCAGCTGCACGTCGCGCGGCTGGTCATCGGCATTCAGCCCTGCGATGAACCACTGCTTGCCGGCGCGGCGCGCCAGCACGACGAACTTGCCTGGCTCGCCGTCCAGGAAGCGCACTTCATCCCAACGGCGCGGCAGCTCCTGCAGCAGGTTCTTCACGTAGGCCGGCACGGCGGCCATGCCCTCGGGCGTCTCGGCGTAGTGCTGGATGCCCGACAGGAACAGCACGCTCTCGGCCAGCTCGAAGCCGTTGCGCGTGGTGCGCTTGATGTTGGGGATGTCGCCGAACACCATGGGCGTGAAGTCCATCGGGTCGAACAGATTGCGCGTGAAGGGCAGCATCGCGGCGTGCGTGACGACGGCGTCCTCGTCGTCCTGCGTGAAGGTCGTGAACTCCAGGCCGCGCACCGCCTCCATCGTCATCAGGTTGGGGAAGGTGCGGCTCCAGCCGCGCGGCAGCGTCGCGCCATGGAAGTTCATCAGCAGCCCGGCCGCCGCGGACTCCTTCAGCAGGTTCACGTAGTAGGCCTGCATGGAGGCGCCGTCGCCGCCGAAGAAGTCCACCTTCAGGCCGGCCACGCCGATGGCCTTCATGCGGGCGAATTCGCGCTGGCGGTCTGCTGCGGTCAGCAGCTTGCTGCGCGGCGTCTGCGGCGCGTCGTTCCAGTCGCCCGCCGAGTTGTACCAGGCCAGCAGGCCGATGCCCTTGCTGCGACCGTAGTCGGCCAGCTGCTTCATCTTCTCGTCGCCGATCTGGCGGTCCCACTCGGCGTCCACCAGCGTGTAGTTCCAGTGCATGTCGGCGGCGTAGTCGATGAAGCGCTTCTGCACGTCGAAGACGGTGGCTCCATCCTTCAGCAGCGCCCAGCTCCAGGACGCATGGCCGGGCTTGATCTTGCTCTTGTCGAAGGGCACGGCCGGCGCAGCGAGGTCGGTGCCGAGCGTGGACTCCATGACCGTCTTCAGCGGGCCGATGGCGAGCACGCGCCACGGTGTGGTCAGCTGGCAAGCAAGCGACGGGCCGCCCCTAGCTTGCTTCACCCCCTCGGGGGGCGGACGACGCTTTGCGTCGGCCTGGGGGCAGTCAATTCCAGTTTGCGCAAGCAGGCGGCCACCCGTGAAGACCTCGCTCGGATCGGGCAGGCCGATGCGGTAGATGCCGCCGGTCGAATCGGCCTGCAGGCGCGATGCGTGAAAGCGGCCGTCCATGCCGGCTTCGGTGAGCGCCAGCCAGTTGGCGCCGCTGCGGAACAGCGCCGGGAAAACCCAACCGGCCGGCATGGGCGACGGCGTGCCGACGGCGATGCCCATCCGGTAGTGCTCTTCATAGGACGGATTGGTGCGCGCAAAGCCCGTCTTGGCGACCGACATGGGTTGCAGCCAGGCACGTGATTCGGCGGGAAAAGCGAAGCTGGTCAGTTCGTCCTTGAACTGCTTGCGGCCCGCGCCGTCCACCGTGTAGCGCAGCGCCAGGCCGTCGTTGGAGGCGCGCAGCGTCAGCACGAGCTGCTGGCCGGCCGCGTTGGCGACGGTGAAGCGCTGCTCGTTGGCGCGGTAGTCGATGTGGCTCTTCTTGCCGGCGGCCAGCGTGTACTGCTCGCGGTGGGCCTTGACCGGCGACGTCGCGACGAGCTTGAGCCCGTTGGCGAAGTCGCCCTGCTCCAGCACGAGGCCCAGGCGCGACGCCAGCAACACCGGCTGGCCGGCGCGCTGCACGGTGTAGACGAGCTGCTGCTCGGCATTGACCGACACATCCACCTGGAGCTGGCCGTCCGGGCTGGTCAGCGCCTGGGCGAGAGCGGGCAGTGCGAGCAGGAACGAAGCGATGAGGCGCATGGGGGTCTCAGAGGGAGTAGGGGCCGTCAGCGACCGGCGTGCCGAATTCGGGGAAGCCGTCAGCGCGCCAGCCAAAGGCCTGCACGCGCGCATGGCGGTTGGGGTCGTTGAGCGGGTCGCCGATGATGTCGCGGTAGTTGCGGGCGTGATAGACCAGCAGGTCGGTCTGGCCGTCCGGCGTCGTCG
>JAEKLF010000128.1 GCA_019509985.1 Burkholderiales bacterium | reverse complement strand
CGAAGGACAGCGACAGGCGTGTGTCGGTATGGACGTTGGCCTCATTGGCGGCAGGCGACCTGGTGCCGGCCACGTCGTTGACATTGCCGCTGCCGCTGATCTGCGTGGACAGCTTGCCGGCGCCGGCCTGGGCCAGTGCGTTGGCCTTCACCAACGCGGCCGGCCGCGGCTTGTAGGCATAGCCTGGCGTGAAGGCGGTGCCGGCCTTGACCGTGCAGGCGCCGTCGATGGCGAAGACGTTGGCCTGCGACAGCACGTTGGCCGCCTTGCCCGCGCCGATGCTGTATGAGTGCGGGTAGGGGTTGGCTGTCTTGCTGCCTAGAAGCAAGTTGTTGAAGACGTGGACCTGGCCAAAGCGCACGCGCGGCACGCGCTGGGTCACGCCGTCGAAGACGTTGTTGGCGATGGTGATGCGCAGCTTGCCGGCGTCGGTCGTGGCCGTATCGGACGAGCCGATCAGCATGGACTTGTCGTGCTGCGTGACGACGTTGTAGGACACCGTGATGAGGTCGGCGCCCTTGGTGATGTCGATGGCGCCGTCGTGGCACTGCTTGGTCTTGCCGTTCTCGATGGGCAGCGTGTCGTCGGTGACGGGCACGTCGGTGATGGTGTTGTGATCGACCCAGACCTGAGTGGCGGTGACGATGCCGATGGCGTCGTAGGCCGAGTTCCAGTTGCCCAGAGCGCCGTCGGTCGGGTCCCAGATGGGGCCGACATCGCAGGGCGCGACGATGTGCAGGTTGCGCACGATGACCTGGCTGACGCTGGTGATGTCTATCCACGCGTTGACGAAGCCGGCACCGGGGCCTTCGCCGACCAGCGTGGTGTTGCTCGTCAGGCGCACGCGGGCGCGCACCTTCTGGTCGGCCGTGCTCGCGAAGGGCGTGCCCTCGGTCATGTCGATCGTGCCGGCCACCTTGATGATCTTGGGCGCGTTGCCGGCGTTGGCCAGCGCGTTCAGCAGTTCGGCGCGGTTGTGCACCGTGTAGATGTGCTCCGGCGTTGCGGCGCTGCCGCCCACCGTGCCGGCGCCCCAGCCGTCGGTGGGCGCAGTCTGTTGCGCGACGTCAACGGCGAGAGCAGGCAGGCTGACGGCCAGCAGCGCGGCAATGGCCAGGTGCTTGAGCGCGTTCATGCCCGGCTCCTTGCGCGGCGCAGCGCCAGCAAGCCGAGGCCAGCGGCCGCCAGCGCGGCACTGCCCGGCTCGGGAACGGCGGCGACCTTGAGCTGGGCCGTGAAGCTGCCGAAGTCGCTGCCGAAGTCGAGGTTGTTGAAGCTGATCGCGATGCGGTGCTCGCCCAGCACCTGCAGACCCACGCCGGAGAGGCCCATCGGCGCGAAGCCGGTGATGGAGGAGCCGCCAGCGAAGTCGAAGGCCAGCGCGTAGCTGCCCGGCAGCAGCGCGGTGCCGCTGTTGTTCCAGACCTGCACACGGCCGTCCGTGAAAAAGTCGACGGCGACATTGAAGTCGCCGGTGAGGAACTCCAGGTCGCCGGCGGCGAGCGCGGTGACGTTGCTGCCGGGCTCGTCGTTGAAGCCATGGTCCAGGCCGAGCAGCGTGGTGGCGGCGCCGCTGACCTGCCCGGTGATGAGGGTGCCGGCGGGCAGCACGTCCGCCTGCGCGGCGGCGGCCAGCCATGCGGCGGCGAGGACCGCCAGGGTCTTGTGAATCTTCATGTGTGTCTCCGTGTTGGGCTGCGCCCACCCGTCACGCAGGCGGCGCTGACTCGTGTCTGCAAAGGGCGTGCAGCGCCCCGGAGGAAAAAAGGCGCAGACGACAGGTCTGCGCCTTGAGGTGTCCTGAGCCGTGCTTGACTCAGAACTTGTAGCGCGCGCCGACGAGGTACTCGCGGCCCGTCACGTTGTTGACGACGACGCTGTTGCGCGAACTGCTGATGTACTGGTCGTTGGCCTGGTTGGTCAGGTTCACGCCTTCGAAGGTGAAGTCCAGCTGGTCGGTCAGCTTGTAGGAGACCGACATGTCGATGTTGCGCGTGCCGTTCTTGCCTTCGACGTCGTTGTTGTTCTGGCCCGGCACGCGCTGCAGGTAGCGCGAGCGCTGCGACACCGACACGCGAGCGCTGAAGCGGCCGTCGTCGTAGTAGAGCGAGCCGTTCCACGATCGTGGCGACATGTTGACCAGGTCGGCCGTGATCGGCGTCGGGTTGGAAGCCGACGTGAAGTAGGCGATCTTGGACGTGACGAAGGTGTAGTTCGCGACGACGCCGAAGTTCTTCCCCCAGGCCGGCAGGAAGGTGAAGGGCTGCTGGTAGTTCAGCTCGAAGCCCTTGAGCTTGCCACCCGGGGTGTTGAAGCTGGAGGTCAGCGCGAACTGCTCGTCGCCTGTGAAGTTGGCCGGCAGCAGGCTCATCGGCAGGCCGGTGTCCTTGTACTTGACGGACTGCACGCTCTGCTGGATGTAGGAGCCGATGTCCTTGTAGAACAGGCCCAGGCCGATGAGCGCGTTCTTCTGGAAATACCACTCGATGCCGGTGTCCAGCGTCTTGGCGCGGAAGGGCTGCAGGTAGGGGTTGCCGATGGTGATGGACAGGTTGCCCGTGGTATTGACGGTGCCACCGGGGTTCAGTGCGGCCAGCGTCGGACGCGTCATGACCTGGGCGGCGCTGGCGCGCAGCAGGATGTCCTTGGTCACCTCGGCAGTCACGTTCGCGGCCGGCAGCATGTCGTCGTAGTGGTTCTTGACGGTGACCTGCGTGCCGCCGCCGGTGGCCACGTAGCCGGTGGCGGAGATGTCGGTCTTCACGTAGCGCGTGCCGAAGTTGCCGCGCACCGGCACGCCGCCCAGGCGGGTCGCGAAGTCACCCTGGAAGTACCAGCCGCGGTCGGTCTCGGTGACGGAGCGGTTGTTGCCGCGCGCATTGCCGTTGGTAATGGAGGCGAGCGTGAAGTCGCCGGGGCCGCCGACGGGGCCGCTCTTCAGGCAGTTGCAGTAGATGTCGTAGAGGCTGGCGATGGCATTCAGGTTGGGGATGACCCAGGACGTCGCCGAGCCCGCGGGCATGTCGGACTGCTTGCCGAAGCCGGTCAGCATGGTGGTGAGGCTGGCTGCCGCCGTGCCGGCTGGTGGCGCATACATGTTCTCCACCGCGCGGCGGGATTCGTAGCTGTCGAAGCCGTACTTCTTGTAGCTCGTGCCGCCCTTCAGGGTCAGGCCGTCCACCGCTTCCCAGGCGAGGTTCAACTGCAGCACGTCGTTGCGGTTGTTGGTGCCGTTCGGGCGCAGGCGGATCTCGCTGGACGTGCCGTTGGTGATGGCCGTGGACTTGCCGTCCTGCGGCACGCCGACGAAGCCTAGTGCGCCGCCGACCTGCGCCGGATCGAAGGGGTAGGTGATGGCCGGCGCGCGGTCGTTGCCGCGGAAGTCGATGCTGTAGCCGCTGACGTTGGGCGCATCCAGCGTCGTGGTCGTCTGGATGGGGTTCTTGAACTTGGAGTCCGCGCGGCCGACGAGGCCGGTGAACTTCAGCGTGTCGCTGAACTCGTGCTCCACGGTCAGCGTGGGCTGCTTGAAGACGGTGCTGAGCTTGTCGAAGCGCGACTCGGCGCGCACGTCGACGTTGTTGTACTTGCCGTAGAGCAGGCCGCCGTTGGCGTCGTACTGCGCCTGGATGACGCTGGTCTGCGGCTTGCCGCCCTGGGCCAGCGTGCGGCTGAAGGAGATGGTCTCCAGGAAGTCTTCCTGGCGGGTCGCGTCGAGCTTGGAGTACAGGAAGTCCAGCGTCAGCAGCGTGCGGTCGGTGGGGCGGGCCTGCACGGAGGCGGTCAGGCCGATGCGCTCCTGCTCGTGCGTGAGGCGGCCATAGCGCGGCAGGCGCGGGTGAAAGTTGGTGGCCAGCGACGCGGTGTTGTAGGCGGCGACGTTGTCCGTCGTGTTGGGCAAACGCGTCGCGCCCTGGGCAGCGGGGCCGCAGGTCGTGGCCGTGGAGCCGGCCGGCAGCGTGGTGCCGGTGGCGACGGTCGCACCCTGGGGCACGCACCAGCCGCCGGAGGAGACGCCGTTGTCCCAGCGCACCGTCGAGAAGCCTTCCTCGTACAGGTTGCGCTTGGAATACGCCCCGGACAGCAGCACGCCGAGCTTCTTGTCGGCGAAGGTGTCGGCCAGCAGGAAGGCCGCGCGCGGCGTGGTCTTGCCGGACAGGTCGTTGTACGAGCCCTTGACCGAGGCCAGCGCGGTGAAGCCCTTCTTCAGGTCGAAAGGGCGTGAGGTCAGCAGGTCGACGGTGGCGCCGAGCGAGCCTTCGTCGACGTCGGCCGACTGGCTCTTGCGCACGGTGATCTGCTGGAACAGCTCACTGGCGAAGACGTTGAAATCCATCGTGCGGCTGCGGTTGTTGCCGCCCGAGCTGTCGGTGCCGCCGGTGGTGGCCAGTCCTTCGATGCCGTTGATGCGGGTGCGGGTGAAGTCACCGCCCAGGCCGCGCACCGTGATCTGGCGGCCCTCGCCGGCGTCGCGGTCGATGACGACGCCCGGCACGCGCTGCAGCGACTCGGCCAGGTTGGTGTCTGGGAACTTGCCGATGTCCTCCGCGCGGATGACGTCGACGATGCCCGACTCCTCGCGCTTCTTGTTCAGCGCGCTCTCCAGCGAGGCGCGGATGCCGGTGACGGTGACGGTTTCGAGCTGCGCGGCCTTGGCGTCGGCGGCCGGGGCGTTCTGCGCCCAGGCGGGTGCGACGACGAGGCTGACGGCCAGGGCCACCGGATGCGCAAGGAAGCGCCGGGCCGTCCCAAGCTTCCTTGACCCCCTCGGGGGGACGGCGGGGCGGAGCCCGGCCGCGGGGGCACCATGGCTCAGGCGGTGGGACGGACGGAATGCGGGCATGTAAGTCTCCTGGTGCAAGGCCGTCTGGGCGCATGGCCGCGCTGACAGCTCTCGGGTTTTGGGGTGTTCTAACCCGGGCGCACGCAGGGCACCCGTCGATCTTGGGGAGCCCGGCGGCGCTGCAGTGCGCGTGCCGGGCGGACCGCGGCGGCTACACGAGATAGTCGTCGCGGCGAGGGGAAAACTGGTCCAGCAGCGTGGCGCCGTCGTCCAGGGCGACGACGCCGTGGGTGGTCAGGCGCGGCGCCACGAAGGCGTCGCCCGGCTTGAGCACGCACTTCTCGCCGCCAACGACGCACTCGAAACGGCCGGCGATCACGTAGGCGATCTGGTCGTGGGCGTCATGGGCGTGCGGCGTGCCGATGGCGCCCTTGTCGAACTGCACCAGCACCGACATCAGCTCCGGCGTGTGGCCGACGATCTTGCGGCGGATGCCGTCGCCCAGCTCGGTCCACGGGGTGTCATCGTTCAGGAAGTAGGCGCTCATGGCGAAGAGTGTTTGGGCTGGCTTGTGGACGATGATAGGTTGAAGATTGCAAAATCGGAACATCGGTTCACTAATTAGAAACCATGATTTCGCAACACTCGCAGCCTGCCTAAAGTTGCGCTGTCGGCGAAATTGGAACTGCGTTTCAGTTGAACTTTCAGGGGCATGACCCCGGTGACCACGCCCGCATTGCGTTGAACGGACTCAAACAAATGGTGCTCAACAACTTCAACCTGGCCGGCAAGACGGCCATCGTCACGGGCTGCAACACGGGCCTGGGCCAGGGCATGGCCCTGGCGCTCGCCGAGGCCGGCGCCGACGTCGTCGGTGTCAATGTCTCCGACCCGGGCGACACCAAGGCCGGCGTCGAGAAGCTCGGCCGCCGCTTCCTGGATCTGCGTGCCAACCTGGCTGAGGTCGGCAGCATCCCGGACCTGGTCGCGCAAGCCAAGGCCTTCACCGGCGCGGTCCACATCCTGGTCAACAACGCCGGCATCATTCGCCGCGAGGACGCCATCAAGTTCTCCGAAGCCGACTGGGACGATGTGATGGACTTGAACCTGAAGTCGGTGTTCTTCCTGTCGCAGGCCGTGGCCAAGGTCTACCTGGCCCAGGGCACGGGCGGCAAGATCATCAACATCGCGTCGATGCTGAGCTTCCAGGGCGGCGTGCGCGTACCCTCGTACACGGCCAGCAAGAGCGGCGTCATGGGCATCACCCGGCTGATGGCCAACGAGTGGGCGGCGCACGGCATCAACGTCAACGCCATCGCCCCCGGCTACATGGCGACCAACAACACCGCCGCGCTGCGCGCCGACGAGCAGCGCAACAGCGCCATCCTCGAACGCATCCCCGCTGGCCGCTGGGGCAAGCCTGAGGACCTGGCTGGGCCGGTCGTGTTCCTGGCCTCGCAGGCGTCCGATTACGTCAACGGGTATACCGTCGCCGTCGATGGCGGCTGGCTGGCGAGATGAGCCCACCCCCTACGCGCTGACGCGCGCCCCCTTCGAGGGGGTGAAGCCAGCGGCCCGGCAAAGCCGGTTCCACGGCTTCCGCTGGATGAGACGCCCCGCCGACTCGGCGGGGCTCACAGAATCACCGCCGGAGACACGGTGAGATGTACGAGAACAAAAAGATCGGCTTCCTGTTCGTCCTGCCGTTCGTGCTGGGCGTGCTGCTGTTCAAGCTCTTCCCCTTCGTGATGAGTTTCGCGCTCAGCTTCACGCAGTACGACCTGATCGACCCGCCCGAGTGGGTCGGCCTGCGCAACTACGAGGAGATGCTCACCGGCGACCCGCTGTTCCGCAAGTCGCTGGGCGTCACGCTGACCTTCGCGCTGCTGGCCGTGCCGCTGCGCGTCGGCTTCGCCCTCGTCGTCGCGCAGGTGTTGAACTTCCGCCTCAAGGGCATCAACGCCTTCCGCGCGGCCTTCTACATCCCGTCCATCCTCGGCGGCTCCATCGCCGTGGCGGTGCTGTGGCGCTTCGTGTTCGCCAAGTACGGCCTGGTCAACATCATCCTGGGCAAGCTGGGCTTTGAGCCCATCCCCTGGCTGGCCGACGAGCACTACTCGATGTGGACCATCGTGCTGCTGTTCACCTGGCAGTTCGGCTCGGCCTGCGTCATCTTCCTGGCCGCGCTGCAGAACGTGCCCAAGTCGCTGTACGAAGCCGCCGAGATCGACGGCGCCAGCGTGAACCAGCAGTTCTGGAAGATCACCGTGCCGCTCATCACGCCGGTGATCTTCTTCAACTTGATCATGCAGATGGTGCATGCCTTCCAGGAGTTCAACGGGCCTTATCTCATCACCGAGGGCGGCCCGCTGCATTCGACCTACGTGCTGGCGCTGTACATCTACGACCAGAGCTTCCGCTTCTTCAACCTGGGCTATGGCGCGGCGCTGTCCTGGGTGCTGTTCGCTCTCGTCGCGGGCCTGGCTGCCATCTCGTTCTGGAGCAGCAAATACTGGGTCTTCTACGCCGGTGAGAAAGACAAGAAATGAGCGCCGCCGCTGAAGTCAACGAACGCCCCGTCGGCGACGATGGCCGCACGCCCTGGCTGCGCTACCTGCTGCTGGCGGCCACGGCCATCGTCATGCTCTACCCGCTGCTGTGGCTGGTCGGCGCCTCCTTCAAGAGCAACAGCGAGATCTTCACGTCGGCCGGCTTCTGGCCCAGCCACTTCTCGCTGGACGCCTACGCCAAGGGCTGGAAGACCTGCACCGAATACACCTTCGCCACCTACTTCCTGAACAGCTTCCTCATCACCATCCCGCGCATCATCGTCACGGTGATCTCCTGCGTACTGGTGGCCTATGCCTTCGCGCGCTTCGAGTTCTGGGGCAAGAAGATCCTGTTCAGCATCATGGTCGGCACGATGATGCTGCCGCTCATCGTGCTGCGCCTGCCGCAGTACCTCGTCTTCCGCGAGCTGGGCTGGCTCGACAGCTACCTGCCGCTGATCGTGCCGTCGGCCTTCGCCACCGACACCTTCTTCGTCTTCATGCTGGTGCAGTTCCTGCGCGGCATCCCGCGCGACATGGAAGAAGCCGCGCTGATCGACGGCTGCAACGCGCTGCAGCTGCTCTGGCACATCATCGTGCCGCTGCTCAAGCCGGCCATCATCAGCGTCGTCGTCTTCCAGTTCATCTGGACGATGAACGACTTCATGGGCCCGCTGATCTATCTCGCCTCGGTCGAGAAATACCCGGTCAGCCTGGCACTCAAGATGAGCATCGGCGCCACCGAGGAGGTCGAGTGGGCCAATGTCATCGCGATCTCGGTCGTCGCGCTGATCCCGTCCGTCGCCGTGTTCTTCGCGGCACAGAAGCATTTCATCGAAGGCGCCACGTCCAGTGGCGTGAAGGGGTAAGCCTTGGCTGCCGTCAGTCTCAGAAAAGTAGAAAAGACTTATCCGAACGGCTTCAAGGCCGTGCACGGCGTCGATCTCGACGTGCGTGACGGCGAGTTCATGGTCTTCGTCGGGCCGTCGGGCTGCGCCAAGTCCACGCTGCTGCGCATGGTGGCCGGCCTGGAGTCCATCAGCGGCGGCGAGCTGAACATCGGCGGCCGCACGGTCAACGACCTGCCGCCCAAGGCCCGCGGCATCGCGATGGTGTTCCAGAACTACGCGCTGTACCCGCACATGACGGTCTACGACAACCTGGCCTTCGGGTTGAAGCTGGCCAAGACGCCGAAGGCCGAGCTGGACAGAAGAGTGCGCCATGCCGCCACGCTGCTGGAGATGGAGCACCTGCTGACGCGCTACCCCAAGCAGCTGTCGGGCGGCCAGGCCCAGCGCGTGGCGGTGGGCCGCGCCATTGTCAAGAAGCCCGAGGTCTTTCTGTTCGACGAGCCGCTGTCCAACCTGGACGCCAAGCTGCGCGCCGCGATGCGCGTGCGCCTGACCGAGCTGCACCGCGCACTACGCGACGCCGGCCAGCCGGCCACCACCATCTACGTCACGCACGACCAGACCGAGGCGATGACGATGGGCGAGCGCATCTGCGTGCTGAAGGCCGGCGTCATCCAGCAGGTCGACACGCCGACCGCGCTGTACGACCGGCCGGCCAATGCCTTTGTAGCGAGTTTCATCGGCTCGCCCGAGATGAACATCGTCAACGCGACATTGAACGAAGGCGCCGTGGAGCTGGGCGGCGTGCGCTTGACCTTGCCAGCCGGCCGCTTCAAGTCCACCGCCAACGGCCCCATCCAGTTCGGCCTGCGCCCGGAGCACATCGGCCTGGCGCCCAAGCCCGGCAGCGCGCCGGTGCAGGCCACGCTGAAGTTCTGCGAAAACATGGGCGCCGAGGTCTTCACCTACTTTGATGTCGGCGGCGTGGCATTCAGCGCCCGCGTGCCGGCCGAGGAAGGCATGTTCCTGACCACGCTGCCGCGCGGCTCGGTGCTGACCTTCCACTTCCAGATGAGCCATGCGCACCTGTTCGCGCCCGGCGACGACGGCCTGAGCCTGCTGGCATGAGCATCAACCGCCGCGTCGTCCTCGCCGGCGTCAGCGCGCTGGCGGCGCCCTTCGTGCACGCGCAGGAGCGGCCCGTGCTGCGCTTCGCCTGGTGGGGCGGCGCCAGCCGTCACCAGGCCACGCTGGCCGCGCTCAAGGTCTTCGAGCAGCGCCACGGCGTCAAGGTCAAGGCCGAGTACATGGGCTTTGCAGGCTACCTGGAACGACTGACGACGCAGATCGCCGGCCGCTCCGAGCCCGACGTCATGCAGATCAACTGGGCCTGGATGGCCATGTTCAGCAAGCGCGGCAACGGCTTCATTGACCTGAACACGCTCAGCAAGGAACTGGCGCTGGACCAGTTCACCGAAGACGACCTCGCCTACGGCCGCGTGCAGGGCAAGCTCAATGCGCTGCCCACGTCCTTCAGCGCCCGCGTCTTCCTGTGGAACCAGACCGCCTTCGGCCGCGCCGGCGTCAAGCTGCCCGAGACCTGGGACGAGCTCTTCGCCACCGGCCCCGCGTTCAAGGCCAGGCTGGGCGACAGCGCCTATCCGCTGGACGGCGAGCTCTACGACATGATCCTGCTGTCGCAGAGCTATGTGCAGCAGAAGCACGGCACGCCCTTCGTCGACCCCGCCAAGCCGCGCGTGGCGATGAGCCCGGCCGCGGCGCTGGACTGGGTGCAGACCTACAAGCGCCTCATCAGCTCACACGTGGCCACGCCGCTGCCGCTGCGCGCCAGCCTGGGCGGTGCCGAGAAGCCCACCGAGCAGCAGCCCGACTGGGTGGCGGGCCGCTGGGCGGGCAACTACACCTGGGACTCGGTCATCGGCCTGCGCTCGTCCACGCTGCAGCCGGGCGACAGGCTCGCGCTCGGCGCTTTCCCGACGCTGCCCGGCAGCAAGGAGAGCGGTCTGTTCGGCCGGCCCACGGTCATGTACACGATTGGCCGCAACTGCAAGCAGCCCGAGTTGGCGGCCAGGCTGATGAACTTCCTGCTGACCGACCCCGAAGCCGCCCGCATCCTCGGCCGCACGCGCGGCCTGCCGAGCGCGAAGGGCGCGCTGGCGGTGCTGCAGGCGCAGGGCGGCCTGCCGCCGCTGGAGCTGGCCGCGCATGACCAGATCCAGGCCCAGCGCGATGCCGGCCGGCTGATCCGCCCCGCGCCATTGTTCGAGCACGCGCGCTTCCAGAAGTTCATGCGCGAGGTCTTCGAGACCGTCGCCTACAACAAGACCACCGATGCCGACGCCGCGCGCCGGCTCGTCGAAGAGGGCAACGCCCTGCTGCTGAGGATCCAGTAATGAAAGCCACCGAACGCAAGTTCAACTTCGTCACGCACGAGGACCCCGACACCGGCGCCCGCGTCACGCGCCTGACGCCGCCCGACGTCACCTGCCATCGCAACTACTTCTATCAGAAGTGCTTCACGAACGACGGCAGCCAGCTGATCTTCGGCGGCGAGTTCGGCCCCCAGCCCAGCCCGAACTGGAACCTGCACCTGCTGGACCTCCCCTCGCAGACGGCCACCCAGCTCACCGACGGTGCACGCGAGAACACCTTCGGCGCCTTCATGAGCCCCGATGACCGCTTCGTCTACTTCGTGCGCGGCGAGCGCCAGCTGATCCGCCTGGAGCTCGCCACGCTTCAAGAGCAAGTCGCCTACGTCGTGCCCGACGGCTGGGTGGGCTACGGCACATGGGTGGCCAACAGCGCCTGCACGAAGATGGTCGGCATAGAGATCGCGGCGGCCGACTGGTTCCCGCTGAACACCTGGCAGAAGTTCAACGAGATGTTCCACAAGAAGCCGCTGTGCCGGCTGTTCAGCGTGGACCTGGCCACGGGAAAGCGCACGGTCATCCTGGAGCAGCGCGGCTGGCTGGGCCACCCGCAGTACCGGCCCTTCGACGACAACACCGTCGCCTACTGCCACGAAGGCCCGCACGACCTCATTGACGCGCGCATGTGGTTCATCAACGAGGACGGTACCAACCGCCGCTGCGGCAAGGCCCACAAACCGGGCGAGAGCTGCACGCACGAGTTCTGGGTGCCGGACGGCAGCGCCATGATCTACGTCAGCTACCGCCACGACTCGCCGGACCGCTGGATCTGCAGCCTCGACCCCGTCACGCTCGCGAACCAGGTCGTCATGACCATGCCGCCCTGCTCGCACCTGATGAGCAACCACGACGGCACGCTGATCGTCGGCGACGGCTGCGGCACCGCCAGCAACGACAGCGCCGCCAGCAACGAGATGCTGGCCGGCGACCCCTACCTGCACCTGTTCGACCTGAAGGCCGGCACCACGCGACCCATCGCAAGGCACGACAGCGGCTGGGACGTCTACAAGGACAGCCGCCAGGTCACCCACCCCCACCCCAGCTTCACGCCCGACGAGAAGCAGGTGCTGTTCAGCTGCGACGCCGAGCGCGCCAGCGGCGTCGAGCCTGCGCTCTACCTGGCCGACCTCTGATGCGCAGCGCCTGGGCCCTGCTGCTGCTGGCATCGATGGCCCAGGCCCAGCCACGCCCGCAGCTCAGCGCCGAGCAGGCCGCCAGCCACACGGTGACGGCCTACCTGGAGGGCTGGCAGTTCCCGCCACTGGCCGACCTCGGCAGCGCCGCACCAGACTTCGTCGTCGCACCTGGCGCCAGCATCCAGGCCGCCATCGACGCGGTGCCGGCAGCCGGCAGCAGCAGCCGCCGCTGGATCATCCAGATCCAGCCCGGCACCTACCGCGAGCTCATCTGCATCCGCGACAAGGCGCCGCTGACGCTGATCGGCTCACCGCTGAACCCGGCCAGCGTCGTCATCGTCGAAGGCCGCTACGCCGCTCAGCCCAAGCCCGTTGGCCAGCCGGCCCATCCCTGCCAGCCCGACTTGAACGCCACGACCCACGGCACGCCGGGCAGCAGCACGGTGATGGTCTTCAGCGACGACGTGCAGCTGCAGCACCTGACCATCGCCAACGACGCGATGGACCGCGTGCGCCAGGGCCAGGGCTACCCGAGCGGTGCGGGCGAGGCCGGCGGCGCCCAGGCCGTGGCGCTGACGCTGGCCGGCGACCGCATCCAGCTCGAGGGCACGCGCCTGCTCGGCCACCAGGACACCTTCTTCGCGCGCCGCCGCGACATGGACAAGCCCGCCCGCGTGCTGGTGCGCCACAGCCTGATCGCCGGCGACGTGGATTTCATCTTCGGCAACGCCACCGTCGTCGTGCAGCACTGCGTGGTGCTGAGCCGCGCGGGCCGGCGCACACCCGGCGAGCGCGGCATCGTCGTCGCGCCCAGCACTGCCGCCGACCACGTGCATGGCTTTCTGTTCACCGGCGCGCGCTTCGTTGGCGAGCCGGGCCTGGCGCCCGGCAGCGTGGCGCTGGGCCGCGCCTGGGATGCCGGCGTCAAGGCCGGCACCTGGGTGGCCGGCGAGAGTCCCAACGGACAGGCCCTGATCCGCGACAGCCAGCTTGGCGCCCACCTCGGGCCCTGGGCCGCCAGCACTTCGCGCCGCCCCTTCGACTCCAACGGCAACCGCCTGGCCGAATTCCACAACAGCCCATGACCACGACCACCCGCCGCCACCTGCTCGCGCTCGCTGGCACCGCGCCGCTTTGGCTGAACGGCTGCGCCACGCCGGCAGCCTCGACGGAAATGGCGCTGGGCTGGGCCGGCGTCGGCCAGACGACCGGCGGCGCGGGCGCCAGGCTCGAGCACGTGTTCGACGTGCACGATCGCGCCGGGCTGGACGCGGCGCTGCGAGCCGGCGATGCGCCCAAGATCATCCGTGTCCACAAGCTCATCGACCTCTGCCCCGGCGGCGTCGACGCCTACCGCGATCCGGCCTTCGACTTCGACGCCTTCGACCGCACCTACGACCCCGCCACCTGGGGCCGCGATGATCCCAAGGGCCCGCTGGAGGAAGCCCGCAAGCGCTCGGCCAGGCGCCATGCCGAGGTGGCCATCGTGCGTCTGCCGTCCAACACGACGCTGATCGGCGCAGCACCCGGCGCCGGTTTCGAGCGCGGCGGCTTCATGCTGGAGAAGGTCAGCAACATCGTCATCCGCGACCTGCGCTTCTCGGACGCCTATGACTACTTTCCCGAATGGCAGCCGCGCGACAACGAGCACGGCGAGTGGAACTCGGAGTACGACAACGTGTCGCTGCGCAATGCCGAGCGCATCTGGGTGGACCATTGCCATTTCGACGACGGCAAGCGGCCGGACAAGCTTGAACCCGTCCGCCTGGGCCAGCGCGTGCAGCACCACGACGGGCTGCTGGACATCACCAACGGCAGCGACCTCGTCACCGTGTCCTGGTGCCGCTTCCAGGCCCACGACAAGACCATGCTGATCGGCAGCGGCGACGGCAAGGTGAGCGATGAAAGCAGGCTGCGCGTGACGCTGCACCACAACCACTTCCACGGCTGCAAGGAGCGCACACCGCGCGTGCGCTACGGCCGCGTGCACGTCGTCGCCAACCTCTTCAGCGCCGACCGCGCCGAGGACTTCGGCTATTCGCTCGGCGTCGGCTTCCGCTCGCGCCTCTTCAGCGAGCACAACCGCTGGGAACTGCCGGCCGGCATCACGCCCGACCGGCTCATCCGCCGCCTCAAGGGCAGCGCCTTCAGCGACCGCGACAGCCGGCTCAACGGCCGGCCGGTGGACATCCTCGCCGCTTGGGCAGCCGCCCATCCGGGCGAGGCGCTGGCGGCCGACGTCGGCTGGTGGCCCGACGAGTCCTACGACGCCGCGACGCTTCGCCCGGCCCGGCCCGATCAACTCGTTGAGCAAATCCGCAGCGGGGCCGGCCCGCGCCGGGGCTGAGTCAGAATCCACAACTTGGAACAAGCGCCCGAAAGAATCGAAACGATGGACGACGACATTGGTGATTCAAAGCAGCCGGAATCGGTTGCCGCGGTACTCAAGGTGTTCGCGATCCTGAACGCTCTCGGTGAGCGCAGTGACATCGGTATCACCGACCTGTCGGTGCGCCTGGCCATGCCCAAGGCGACCGTCTATCGCTTCCTGCAGACGATGAAGAGCCTGGGCTATGTGCGCCAGGAGGCCGACAGCGAGCGCTACGGCCTGTCCATGCGCATGTTCGAGCTGGGCGCCAAGGCCCTGCCCTCGCCTGAGCTGGTGGACCTGTCCAAGCACCACATGCAGATGCTGGCCGACGCCACCGGCGAGACCGTCCACCTGGGCAGCCTCATCGACAGCGAGATCATCTACATCCACAAGGTCGACTCGCGCCACATGCTGGGCATGTACTCGCGCATCGGCCGCCGTGCGCCGCTGCACTGCACGGCCATCGGCAAGGTGCTGATGGCCTGGGAGCACCCGGAGCGCCGCGACCGCATCCTCGACGGCGCCGAGTTCAAGCGTTTTCGCGAAAAGACCATCACCGACCGCGACGCCTTCCTGGTCGAACTGGCCACCGTCAAGGCGCAGGGCTTCGGCGAGGACCGCGAGGAATTCGACGACCACATCCGCTGCTTGGGCGTGCCCATCTTCGACCGCCTGGGCCAGCCGATCGCCGGCATGAGCGTGTCCTTCCCCACCTTCCGCTTCGACATCGAGAAGGCGCCCGAGGTCGTCAGGATGCTGCAGGCCGCCAGCCGCGACATCTCGGAGAAGCTGGGCTGCACGAGCTACCCGATCAAGTAAGGCGCCGCCTCTAGGGGCATGTCGCGCCTGGGACGCGTCGGCCCCCGCTCGAGGTGCTTCAATGGCGGCCGTTGTGTCAACCGACAGCCAGCCATGAACGCCACCAATCGCCAGATCGTCCTCGCCTCGCGCCCCAAGGGCGAGGTCACGCCCGACAACTTCCGCCTCGTCGAGGCCGCCCTGGCGCCGCTGGCCGACGGCCAGGTGCGCGTGCGCAACCACTACCTGAGCCTGGATCCGTACATGCGCGGCCGCATGAACGACAGCAAGAGCTACGCCGCGTCGCAGCCGCTCGATGAAGTCATGATCGGCGGTACGGTCGGCGAGGTGGTCGAGTCGAAGAACGTCAACTTTGCCGTCGGCGACAAGGTCGTCGGCATGGGCGGCTGGCAGGAGTACCAGACCGTGGACGGCACGCAGCGCGGCGTCCTGAACAAGGTCGACACGACCCACATTCCGCTGTCCGCCTATCTCGGCTCGGTCGGCATGCCCGGCGTGACGGCCTGGTACGGCCTCATGAAGATCATCAACGTGAAGGCCGGCGAGACCGTCGTCGTCAGCGCGGCGAGCGGTGCGGTCGGCAGCGTCGTGGGCCAGCTCGCCAAGGCGCGCGGCGCGCGTGCGGTGGGCCTGGCCGGCGGTGCGGACAAGTGCCGCTACGTCGTCGAGGAGCTGGGCTTCGATGCCTGCATCGACTACAAGCAGCATGCCGACCTGAAGTCGCTGTCCGCCGCACTGAAGGCCGAATGCCCGAACGGCATCGACGGCTACTTCGAGAACGTCGGCGGCATGATCCTGGACGCCGTGCTGCTGCGCGCCAACGCCTTCAGCCGCATTGCCATGTGCGGCATGATTTCCGGCTATGACGGCCAGCCCATCCCGATGGCCGCGCCGCAGCTCATCCTCGTCAACCGCATGAAGGTCGAAGGCTTCATCGTGTCCGAGCACATGGACGTCTGGCCCGAAGCGCTGAAGGAACTGGGCGGCATGGTCGCAACCGGCAAGCTCAAGTTCCGCGAGTCCATCGCCGAAGGCATCGCCAGCGCCCCCGAGGCCTTCATGGGCCTGCTCAAGGGCAGGAACTTCGGCAAGCAGCTGGTCAAGCTCGTCTGATGAATTGGACCTGCGTCCCGTTCAACGAACTGAGCACACGCCAGCTCTACGACGTGCTGGCCCTGCGCTCCGAGGTCTTCGTCGTCGAGCAGAACTGCGTATTCCTCGACATCGACGGCATGGATCCTCAGGTCTGGCATCTGCTCGGCGATGGTGATGATGGTCGGCTCAAAGCCTACGCCCGCCTGCTGCCGCCCGGTATGAAGTCGCCCACCGACGCCGTCATCGGCCGCGTCGTCACCTCGCCCGCCGCCCGCAGCGGCGGTGTCGGCCGTGCGCTGATGGCCGAGGCCGTCGCGCATTGCGAACGCCTGTGGCCCGGGCAGGCGATCACGCTGCATGCGCAAGCCCACCTGAACCGCTTCTACGGCAGCTTCGGCTTTGTCCAGATTGCCGAGCCGTACCTCGAAGACGGCATCCTCCACATCGAAATGCAGAAATGCAGCCCCCAATCGGCGCAAGCGCCTCGGCCTCCCGAGGGGGTTGAGCAAGCTCGGGGCGGCCCTTCACTTGCTCAGGAGACCCCCCAATGACTAAACAAACCGCCGTCATCACCGGTGCCGGCTCCGGCTTCGGCCTGGAGACCGCCCGCCTCGCCGCCCAGCGCGGCATGAACCTCGTCCTCGTCGACGTGCAGGCCGATGCGCTGGACAAGGCCGCGTCGGAGTTCAAGGGCGTCGAGGTGCTGGCCCGCGTCGTCGACGTGGCGAAGGCCGACCAGATGCAAGCCCTGGCCGACGCCGTGCAGCAGCGCTTCGGCGCACCGCACTTCGTCTTCAACAATGCCGGCGTCGGCTCGGGCGGCCTGATCTGGGAGAACTCCCTGGCCGACTGGGAATGGGTCATGGGCGTCAACGTGATGGGCGTCGTGCACGGCGTGCGCCTGTTCACGCCCATGATGCTGGCCGCCGCGAAGGCCGACCCGGCCTACTCGGGCCACATCGTCAACACCGCCTCCATGGCCGGCATGCTGAACCCGCCCAACATGGGTGTCTACAACGTGTCCAAGCACGCGGTCGTGTCGCTGTCGGAGACGCTGTACCAGGACTTGTCTCTCGTGACGGACCAGGTCCACGCGTCGGTGCTCTGCCCCTTCTTCGTGCCCACCGGCATCAGCCAGAGCCACCGCAACCGCCCCGGCGAGTTCGCCGCCGCCAAGCCGACCAAGAGCCAACTGATCTCGCAGGCCCAGACCGACAAGGCCGTGTCCTCCGGCAAGCTGACCGCGGCCGACGTGGCTGCGATGGTGTTCGACGCCATCGACCACAACAAGTTCTACATCTTCAGCCATCCGCAGGCCCTGGCCGGCGTGCAGACGCGGCTGGAAGACGTGATGCTGCAGCGCAATCCGAGCGACCCGTTCGCCGACCGGCCCGAGATCGGCGCCGGCCTGAAGGCCAAGCTCCGGGCAGATTGATCGCGCCAGGGACAATCGGGGCATGAGTTCCCCGATTTCCATCGCCGTCATCGGCGGCGGCCCCGCCGGCCTGATGGCGGCCGAGGTGCTGGCCGCGGCCGGCCACGCCGTCACCGTCTTCGATGCCAAGCCCAGCGTCGGCCGCAAGTTCCTGCTGGCCGGCAAGGGCGGTCTCAACCTGACGCACTCCGAGCCCTTCGAGCCCTTCCTCGGCCGCTTTGGCGACCGCGCCACGCAGATCGAGCCGCTGCTGCGCGCCTTCGACGGCGACGCACTGCGCGACTGGGCCGCGGGCCTGGGCATCGAGACCTTCGTCGGCACCTCCGGCCGCGTCTTCCCCAAGGACCTGAAGGCCGCGCCGCTGCTGCGCGCCTGGCTGCATCGGCTGCGCGCTGCGGGCGTGAAGTTCGCGATGCGCCACCGCTGGACGGGCTGGGCCGAGGAAGGCGCGCTGCGCTTTGACACGCCCGACGGCGAGCGCCTCGTCACGCCGCGCGCAACGCTGCTGGCTCTCGGCGGCGCATCCTGGCCGCAGCTCGGTTCCGACGGCGCCTGGGTCGAATGGCTCGCTGCGCGCGGAGTCGACATCGCCCCGCTGCAGCCGGCCAACTGCGGCTTCGACGTCGACGCGACGGCCGCGCACGCCAATGGCCCGGGCTGGAGCGCGCATTTCGCCGGCGAGTTCGCCGGCCAGCCGATCAAGCCGGTGGCGCTGGAGACCGAAGGCTTTGCGAACCGCGCCGGTGAATTCGTCATCACGGCCACCGGCATCGAAGGCTCGCTGGTCTACGCGGCAAGCTGCCAACTGCGCGAGCAGATCGCCCGCCACGGCAGCGCCACATTGCACCTCGACCTGTTGCCCCAGCTGACGCCCGAGCGCGTGCTCGCGGAGGTGAAGCACCCGCGCGGCAGCCGGTCCCTCTCCTCGCACCTGAAGAGCCGCCTGCACCTGAACCCGCTCAAGCTCGGCCTGCTGCACGAGCTGCTGACGCGCGAGCAGATGCTGGACGCAGCGACGCTGGCCGCCGCACTCAAGCACCTGCCGTTGACGCTGCACGCGCCCCGCCCCGTGGCCGAAGCCATCAGCACCGCCGGTGGTGTGCGCTTCGAGGCGCTGACCGGCGACCTGATGCTGCAGGCTCTGCCCGGCGTGTTCTGTGCCGGCGAGATGCTGGACTGGGAAGCTCCGACCGGCGGCTACTTGCTGACGGCCAGCTTTGCGAGCGGCCGCGCAGCGGCACAAAGCACGGCCCGCTGGCTGGCCGGCTGAGGTCACAGCCTGTTTCAACTTCAAGGGCGTGCATCCCTAAGCCAGGGTCCGTTCGAGGTCGAACCGGCACAGTGCGGCCTCCTAGACTGCGCGGTCATTTTTCCGGACCGCCCTCATGCCCCTCTCGCGCCTTGCCGTCCTGACTCTCAGCCTGACTGCCGCCCTCGCACATCAGGCGGCGTCGGCCGATGCCCTCTTGCCGCCCTTCGCCCTTGGCGTGCCGAATGCATCCAACCTCTACGGGCTTGAGCTGAACCAGTGGTTCGCGATCTCCAACGAGGTCACCGCCGGCACGATCATCGACGGGGCGCTCAGCCAGCACGGCGGCCCGCTGAGCCTGCCCTCCGCCGCTCAGCTGAGCCGCCAGGCTGAAGACTCCCAGGCCGCCAACGGCAAGCTGGCGTCGGCCTTCGCCCGCGTGGGCGCCAACAGCCTGGGCGCCTCCGCTTCCGCCGGCGCACCGCTGGAGCCGATGAGCACCGGCAGCGTCGCGGTCGGCCACTCGTTTGTGGGCTACTGGGCCGTGCTGGACCAGGACACCTCCATCCATTTCGACCTGAAGCTCGACGGCCAACTGGGCACCACGGGCGATCGGGCAACAGGCACCGATCGCTCCGGTGCGGCCGTCACTGCCCTGGTCTCGGGTTCGGAGGCCAACTTCACGACCGAAAGCCAGTACGCCTTGCTGAAGACGGCCGGTCTCGACGCCTTTGCCGTCGGCGGCGACGCGCTGCTGCAGCAGCTCATCACCGCGAAGTCCAGCACGCAGACCCATCTCGATGTGTTCGGCGCGCAGAGCGACACGATGACCCGCGCCCTCGACGTCGACACCACGCTCCACGTGACCGCCAACGGCACGCGCATCGACTGCGACACGCCCATTTCGCCGGCCTGCGGCCGCTACTTCTACATGGTGGGCGCCTTCCTGTTCACCGGCGCTCAGAATGGTGGCCTCGCCGACTTCTCGCACACGCTGGCGATCACCAGCGTCAGCGTCGGCAACGGCGCGGCGCAGCCCTTCACGGCCCTGTCGCCGGTGCCGGAGCCCGCCAGCGCGGCCATGTTGCTCACCGGCCTGCTGGGCCTGGGCGGCTTCGTCGCGCGCCGCCGCCGTCAGATCCCCTGACCGCCTGACACCCCGCTGCGCTGGGCCCAGAGCGAGCGGCGGCGCCGACAGCATCCGGGCCTACTTCTGCGGCCACGGCCGACGCCGGCCGCCGCAACTGATTCAGTTCGACCCGCCCAGCAGGGCGCGAATCTGATCGACGTCCTTGCCCAGCTCGGCCAGGTAGCGGTCTCGCTCCTCGCTCGTCCATTCGGCGTCCGAGAAGCTCTTGGGCGAATAGCTGCCGCTCACGTGGACCACGCCGTCGCGGCGCGC
>JAEKLF010000127.1 GCA_019509985.1 Burkholderiales bacterium | reverse complement strand
CCATCGAGCTGCCGCGGGACATGGACGCGGCCACCCGGGCCGCGGCCCAAAGCGCCATCCACGAGGCCTTCATCAGCGGGTACCGGTGGGTGATGTGGGCGAGCGCCGCGCTGTGTGTGCTGGGCGCGGCTGTGGCGGCGGTGCTGATGCGCAAAGTTGCGCGTTGAATTCATCTTGCGAGGCCGATCGTCGCCATCTGCACGGTGGATGCGCCTTCTGAGCGGCGCAAGGTGACACCCCACGTTCGCCGTCCAAGCTTGTCCCGAAATTCGAGCGGCTGGTGTTCATCCGGGCCTGCCGTGCTGCTGAGATCCGGCCTTCACCCGACGACAATCAACCCATGACCTCCCGCCCCCAACGCTTCGACCTGATTGCCTTCGACTGGGACGGCACGCTGTTCGATTCCACCGCGCTGATCGCCCGTTGCATCCAGCGCGCTGCCGTCGACCTGGGACTGCCCGAGCCCGAGTTCGAACGCGCCAAATACGTCATCGGCCTGGGCCTGCGCGACGCGCTGGAGCATGCCGTGCCGGGCCTGGCCGAGGAGCGCTACCCCGAGCTGGGCCTGCGCTACCGCCACCACTACCTCGCCTCGGAACACGAGCTGTCGCTGTTCGACGGCACGCTGGACATGCTGGAGGCGCTGAAGACCCGTCACCACTGGCTGGCCGTCGCCACCGGCAAGAACCGCGCGGGCCTGGACCGGGTGCTGGCGTCTAGCGAGCTGGGCCATCTGTTCGACGGCACGCGCACGGCCGACCAGACGCGCTCCAAGCCGCATCCGCAGATGCTGCTGGAACTGATGCGCGAGTTCGGCGTCGAGCCCGAGCGCACGCTCATGGTCGGCGACACGACGCATGACCTGCAGCTGGCAGTCAACGCCGGCGTGCCCTGCGTGGCCGTCAGCTTCGGTGCGCACGACCATGAGACCTTTGCCGAGTTCAAGCCGCTCTTCATCGCGCACTCCACGCGCGAACTGCACGACTGGCTGATCCGCCATGCTTGAACATCCGGTCGCGCCACCGCAGCGCCTGTGCGATTCGGCCGAGCTGCTCGAGCGCGGCAGGGCGGTCAGCTTCGACGTCATTCAATGGCGCGAGCCGGTGCGCGCCTTCGCGCTGCGCTTCGACGGCAAGGCCGTCGCCTACCTGAACCGTTGCGCTCACGTGCCGACCGAGATGGACTGGCAGGAAGGCGAGTTTCTCGACAACGACAAGCGCTTCATCATGTGCAGCATCCATGGCGCCGTCTACGACCCGCTGACCGGCCAATGCCTGATGGGCCCCTGCAACCGTGGGCGGCTGACCAAGATCGAACTCACCGAGCGCGAGGGCCAGGTCTACTGGCACCCCACGCGCGACACCAAACCCGCTTTTGAAGATTGATATGAGCCTCCCTGACGACACCCTGCCGCCTCCCATGCGCGAGCCCATCGGCGTGCCACCCGTGGTGGCGCCCGAGCACGCGACCTTGCTGGCCCAGCTGGCGCGCGATTTCCTGCGCGAACGGCGCCTGGAGAGGCGCTGGCGCACGGTGTTCCGGCTGTTCTGGCTGTTGCTCGCGGCGCTGCTGGTCTACAGCCTTTGGCTGCAGAGCCACCATGTGACGCCATCCGCCGAGCCGCACACGGCGCTTGTCGAGGTGCGCGGCGAGATCGCGGCCGACTCGGAAGCCAGTGCCGAACTGCTGCTGGCCGCGCTGAAAGACGCCTTCAAGGACGACGCGGCCCAGGCGGTCGTGCTGCGCATCAACTCACCCGGCGGCAGCCCGGTGCAGGCCGGCATCGTCTACGACGAGATCAAGCGGCTGAAGAAGCTCTACGACAAGCCGGTCTATGCGGTGGTCGAGGAGATGTGTGCGTCCGGGGCCTACTACATCGCCGCGGCGGCCGACGAGATCTTCGTCGACAAGGCCTCGGTCGTCGGCTCCATCGGCGTGTTGATGGACGGCTTTGGCTACACCGGGCTGATGGACAAGCTCGGCGTCGAGCGCCGCTTGCTGACCGCCGGCGAGAACAAGGGCATGCTGGACCCGTTCAGTCCCCTGGTCCCCAGGCAGCGCGCCTACGCCCAGGCCATGCTGGACCAGATCCATCAGCAGTTCATCGCCGTCGTGCGCGAAGGCCGCGGCAAGCGCCTGAAGGAAACGCCCGACCTGTTCTCCGGCCTGTTCTGGAACGGCGAGCAGGCCGTCAAGCTCGGCCTAGCGGACCATTACGGCAACCTGGATTACGTCGCCCGCGAGGTCGTCAAGGCCGAGGACATCATCGACTACACGCCCAAGGACAACGTCGCCGAGCGCCTGGCCAAGCGCTTCGGCGCCTCCATCGGCGCGGGTGCCGTGAAAGCGCTGAAAGAGATCGCGCCGATACGATAAGCCAGGAAAAAGGCCGCAGCCCTTGCGGACTGCGGCCTCGCGCGGAGCGCTGATGCGCTTACTGCGTCTTGGTTTCGGTCTTGGCGGGCGCGTCGCCGGCCTTGGCTTCGGCATGCTTCTTGGCGTGGTGCTTGTGAGCGTGCTTGGCGCCGCTGGCGGCTTCGGCAGGAGCAGCAGCCGTGGCGGGCATGGCCGGCGTCGCGGCGGTAGCCTTAACAGCGGGGGTAGCCGGCGTCGCAGCCTGGGCGACGGCCGTCGTGGCCGGGGCGGTTGCGGCGGTCTTGGCAGCAGCCGGTGCGGCAGCGGTCGCCGGGGTCGGGCTTTGCGCCAGGGCCACGCCCGAGGCAAGCGTGATGAGGGCGGTAGCGATGGTGGTCTTCAGCGTGTTCATCTTGAGGGCTCCAGGGTGGTTTGAGAAATCGTTGCGGGCTTCGCGAAAGCTTGAGGTGACAACGAGGTCTGTGCGTTGCCGGTTGACTCGCAGCCTTTGCGTTGCAAAGCCTTACACCCGCCAGAATCGACCCTCATGAACACCGCATCCCGCTTCAACTGGACCACCGGCTACCCGAGCCGGCGCAGCCCGCTGTTCGCGCGCAACATCGTCTCGACCTCGCATCCGCTCGCGGCCCAGGCCGGCTTGCGCATGCTGCAGGCGGGCGGCAACGCGGTCGACGCGGCCATCGCCACGGCCGCCTGCATGACGCTGGTCGAACCCTGCAGCAACGGCCTGGGCTCGGACGCTTTCTGCATCCTCTGGGACGGGCAGCAGCTGTACGGCCTGAATGCATCAGGCCCGGCACCGGCGGCGTGGACGCCGGAGTTCTTCAAGGGGCAGGTCATGCCCAGGCGCGGCTGGGGCTCGGTCACGGTGCCTGGCGCAGTGGGTGGCTGGGCGGTGTTGAGTGAGCGCTTTGGCAAGCTGCCGTTCGCCGACCTGATGCAGCCGGCCATCGAGATCGCCGAGCGAGGCTATGCCGTACCGCCCATCGTGCAGGGCAAATGGGCGATGGCCGCGGCCTTGAACGAGCTCACGTCGCAGCCCGGCTTTGCGCAGGCCTTTCTGCCAGGGGGCCGCGCGCCCGAGGTCGGCGAGCTGTTCCGCTTCACGGAAGCGGCGCGCAGCCTGAAGCTGATCGCCGAGACAAAGGGCGAGGCCTTCTACTGCGGCGAGATCGCGGCGGCACTTGCCCGCTTCGCGCGCGAGACCGGCGGCGCGCTGACCGAGGCCGATCTGGCCGCCTACAAGCCGGAGTGGGTCACGCCGCTGGCCAAGGATTACGCCGGCCATACGCTGCACGAGATCCCGCCCAACGGCCAGGGCATCGCGGCACAGATGGCGCTTGGCCTGCTGGAGCATTGCGACGTGACGGCACATGCCGTCGACAGCGCCGAGGCTCAGCACCTGATGATCGAGGCGATGAAGCTCGCGTTCGCGGATGTCTATCGCTACGTGGCCGAACCAGGTGCAATGCAGGTCAGCGCCGCACAGTTGCTCGACTCCGGCTACCTCGCCTCGCGCGCCAGACTCATCGACCCGCAGCGCGCCCAGACATTCGGCGCTGGCAACCCCATCAAGGGCGGCACCATCTATCTGACAGCGGCCGACGAGTCCGGGATGATGGTCAGCTTCATCCAGAGCAACTACATGGGCTTCGGCTCGGGCTTGGTGCTGCCGGGCTACGGCATCAGCCTGCAAAACCGCGGCCACTGCTTCACGCTGGCGGCCGGCCACCCCAACCAGGTCGCGCCGGGCAAGCGGCCTTTCCACACCATCATTCCTGCCTTCCTCACGAAGGACGGCGCGCCGGTCATGAGCTTCGGCGTCATGGGCGGCAACATGCAGCCGCAGGGCCATCTGCAGACGCTGGTGCGCATGCTCAGCTACGGCCAGAACCCGCAGGCCGCCTGCGACGCCCCGCGCTGGCGCTTCAACGAGGGTCTGTCGATCAACATCGAGCCGCACATGCCGGCCGACACCATCGAGAGGCTGCGTAGGCGCGGCCACGAGATCGGCGACATCCACGACAGCTATCAGGACTTCGGCGCCGGCCAGTTCATCTGGCGGCTGGGTGCGCCGGGTGTCGAAGGCTATGTGGCGGCGAGCGACCCGCGCCGCGACGGCGCCGCGGTGGGCTTCTGACATGAGCTTCGAGGCACGACGCCTGTTGCCCGGCGATGACCTGCGTGGCGCACTGCAGGCCTTGGCCGGTACCGGCTTTGTCGTCGCCGACATCGGCAGCCTGTCACAGGCGCAGATCCGCTTGGCTGAGGCATCGGAGCCGACCTTCATCGCCGGCCCGCTCGAGATCCTGTCCCTGTCCGGCAGCCTGACGCCCGACGGCGTCCACCTGCACATCGCCGTGTCGGACGCGGCGGGGCATGTGCTCGGCGGCCACGTCTGCGCCGGCTGCGTCGTGCGCACGACGGCCGAGCTGCTGCTGGCGCCACTGCCACCGGGAACGCTGTCGCGCGCCGTCGACCCGGCCACGGGCTACGCCGAACTTATCGTGCGCGAGGCATGACCGCCGGCACGCGACACCGCGGGGCCGCGCTGCTAGCATCTCGGCCCATGACCAAGCTGCTCGACCTCGACTGACTGCGCTCACGCGCGTCCCAAGCCCCAGCGGGCGGTGCCCGCTCGTCGAGTCGTTCTGAGTTGAGCTAGCCATGTGGTCTCGTCTGATTTCTTTTTTTGCCCTCGCGCCGGGTGACCTGCTGCGCGACCTCGTCTACCGGCGGCTGTGGTCGTCCATCCTGATCTCGTCGCTGGGCGGCCAGATCACCATGCTGGCGCTGCCGCTGACGGCCGCCGTGCTGCTGCAGGCCAGCCCCACGCAGATGGGTCTGCTGCAGGCGATGGAGATCCTGCCCTTCGTGCTGTTCTCATTGCCCGCCGGCGTGCTGCTGGACCGCTGCGCCAAGCTGCCCGTCTACGTCGTCGGCGAGAGCCTGCTGGCCGTCGCCGTCGCCAGCGTGCCGCTTGCCGCGTGGATGGGTGCCTTGAGCATGAGCTGGCTCTACGTCGTCGGCTTCGTGCTCGGCTGCGTCTACACGGTGGCTGGCAGCGCCGCGCAGATCGTACTGACCCAGGTCGTGCCACGCGAGCGGCTGGTGGAGGCGCATGCGAAGAACGCACTGGCCTCGTCGGGCGCCGAGGTCGCGGGGCCCGGCCTGGCCGGTGCGCTGATCAAGCTCTTCGGCGCGCCGCTGGCCCTGGCCGTGGACGCGCTGCTGCTGCTCGTGTCCGCCGCCATCCTGCGCGGCATCCAGGTCACGGAGACGCTGTCGCCGAGCCGCGGCCAGGACTTCTGGACCGAGCTGAAGGCCGGCCTGCATTTCGTGCGCGAACGCCGCCTGCTGGTCAGCCTGGCCTCCGCCTGCGGCGGTTGGCAGCTCTTCCACAACGCGGCCCTGGTCGTGCAGATCCTGTTCGCAACGCGCGAGCTGCAGCTGAGCCCACAGACCGTGGGCTCGTCCTACATCGCCCTGGGCGCCGGCACCGTGCTGGCCAGCATCTTCGGCCACCGCATCAGCCGCCGCATCGGCCCCGGGCCCTGCCTGGTGCTGGGCTACGCGGCCTGCGGCGTCGGTTGGCTGCAACTGGCGCTGGCGCCGGCTGGCATGGCGGGCGTCGTCAGCTTCGGACTGATGCTGTTTGCTTTCGGCATGGGAGCCGTGCTGATCTTCATCAACTTCCTGTCGCTGCGCCAGGCCGTCACGCCCGCGCCCATGCTGGGCCGAATGACGAGCACGATGCGCTGGCTCATCTTGCTGCCCGCAGGCCCCGGCGCGTTGATCGGCGGCTGGCTGGGCGAGCATGTCGGCCTGCGCTCGGCGCTCGGCTTCTCTGGCGTGGGCGCCTGCCTGCTCGCGCTGCTGGCCTGGCGGCACGACGTGATCCGAGGCGTGCGCGAACTGCCCAAGCCGGTTGAAGTGATGACCGCATGAGCGAACAAACGCTGGACCCCCTGCTGATCGACATCCCCGAGCGCCTGGACGGCGAGCGCACGGTGCTGCAGGCGCCGCGCGCCGGCCTTGGCGCGGAGATGGCCGTCGTCATCACGCAGTCGCTGTCCCACCTGCGGCCCTGGATGCCCTGGGCCCAGGACGCGCCAACCGCCGAAAGCTCGGAGCTGGTCGTGCGCCGCATGCTGGTCGACTTCATCACGCGCCGTGACCTGTGCTTCCAGATTTACGCCCGCCGTGCTGACGGCAGCCCGGGCAGGCTGCTCGGCGGCACGGGCCTGCACCGCATCGACTGGACGGTGCGGCGCTTCGAGATCGGCTACTGGATTCGCCCCGAGGCGCTGGGACAGGGGCACGTCAGCGAGGCGGTGCGGCTGCTGACGGCACTGGCCTTTGACCAGCTGGCGGCTCGCCGCGTGGAGATTCGCTGCGACCCGCGCAACCTGAAGAGCGCGGCGGTGGCGCGGCGCTGCGGCTTCGAGCTGGAAGGCGTACTTCGCAATGACACGCTCGGCGTGGACGGCGCGGCGCGCGACACGGCCATCTACTCCCGCATCCTGGCCTGACTCGGCTTCTCGGCGTCGTGGTCGCGGCGCTCCTAACGTCGCTGCCGTTCTCCTGCCCCGGCCCGTGGCTGGGGAGGGATGAACTGCGCAGCGTACTCGGCCGACATCAGCTTGCTCAGCGCCGGCCACTTCCTTTCCCAGAAGGGTCCCGCCGGGATCAGCAAGGGATCGATGGAATCGGCGACATGCACACCGTGCCGCTTGGCGATCTTGCGCCCGGCGTCATCGATTGCCAGCTTCTCGATAGTCGAGACCAGCGGCTGCAGTGGGCTCCTGTCGGCCGCGAGCTCCTTGGCACTGAACCGCTTCGCCTCTTCGCGCAGGTAGGCTCGAGCGACATCGACGGCGAGCCTCAACTGCATCACCCCGGTCGCATTGTCCTTTTCAGGGAGCTTGTACAAGTTCGCGAGACGACTTCGAAGCACGTCCAACGGGTGCATGACAAGAAACGTGACGTCGCCCCTTGTGACTTCAACGGCATTCCCACGAACGTCACCAAGGCCAAAAACCGTCCAGAGGACATCCACGTTGAGGACCTCGTCGTCCGAGATGTCCTTGTAGGCCTGGCCGACCAAGGCGGTAATCCGGGTGCTCTCGTAGACGTGCGCGTCTCCATCCAGCACTTTCGCGTACCGCTTCACGCTGTCCCTGGCCGACGGCGAGGACGTCAAGAAGTCGACGTCGCGTGAGATGGTCGGCACGTCCTCGGGCGCTTCGATGCCGTAGTGCTCCACCCAGACGGCAAGCGCTTGTCCGCCGATCAAGATGTCCTCGCCCGCAACGTCCAACAAGCGCAGAAAGACATCGCGAGGTGTGACCGCCTCCGCCTTGCGCTTCATCACCAGCTTTCAGCAGCGCGATCGAACTCTGAGTTCCGATTGAACTTGAAGACGAAGCCGTCCAGATCGCCCTTCTGGATTGCCCAGAGGCTGCGCGCGGAGCGGCGCCCTGCGATCACGTCCTCCGCATCCTTGCGCTGACGGTCTTTGAGCGACGGCAAGCCACCATCGCCGGAAACGACGCGACCCAGGGCGGCCGCGACAAAGCCATCGGCCGAGACGCCGTTGCCCAGCAGGGTCATCGCCGCCGGGGCAGAAATCCCGGCCGCGTCCAGAGCTGCACCCAGCCTTGCCCAGTACTCCATCTGCTGGGCCAGCGACCGCCCCAAGGCCTGGCTCGCGTTCTGAGCCATGTCGTACAGATCGTCGGAGACGCGGATTGACTGAGCCATGGCGAAATTCTATGTGGCAAAGTGCCACACAACAAGCTGTGCGCAATGTGGAGCTCGGTTGACGGAGCCTTTCTGAAGCGCCTGGGCGTCTGGGCGCGCGCGGCAGGGCTTTGGTCACCTGCTTTGCGGTTCAGTTCGAGCTCTGTCCCGCGACCTCGGTGGCACGGCACCCCAAGCGCGCGAAGGCGACGCTGAGCGAACAGATGGCCGCGTCTCGCCTGGCTCGGCATGGGCACATTGATTGCCGCCGTTGGTCATGCAGGCAAAGCGCTCCTCCATGCCGAGACATCCATCGCCATTCACCGACTTCATCCACATCGTCGGCGCCCGAGAGAACAATCTGCGCAACGTCAGCGTCGACATCCCGAAGAAGTGCATCACGGTGTTCACAGGGGTGTCGGGCTCGGGCAAGTCTTCGCTCGTCTTCGACACCATTGCTGCTGAGTCTCAGCGGCAGCTGAACGACACTTTTTCCACCTTCGTGCGGCACCGTCTGCCGCACCACGCCCAGCCGGATGCCGACGTGCTGGAGAACCTCTGTGCGGCCATCGTCATCGATCAACGGCGCCTGGGCGGCAATGCGCGCTCCACGGTCGGCACGGCCACCGACATCCTTGCGCTGATCCGCCTGCTGTTCTCGCGGGTGGGACAGCCCTTCGTCGGCTACTCCAACATCTTCTCGTTCAACCATCCTGACGGCATGTGCCCGCGATGCGAAGGCTTGGGGAAGGTCGACACGATCGACATCGACCGGTTGTTCGACCGGCAGCGCTCGCTGAACCAGGGGGCGATCCAATTCAGCGCGTTCGCCGTCGGCGGCTACCGCTGGAAGCGCTATGTGCGCAGCGGCCTGTTCGACAACGACAAGCCGCTCAAGGACTACACCGACGAGGAGTGGGAAACGTTGCTCTACGCGCAGGACGTGCCCATCCTGAACCCGGCGCCCGGCTGGCCGCCGAGCAGCCGCTATGAGGGCGTGCTGCCACGCATCCGTCGCAACTTCCTGAGCCGCAACATCAGCGAGATCAAAGGACTGGACCGCGCCGAATGGGATCGGCTGGTGACCGCCGGGCCTTGCCCGCAGTGTCATGGAGCGCGCCTCAACGAGAAGGTGTTGAGTTGCCGCATTGACGGCCGGAACATCGCCGACTGGTGCGCGATCGAGGTGGAAGAGCTGCTGGCCGTCATCGGCCACGTCGACGCGCCGCTGGCCGCCAGCATGGTGCCGGCGCTGGCTTACAGGGTCCGGCATCTGGTCGACATCGGCTTGGGCTACCTGAGCCTCGGCCGCGAAACGACGAGCCTGTCGGGCGGGGAATCCCAACGCGTGAAGATGGTTCGCCACCTGGGCAGCGGCCTCAGCGACATGAGCTACATCTTCGACGAACCCAGCGTGGGCTTGCATCCGCGCGACGTTGCGCGCCTGAACAATCTGCTGCGGCACCTGCGCGACAAGGGCAACACGGTGCTGGTGGTGGAACACGACCCCGACGTCATCGTCGCGGCGGACCACGTCATCGACATCGGCCCGGGCGCCGGGGACGCCGGTGGCACCGTGGTCTTTCAGGGCGATGTGCAGGCCCTGCGGTTGGCCGACACGCCCACGGGGCGCAGCCTGTCGCGGCCGGCACGCATCAATGCCACGCCGCGCACGCCATCGGGCTGGCTGCCGATCACGCACGCCACCCAGCACAACCTGAAAGACGTGAGTGTCTCGATCCCGACGGGTGTCCTGACGGTCGTGACGGGCGTGGCCGGTTCGGGCAAGAGCAGCCTGATCAACGGCGCCTTCGTCCGCACCTACCCCCAGGTCGTGTGCATTGACCAGGGGGCCATTTCAGGTTCGCGCCGTTCGAACACGGCGACCTACACGGGCATCCTGGATGCCATCCGGAGCCTCTTTGCCCAGGCGAACGCGGCCAGCGCGTCGCTGTTCAGCGCCAACTCGGGCGGCGCCTGCCCCGTGTGCAAGGGCCTTGGCACCACGGAAACGGACCTCGCATTCATGGAGCCCATCGTCAGCATCTGCGAGCGCTGCCAAGGACGTCGGTTCACTGAAGAGGTTCTTCAGTACCGCTTGCGCGGCAAGAACATCGCCGAGGTGCTGGCCATGCGCGTCGCCGAAGCGAGCGAATTCTTTGTGAAGCCGGAGATCGCGTCTGTGCTGGCCCGCCTCGACGAAGTCGGGCTTGCCTACCTGTCGCTCGGCCAACCACTATCCAGTCTGTCGGGCGGGGAACGGCAACGTCTGAAGCTGGCCACGGAACTGGGCCAGTCGGGTCGAATCTATGTGCTCGATGAGCCCACATCGGGCCTGCATCTTTCGGACATCGATCGATTGTTTGGATTGCTCGACCGGCTCATCGAACGCGGCGCCACCGTTGTCGTGATCGAACATCAGCTGGACATGATCGCCCGGGCAGACTGGCTGATCGACATGGGGCCCGAAGCGGGTCGACGCGGCGGCCGCGTGGTGTTCGAAGGGACGGTGGCCCAGATGGCAGCCAAGGGCACTGGTGAAACGGCCGCGCATCTGCGACGGTATGCGGGTCTGTCAGCGGCGTCGTGAGGCCTCACGATACCGAAATGCGCCAGCACGCGGTTCGGTGACGCGCCCACTTGGATGCATGCACCCGCCAAAGACCAACGCGAAGCCCGCCCCGAAAACTACTCTGCCTATTGCGCTAGCGCGGGCGGCGCTTGCAGGTCAGTCCGTCAGCATCGCGCTACCTGGACCGAGCTTATTCACGGCATCCGTGATGAGGCCGTCGATGCCCTCGGCGATCAGGCGTTGGGCGATGGCTTCGTCGTTGACCGTGTAGACCAGCGCCCGCCAGCCACTGGCATGCAGGCGCTGGATCAGCGCTGCATCCATCAATCTGTAGTTCGTGATCACCGCGACGACCTCCAGCGCCTGGGCGCGTTCGAACCAGCCGTCCCACAACTTGTCCAGCAGCAGCGCCCGGGGCAGGGCGGGTTCGGCGTCGCGAGCGGCGGCCAGCGCCTCCGGCTTGAAGCTGCTGAGCAGCGGCGGCAGCGCGCCGGCCCAGAGTCGCGCGGCCTCGCGGGCCACGGCCGCGCCGGTGCGGGCCTCTTCGCCGGGGCAGGGCTTGATTTCGACATTGAGCATGCAGCCATTGGCCTGGCAGAAGGCGGCGATCTGCGCGAAGCGTGGCAGCGGCTCGGCGGCGTAGGGCGGGCTGTGCCAGGCGCCGGCATCCAGCCGCGACAGCCCGGCCCAATCCTGCTCGGCCGGCGAACCCTGGCCGCTGGTCGTTCGCTCCAGCGTATCGTCATGCAGCAAAAAGGCTTCGCCGTCCTGGCTGAGCTTGACGTCACATTCGAAGGCTCGGCAGCCAAACCCCGCCCCCAATCGGAAGGCTGCCAGCGTGTTCTCCGGGGCGAGCTTGCCCGCGCCGCGGTGGGCGAGCCACAAGGGATAGGGCCAGGGCTTCATCCCGTCAATTCTGCGGGGCAATCCGCGAAAACGCACCCCTGGGATACGATCCTTTCCCTCTATGAATGCCCCGCATCCCCTGATGCCGGCTGCCGCTGACGCAGCCGACACCGCACACGCCGGCGAGCCTCCTCGTCTGCGCGAGATTCCCTACAACTACACCTCGTTCTCGGACCGCGAGATCGTCATCCGCCTGCTGGGCTCCCGGGCCTGGGAGCTGCTGGACAAGCTGCGGCTGGAGCGGCGCACGGGTCGATCCGCGCGCATGCTGTACGAGGTGCTGGGCGACATCTGGGTGGTGCAGCGCAACCCCTATCTGCAGGACGACCTGCTGGACAATCCCAGGCGCCGCGGCCAGCTCATTGAGGCTTTGCATCACCGTCTTGCCGAGGTGGAGAAGCGCCGCGACGCCGCCGCCGATGCGCAGCGCGACGCCGCGGTGGGCGAGCTGCTGAAGGCCGCGCACGGCGCGGTGGCCGATTTCGCCACCATGTTCGAGCGCGTCGCGGAGCTGCGTAAGCGCTCGGCCAAGAAGCTGGCCAAGCACACGGCCAAGGACAACATCAAGTTCGACGGCCTGTCGCGCGTGTCGCACGTGACGGACGCGACCGATTGGCGCGTCGAGTACCCCTTCGTCGTGCTCACGCCGGACACCGAGGCCGAGATGGCGGGCCTCGTGGGCGCCTGCTTCGAGTTGGGGCTGACCGTCATCCCGCGCGGCGGCGGCACGGGCTACACCGGCGGCGCAATTCCGCTGGTGTGGAACAGCGCCGTCATCAACACCGAGAAGCTGGAAGCGCTGCGCGGCGTCGAGATGCTGCAGCTGCCCGGATTGGACCGTGAGGTGCCGACCATTTTTAGCGAGGCGGGCGTCGTCACGCAGCGCGTGGCGGACCTGGCCGAGGTCAACGGCTTCGTGTTCGCGGTGGACCCGACCAGCGCCGAGGCCAGCTGCATCGGCGGCAACGTGGCCATGAATGCCGGCGGCAAGAAGGCCGTGCTGTGGGGCACGGCGCTGGACAACCTGGCCAGCTGGAAGATGGTGACGCCCGAGGCGAAGTGGCTGGAGGTCATCCGCCTGAACCACAACCTCGGCAAGATCCATGACGTGGAGGTGGCGAGCTTCGAGCTGCGCTACTTCGATGCGTCCGGCACGAAGCTGGAGAAGACCGAGCGCCTGGACATTCCCGGCCGCGTCTTCCGCAAGGAGGGCCTGGGCAAGGATGTGACGGACAAGTTCCTCGCCGGCCTGCCGGGCATTCAGAAAGAAGGCTGCGACGGCCTCATCACCAGCGCGCGCTGGATCGTGCACCGCATGCCGGCGCATGTGCGCACCGTCTGCTTGGAATTCTTCGGCAACCCCAAGGACTGCGTGCCCAGCATCGTCGACATCAAGGACTACATGTTCTCGATCGCCGACACGGGTGTGCTGCTGGCGGGCCTGGAGCATCTGGACGACCGCTACCTGAAGGCGGTGGGCTACGCGACCAAGAGCAAGCGCGGCGGCCTGCCGAAGATGGTGCTGGTGGGCGACATCGTCGGCGATGACGCCGATGCGGTAGCGCGGGCGACCTCTGAAGTCGTCCGCCTGGCCAACGGCCGTTCGGGCGAGGGCTTCATTGCCGTCAGCGCCGATGCGCGCAAGAAATTCTGGCTGGACCGCAAGCGCACCGCAGCGATCAGCAAGCACACGAACGCGTTCAAGGTGAACGAGGACGTCGTCATCCCGCTGCCGCGCATGGGCGAGTACACGCTGGGCATCGAGCGCATCAATATCGAGCTCTCCCTGCGCAACAAGCTGGCGCTGGTGACGGCGCTGCAGGCGCTGTTCACGACGGGCCGCCTGCCCTTGGGCAAGGACGACGACGCACGCGAGATCCCGAGCGCCGAGCTGCTGGAAGACCGCGTGCAGCAGGCGCTGGCCTTGCTGCGCGAAGTGGGGGAGCTGTGGCAACAGTGGCTGGACGGGCTGGATGGTCCGGACGGCGGCTTCTTCGAAGGGCTGCAGACGCATGAGCTGCGCGCGTCATGGAAGACGCAGATCCTCAAGCCGCTGCAGGCCATCTTCAACGGCGTGGCCTTTGAGCCGCTGATCGCCGAATGCAAGCGCATCCACAAGGACGTGTTGCGCGGCCGCGTCTGGGTGGCGCTGCACATGCATGCCGGCGACGGCAATGTGCACACCAACATTCCCGTCAACAGCGACAACTACGAGATGCTGCAGACGGCCCATGAGGCCGTGGCACGCATCATGACGCTGGCGCGGTCGCTGGACGGCGTCATCTCCGGCGAGCACGGCATCGGTATCACCAAGCTGGAGTTCCTGACAGACGAGGAACTGGCCAATTTCACGGCCTACAAGAAGCGCGTCGACCCGGAAGGCCGCTTCAACAAGGGCAAGCTGCTCCGCGACGTGGCCATGCCGGCCGACCTGCGCAACGCCTACACGCCGTCCTTCGGGCTCATGGGCCACGAGTCGCTGATCATGCAGCAGAGCGACATCGGCGCGATCAGCGACTCCATCAAGGACTGCCTGCGCTGCGGCAAGTGCAAGCCGGTCTGCGCGACGCACGTGCCTCGCGCCAACCTGCTCTACAGCCCGCGCAACAAGATCCTCGCCACCTCGCTGCTGGTCGAGGCCTTCCTGTACGAGGAGCAGACACGCCGCGGCGTGTCCATCAAGCACTGGCAGGAATTCGAGGACGTCGCCGATCACTGCACGGTGTGCCACAAGTGCGAGAAGCCTTGCCCGGTCAACATCGACTTCGGCGACGTGACGATGAACATGCGCAATCTGTTGCGCAAGATGGGCCAGAAGACCTGGCGGCCCGGCAACGCGGCGGCCATGTTCATGCTGAACGCGACCAACCCCGAGACCATCAAGCTGGCGCGTACCGCGATGGTCGGCATCGGCTTCAAGGTGCAGCGCTTCGCGGTGGACCTGTTCAAGCCCGCCGGCCGCAAGCAGACCAGCGCGCCACCGGCGACGCTGGGCTCGGCGCCGATCAAGGAACAGGTCATCCACTTCATCAACAAGAAGCTGCCCGGCGGCCTGCCCAAGAAGACGGCGCGCGCGCTGCTGGACATCGAGGACAAGGACTACGTGCCCATCATTCGTCCGCCAGCACTGGCGAGCGAGACCGAGGCGGTGTTCTATTTCCCCGGCTGCGGCTCCGAGCGCCTGTTCAGCCAGGTGGGCCTGGCCACGCAGGCCATGCTCTGGCATGCCGGCGTGCAGACGGTGCTGCCGCCGGGCTATCTGTGCTGCGGCTACCCGCAGCGCGGCTCGGGCCAGTTCGACAAGGCCGAGAAGATGATCACCGACAACCGGGTGCTCTTCCACCGCGTCGCCAACACGCTGAACTACCTGGACATCAAGACGGTGGTGGTGAGCTGCGGCACCTGCTACGACCAGCTGCAGGGCTACAAGTTCGAGGACATCTTCCCCGGCTGCCGCATCATCGACATCCACGAGTACCTGCTGGAAAAGGGCATCACGCTCGGCTCCAAGACCAGCTACCTGTACCACGACCCCTGCCATTCGCCGATGAAGCTGCAGGAGCCGATGAAGACGGTGAAGGCGCTGGTGGGCGAGAACGTCGTCAAGAACGAACGCTGCTGCGGCGAGAGCGGCACGCTGGGCGTGACACGCCCGGATATCTCGACGCAGGTGCGCTTCCGCAAGGAAGAGGAATTGCGCAAGACGGAGATGCAACTGCGCGAGTCGGGCAAGGTCGGCGCCAACGACAACCTGAAGATCCTGACCTCCTGCCCGAGCTGTCTGCAAGGACTGTCCCGCTACGGGAATGACCTGCAGAACGGCCTGCTCGAAGCCGACTACATCGTCGTCGAGATGGCCAGGCAGATCCTGGGTGAGAACTGGATGCCGGAGTACGTGGCCAAGGCCAATAACGGCGGCATCGAGCGGGTGCTGGTGTGAGCTGCGTGCTGTGCGAGAGCGACGGTGGGCTCGTCGTTGCGCGCACGCCCCAGTTCCGCGTCGTGCGCGTCACCGACGGCGATGAGGCGCGGCGCTTTCCGGCCTTCTATCGACTCATCTGGGCCACGCATGCTGCCGAGTTCAGCGACCTGTCGGACACGGACAGACACGCGTGCATGGATGCCGTCACCGAGATCGAGCGCGTTCTAAGGTCTTTGCTCGCGCCGACCAAGGTCAACATCGCGAGCCTGGGCAATGTCGTGCCGCATCTGCACTGGCACGTCATCGCCCGCTTCGACTGGGACAGCCACTTCCCCGCGCCCGTCTGGGCTGGCGCTCAACGCGACGAAGTGGCCGGCGGCGCGGCCGCGCGACTGGCTCTGCCGCTGGAGGCCGCGGACGCTGCCGTCGCTCAGGCGCTCACTTGCTGAGCAGCGCGACGCGCACGCCTCGCTGGGTGTTTGCCATCTGCGTGTCGCCGGGGCGAGCGTTCGGGTCCACGAAGTCGACGCTGAAGCTGTAGATCTGCGCGCTGGCCGTGGCCTGTGGGCCGCAATGCAGGCGATTCACTGCGTGGCGAACGTCGCGGGCCACCGCGCTGGAAATGCCATCGGCCTGCACGCCACGGACGACGCCGTTTTCGATGGCGAACTGCACCTTCACCTCGCCATAGCGGCGTTGGTGGACCCAGGTGTTGTCCAGCGCGCCCTGCAGCTGGCCTTCGATGTCGTTGCAGTTGGCGAGCACGTCGTAGCGGATCGGTGCTTCGACAACGCGGCCGCTGATTTCGACGCGACCCATGTCGCTGGATTGAGCCAGCGCTGGGCCGGCCGTCAGGGCCAATGCGATGGCGCAGGCGGCGCCCGCAAACAGGCTGTTGAGTGAGAAGGTGCGCCGGGCGATCGAGTAGGCAGTGGACATGACGAGCTCCTGTGGGTTCCGGGGGGGGCAGTGACGTGAAATACGTCGACCTGTGCTCAGGCTAGGCGTCAGAGTGAGCGGGCCCAAGCCGCAAGCGATGAGTTGCCGGCAGCGTGCGACGGCCCGCGGAAAACCGTGGCTGAATTGCATGAAGCCTGCTTCACTTCAAATGGCGTCTGCATGCCATTCGTCATGGCGCGCTGTCAACGGTGATTGCCCGCTCGGGTGTCTTCCGTCATGGCTGGAAATAGCAGCCGGACTTTCGCGCGCGGACACACTGCGGGCCGCTGCGGGAGGGCGCCCTGTTTCAGCACGGGAGTCCCGCACTCGAACCGCGCAGCGACCCCTGGGCTTGAGCGGGCGATCACCGCGACCCAACTGTTAGGGATTTTTCTAGGCCGGCGTGCATGGTCGACTCGGCAACATCGATCTGAAAAGGATGTTGATGAACAAGCTGACTTTTGGTGCAAGCGTCCTCGCAGTGGTGCTTGGATTGGCCGCTCCTTCCGTGCGTGCCGAACAGTGGGATTTCACGTTTCACAACTTGCACCACGTGTACTACGACCTCAACTCGCCGGACGTCGTCGATTACGGCTACGTATCGTTGCCAGGGTCGTTCACTGCGATTGACCTGAATCATGATCAAACGATCGATGTTTCCGAAGTCAGCCTCGTCAGCTTTCTCGGCGTCGACTACATCAATGAAAGGAATTCCTCCGGCGGGTGGTCGCGTCAGGACGTCTCCGTTTTTTCCTATGACGGCACCACGCTGAAGATCACAGCCGAAGGCTATCGGGCGTCCTTCAGCACCAGTGGAGGCGCGGCCTTCTACTCGGGTGGTTACAACGACACTTATGGTGTGGGGCCAACCACCTCTATAACGGTCCAAGCCGTGCCCGAGCCCGCTACGTTCCTCTTGTGGTCGATGGGACTGCTTGGGATTGTTTGCCTGGGCATTCGGCGCGAATGGTGCGGCGATGAAAGACGGGAGTGGCTCGGTACTGACAAGCATTCAAGGACAAGGCAGTAGCGCGCATGCTGCCGCCAGAGAGCGCGCCGGCGCAGGAAGGCGCAGACTGGCCACGCTCAGCAAACAAGGCCGCTGCGCCGTAGGACAGCGCCTCCGCCAGCGGTGTCGAAGCTTCCGGAACATCCAGCGAGCCAGGCGGTAGACGCGTTCGGCAGGCAGCTTCAAGGCGGCCTGGCTGGGGTCACGAGCACGCGCGCACCGCCACTGCTGCCCGTCACGGCCCGCACCAATGACGCAACTGCGGCAAGTGCCACTGCAGCAGCTCCGAGATCGTGGGGAGTTCGACCCAGGCGCCGACCTTGGCGTCAGCGTGGCTGGATCACTGGTGTGGGCGAGATTCACGGCGAAACCGGCGCGTTCGGGCCGGCGCCCGCCATGCCGGGAACGTCGGGCGCGGCGCTGGAGCTGGGAGGCCTTGGCTTCATGGGTTGGTTGACACGGCGCCGCAAGTCATCTGAACCCACTGAGTCGTCTGGCGCCACTAAACTCAGTTCCCGTTTGCTGGGAGGCAGCCTATGAAGACACGCTTCGTTCTCGCCGCCGCCGCCGTCCTGTTGCATGTGGCGGCTGCCTCACACCCCACGGATGCGCCGTCGGCGGAAGATCTGCGGGCGGCGACCGTGGGTGTCGTGGCCTTCGCCAATTCCGGTGCACCGCGTGCGCAGGCGGACTTCCTCTACGGACTCGCGCAGTTGCACAACTTCCAATACCAGGATGCCGCTGTGGCGTTCCGGCGTGCGCAGGAGGCGGATCCCGGCTTCGCGCTCGCCTACTGGGGCGAGGCGATGACAAACAACCACGCGGTATGGATGCAGCAGGACGCGAACGCCGCGCGCGCCGTGCTTGTCCGACTCGCACCCGACCGGGCTGCCCGGCTCGCCAAGGCCGGGACGGATCGCGAACGTGCCTACCTCGAGGCGGTCGAAATCCTCTATGGGGATGGCGACAAGTTTGAACGTGACCGGCTCTACGCGAAGGCGATGCAGCGACTGCACGAACGCTGGCCGGACGACGTCGACGCCACCGCCTTCTATGCGCTCGCGCTTCTCGGCACCGCGCACGCGGGGCGTGACGTGCCGACTTACATGAAGGCCTACGCCCTGCTGGAGGAACCGTTCCGGCAATACCCGCAGCATCCGGGCGTCGCCCACTACCTGGTCCACTCGGTCGACGACGCTGCGCATGCGCCCCTGGGTCTGAAGGCGGCGCGGGCCTACGCCAAGATTGCCCCCGAGTCGCCGCACGCGCTGCACATGGCCTCGCACATCTACCTGGCCCTCGGGTTGTGGGACGAAGTCGTCGCCGCCAACGAAAACGCACTCGCTGTAGGAGCGCGCCGAGCCTCGCAGCGAGGCGCGCGGCCACCCCGTTGCGGGCACGGCCACATCTGGCTGAACTACGGCTACCTCCAGCAGGGTCGCTATGCGGCTGCCAAGCGGCTCATCGCGCGGTGCCTCGCGGAAATGAGCGGGCGTTCGCCAATCAATGAGTCCGGACAGTTCGACCCGGAGGATTCGGCGGTCGGTACTTTCTACACCATGCGACTGCGGTACCTGCTCGATGCGCCGCCGGATAGCGAGGTTCTCGGCTGGGCGCCGGAACCAGGACCTGTGCTTTACGCCGCGTTCTTGCGTGATTACGGCGCGGCCATCCTCGCTGCACGCCGAGGCGCTGCCGACCAATTCGGCGCGACGGCTGCGCAGGCGGCCGCGAGCGCCGCGCGGCTTCATGCCGAAATGGATAGGCTCAATATCGAACCCGACAGTCCCTATCGTCGTGTCCTCGCGATCCAGGTCGGCCAGCTCGATGGGGCCAGGCGCCTGTTCACCGGCGACCGCGTCGAAGGTGTGTCAATGCTGGAAGCAGTCGCCAGTCAAGAGGACGCACTGCCGGCCGCATTCGGGCCGCCGCAGGTCGACGAGCCGACGCGCGAACTGCTCGGCGCGATGCTGGCGCCGTCCGACGCCTCGAAAGCGCGGTTGCAGTTCGAGCGTGCGCTCGTCCTCAACCCAGGCCGAGTGGGACCGAGGCGTGGGCTGATGCAGGCGGAACGCAAGCTCGGCAATACGGCGGCCGCTGATGCGATCGAAGCGGACCTGGAGAAGACGCTGAAACACGCGGACACGGGCGCCGCGCATGCAATGCGCCAGGAGCCATGAAGTAGCAGGGCTCGCTGGATGTCACCAGACCGTGATCGGATCCGTCGCCACCATCGCACTACCCGGCTTGCAGCTGAACGCCTGCGCGAAGTAGGGCGAGTTGCTCATCGGTGTCAGCACGCGGGCCTTGGCGGGCGAATGCGAGTCGGTGCGCAGCTGGTTGATCAGGAACTCGGTGCGCACCTTGGTGCGCCACACCAGCGCGTTGCTCAGGAAGAAGCGCTGCGCCGGCGTGTAGCCGTCGATGAGCTTGTTCGCGCCGCCACTGCGCTTGAGCGCGCGCT